>NZ_JARWQD010000185.1 GCF_029869545.1 Nocardia wallacei | reverse complement strand
ACGACGCCCATTCCACGAGCGACTGGGCGGTGGGCGGCCACGCTACGGCCGCAGCTCATCTCGATGGCGACGCGTCGCGATCCGGCGCGTTCGAGGCGGCTACCGGCCTGGCGGCATCGCCACTCGGCCCCGCCCGGCCGGGGCGGCCCGCGCGCGCGCGGCCCGCCGCCCCCGCGCCGGGCGGCCACCACGGCGAGCACCCGGGCGTTCTCGGTGACGATGTGGCGGGCGCGCCGCCGCAGCACCGGATCGGCGATGCGCTCGACCTCGCCGGCGTCGGTGACCTCGCGCAGCGAACGCACGCCGAGCGCGGCCGCGGCCCGTTCGCATTCGGCGCGCCGCTTGCCGTACCCGCCGTCGGCCAGCTGATGGGGAGTGTTGGTGTCGACCACCAGCAACTCCAGCCCGGCCGCGGTCAGATCGAACGGCACCTGCGCGTGCTCGCCCTTGCCGAAATCGAGGAACAGGGCGTGCCCGGCCGTGCACAGCACCGAGGCGGACTGGTCCAGGGTGCCGGTGGCCGCGCCGACGTAGGAGTTCTCCGCCGCCCGGCCGATGTCGATGAGCTCGGCGTCGGTGACCGGCAGCGCGAACAGGTCGCGCAGTGCGATCGCCACCGAACACTCCACCGCCGCCGAGGACGACAAGCCCGCGCCGACCGGCACCGCGCCGTCGAGGTCCAGGGCCGCCCCCGCGATCTCGTGCCCGCGGCGGACGTATTCGTGGACGACCCCGAGCGGGTACCGGGCCCAGCCCGCGGTCCGCGACGCCGCGAGCCCGGCGATCGGTTCGTCGACCGTCTCGCCGGGATGCTGGCGCGAGGTCACCCGAACCCGTCCGTCGATCCCGGCCTCCGCCGTGCAGGTGACCGTCTGCGGCAGGGCGATCGGCAGGGCGTAGCCGTCGTTGTAGTCGGTGTGCTCGCCGATGATGTTGACCCGCCCGGGTGCGGCCCAGACTCCCTGCCGCACCGGCGATCCGCTCGCCGTCACCGCACCTCCCGCAATTCGGCCGCCACCGTCTCCGGGGTGGTGTCGCTGATGAAGACGTTCATGCCGGACTCCGAACCGGCCAGATACTTCAGCTTCCCGGCCGCCCGGCGGATCGAGAACAGCTGCAGGTGCAGCCACCAATCCTCGCGCGGCACACCGGATTTCGGGGTGGGTGCCTGATTCCAGGCGGCGATGTAGGGCATCGGGGTGTCGAAGCGGCGCGCGAACCTCTGCAGCACATCCAGATACAGCGCCGCGAAGCCGTCGCGCTGGGCGTCGTCGAGTTCCGGGATATCGGCCACCCGCCGGTGTGGATAGAGCTGGACCTCGTACGGCCAGCGCGCGAACGGCGGCACGTAGGCCGTCCACTCCTCGTTCGCGGCGACCACGCGCACTCCGGCCGCGCGCTCGGCGTCCAGCAGATCGCCGAACAGGTTGCCGCCGTGCGAGTTCCGGTACCGGGCCACGTTCTCCGAGATCTTGGCGACCCGCGGCGTCACGAACGGGTAGGCGTAGATCTGCCCGTGCGGATGCGACAGGGTCACCCCGATCTCCTCGCCGTGGTTCTCGAAGCAGAAGACCTGCCCCACGCCGTCCAGGTCCGCCAGTTCGGCGGTGCGATGCGCCCAGACGTCCACGACCAGCCGCGCCCGGCGCCGATCCAGCTGCGCGAACGAACTGTCGTGCACGCTGGTGAAACACACCACCTCACAGCGCCCGTAGCCGTCGCGCAGCGGCGTCAGCGGCGAATCTGCCACGGTCGCAGGCAGTTCCAGGCGGTCGGTGGACAGCGAGGGGAAGCGGTTCTCGAAAACCGCCACCTCGTAATCGGATTCGGGAATCTCGGTGGCGCGCTCCGGCGTGGACGGGCACAGCGGGCACAGGTCGGCGGGCGGGAGGAAGGTCCGGGTCTGCCGGTGCGAGGCGATGACGACCCATTCGCCCAGCAGCGGGTCGAAGCGCCGCTGCGAGTGGGTGGTGGTGTGCGGCAGGTCGCGGGTGTCGGTCGCGGTGTGGGGTGTTCCGGGATCCGCGTCGAAGTACAGGATCTCCCTGCCGTCGGCGAGGCGCCGGCGGGTGGTGATCACCGTGCCCGGACCCGGGTGGGCGTGCGGTCGGGTGGCGGCGGTGCCATGACAACCTCCGATGGATGCGCGACAGACTCAGCCGGACAGTACACCGAATCATTGTGAGCGCTCACATCGGGTGGGTGAGAGAACGCGGCGCCGCGCGTCGCGGCGCCGCGAAATCCTCAGTACTCGCTACCGAACGATCCGCCGGGGCCGTAGGAACCGGTGGGCGGCGGTGCGGGAACCATGACCCAGGGGCCGCAGTTGGTGGTCTGGAAGGCGACGTCGCCCGCCTTGATCATGACCCTGACCGGGGTGACCTTGGTGTGGTCGCTGGCGATGACGAAGTGGTTCGGATCGGCATCGCCCGGTTCGGGCACCTTCCACAGCCGCTGCCAGAAGCAGCCGTGGGCGGGATCGGACGTCCCCGGCGCCTGATAGATGCCGGGCAGGATATCGATACCCACCCGGTACAGCCCGTCACCGGGGACGGCCGCTGCCGGTTCGGCGGCGGCGATTCCGGATCCGAGCATGGTCGCCGCGGACGCCACGGCGCCCGCGATCGCAAACGTGCGTCCACGCACGACGGTCCTCCTCGAGCTCATGTCCGGGCCGCCGATCGGTCCGGACAGCCCTCGGAAGATCCCCGTGTCCTCCGGGGGTCCGGTCTATCAGAGTTCACCGGACCGGTTGGTCGAATCGGCGAGATTTGTGGTGATGCACCATGTTCGCGGAAATTGGTGTGCCGCCGACGATGCCGTTCCGCCGCGTTCTCGCGATATTCCTGGCATGAATGGTCCCCGCCCTGTCTCCCGCGATCGCGACACCTCCTGCGGCGCCCGGTGTGCGCGACTGTGCACTCGTAGCGGGCTGGCCGCGGTGCTCGCGTCCGACCAGGGCCTGCTGCACTGGCGGGCGGCGCGCCGGCTCGGTGACAGCGGGCTGGCGGAGCACGCGGTGCAGGAGACGCTGCTGCGGGCGTGGCGCGGCTGTGCCGGTTACGACCCCGACAAGGGCAGCGTGCGCACCTGGCTGCTGTCGATCGAGCGCAACGTCCTCACCGACATCGGGCGCATGCGCGCGGTGCGCCCGGCCGAGACCAGCTGGGAGGACTACGAGGAGCGGGTCGATCCGCGCCTCGCGCGCCCGGACTTCACCGACATGCTGGCCGACGGGTTGCTGGTCACCGAGCTGCTGCAGCGGCTGCCCGATCCGCAGCGGGATGCGGTCGTCCAGGTGATTCTGTGTGATCGGGCTTACCGGGATGTTGCTGAGGATCTCGGCGTGCCGGTCGGCACGGTGAAGACGCGCGTGCATTATGCGCTGCGGTCACTGCGTGAATTGCCGCGTGGGGCCTGACGACACGCGGTAACGGTTCGATAACTGTGCTTGCGTGATGAGATTCACGTTGTAAGAGTGAACCACTGGGTTTGGTGTTACTAGTGGGAAGGGAGGGGCGCTCCTTGTCCTGAGGGGCGCCGTCCGAACATGAAGCCAAGCATCGTCAAGGCCGGTCTCAGCCTCGCCGTCACGGCCGCGGCGCTCGCACCATCCGCCGGGCTGCTCCCGGCGGTCGCCAACGGCACCCCGACCGACCCGGACATGTCGACCAAGCTCGCCGGTAAGACGGTGTTCCTGGATCCGGGTCACCAGGGGCCCAACCACACCGAGGATCTGCTCCGCCCGGTCGCCGACGGCCGCGGCGGCACCAAGGAGTGCCAGACGACGGGCATGACGACCATGCACGGCGTGCCCGAGCACACCATCACGTGGAATGTCTCCCAGCTGGTCAAGCAGTCGCTGGAGGCGATGGGCGCCCGGGTGGTGCTCAGCCGCCAGGACGATACGGGCTGGGGCGGCTGCGTCGACGAGCGCGCGGCGGCGGCCAACCGATCCGGCGCCGACGTCGCGATCAGCATCCACGCCGACGGCGCGGCGGCGCACGATCGCGGCTTCCACCTGATCGTCCCGCAGCTGCCGATCCCCGATCCCAAGGCCGACCAGGTGCAGTCCGGGGCGGGGCTGTCGGCGACCAAGGTCGTGCGCGACGCCTACCTGCAGGGCGGGTTCTCGCCCGCCACCTACGGCGGCGCGGTCGACGGGCTGCAGACCCGCGCCGATATCGCCGGTCCCGCGCTGACCCAGGTGCCGGACGTGTTCCTGGAGATGGGCAACGGCGCCAATGCCGACGACGCCGCGCTCCTGGAATCCAAGGAAGGACAGCTGAAGCACGCGGTCGCCATCGCCACCGGCCTGGCCGGATACCTACTCGGCGTAGGTGATTCACCGCTGCCATCGGGTTCGGCCGCAGGCCGCGCAGCAGCCCACCCCGCCCCGGGCCAGACTGCGCCGGGCCAGACTGCGCCGGGCGAGACCGTGCCGGGCCAGATTGCGCCGGGCCAGACTGCGCCGGGCCAGATTGCGCCGGGCGAGACCGTCCCGGGCCAGACCGCGCCAGGCCAGACCGCCTCGGGCGGGACCGCGCCGGGTGCCTACTCCGCGCCCGCATCTGGCGCGGCGGGGCAGACGCTGCCCGACGGCCGAGGCATCCCCGGCGGTGCGGCACCGTCCGTCCCGGACGGAACATCGCAGACGCTCCCCGGAGCCCCGGCGGCGCCCGGGCAGGCGGCCCAGCCGACACCGGACGGCTCGGCGTTGCCCGGCCAGATCGCACCCAACGCGGCACGACAGACCCTGCCCGGCGGATCGCCCCAGGCCGCCCCCGACGGCTCGGCCCAGCCCCTGCCCGGCGGCGAGATCGCCCCCGGCGGCGCAGGACAAGCGGCGCCGGGCACAGCCGCACACGCCTTGCCGGAGGGCTCGGCGCAAGCGCTGCCCGGCGGGACGGCGCAGGCCGCGCCGGGTAGCCAGGCCGCGCCCGGTGGGGATGTGCAGGCTTTGCCGGGTGGGGCGGGTCAGGCGGCGCCGGGTGGGCAGGTTGCGCCTGGTGGGGACCTGCAGGCTTTGCCCGGTGAGCAGGCGCAGGCCGTGCCCGGTGGGGCGGATCCGGCCCTGCCCGGGGGACAGGGCTTGCCCGGTGGGGTGGGGCAGGCGATGCCGGGTGGGGATGTGCAGGCTTTGCCCGGTGGGGCGGGGCAGGCCGTGCCGGGTGGGTCGGGGACGCTGCCCGGTGGGCAGGCGCAGGCGGTGCCGGGTGGGGTGGAGCAGGCTCTGCCCGACGGGACCGGGCGGATCGCACCGGGCGGGGCGGTTCCGGGGGCGAGTTCGCTCGGGAGTTATACGCCCGGCACCTCGCAGACCTCGTCCGCGCCGAGCGCGTATACGGCGCCGAATGCCTCCACGCCAGGCACGTCCGGATACTCCGGCACCACCCCGGGCACATCCCCGATGGGCACCGGCCCGTCCACCGGCGGCACCGATGCCGCGGCGAGCACGCTCGTCACCACCGCGATGCAACTGCTGCTCCCCCTGGCCGAATCCCTCGGCATGGAAGATGCCACGGTCAACTCCCAGCTGATCAACCTCGCCTACACCTTGGTCTCCACCCTGATGGGCCCAGGCACCTCAGGCGACCTGAACAGCCAAGGCAGCCAATCCCTCCCGGGCGGCCAGAGCACGCCGGGTGGCCAGAGCACGCCGGGTGGCCAGAGTTCACCGGGCAGTCAGAGCCTCCCGGGTGGTCAGAGCGCACCAGGCAACCAGGGCGCGCTCGGAAACCGGAGCGCCCGCTAGCCGAAGCGCAACGAATCGCGATCCACGTTCAGTGCCCGTCTCCGAAGGAGGCGGGCACTGAACGTCCGGCGGTCGGAGTCTTCCGTGCGCCTGGGCTCGCCGGGTGGTCGGAATCTCCCGGGTGGTCTGAGCACGCCGGGCGGCCAGAGCACGCCGGGCAGTCAGAGCCTCCCGGGTGGTCAGCGCGTCGGGTGGTCAGGGTGCGTTCGGGAACCAGGGACCGCTGGCCGAAGCGCATCGGTCATCCGGCATCGCGATTCATCGGATTCCGGCGCCCAGCGCGCGCTGGTGGCGAGCGCGCGGCGGCATATCGAGATCTCGGAGCAGGAACTGCTGGGCCCGTGCCCGCTGTTCACCAGGTACGACGTGCGGCTGTTCGACATCCTCGCCGCCAAGCTGGCCTCGGGGGTGAAGGTGCGGATCGTGGTCAGAGATCCGGCGAATCACTTTCCGCCGGGCGGATATTCGAGTATGCGCTCGCTGGGCGACCTCAGCGATGTGCTGCTGGATCGGCTGCGGCTGCGCACCGGAGGACACGCCAGCGCCCGCGCGGCCTTCCACATCGGATCCGAGAACCTGTACCCCCTCGCAGGCCACCGCCACCGTCGACTACGCGAAGGGCACCTGTCCCCGCTGAGTGCCCGGCGGGCCTCGCGGGGACGGTCGCTACTATGGCCGGAATGCGCGCAGCGGACGATCTCGGCCGGGTACACCGGCGCATACCTGTCCTGATCGTGGCCGGTTATCTGGGAGCCGGGAAGACGACGCTGCTCAATCGCCTGCTGCGGCAGCGACAGGCGCGAATCGGCGTCGTGGTCAACGACTTCGGGGCCGTCAATATCGACGCGATGCTGGTGGCCGGTCAGGTCGATGCGATGGTGTCGCTCGGCAACGGCTGCGTGTGCTGCGCGGTCGACGTCACCGAGCTCGACGACCTGTTCGCGCGGCTGGCAGAACCGCGCAACCGGATCGATGTGATCGTGGTCGAGGCCAGCGGCCTGGCCGAGCCGCGGAACCTGATCCGCATGGTGGTCGGCAGCGACAATCCGCGCATCCGCTACGGCGGCCTGATCGAGGTCGTGGACGCCGAGCATTTCGACGACAGCCGCGCGCGGCATCCGGAGCTGGGGAGCCACCTGCGGCTGGCCGACCTGGTGGTGCTGAACAAGGCCGATCGCGTGCCCGCCGACCGGGTGGCGCGGCTGCGGCGGGAGATCGGCGAGCTGGTGGGCACCGTGCCCGTGCATGCCACCAGCCACGGCCGGGTCGACCCGCGGCTGCTGTTCGATCCGCCGCAGTCTCGGCCGCCGGTCGCCGAGCAGCTCAGCTTCGACGAACTGCTGGACGACCACGACCATCACGACGACGGGCACCGGCACCTGCACGACGACTACGACAGCGTGTCCTTCGTCAGCCCCGACGACCTCGATCCGCGCCGCCTGGTCGGCTTCCTCGAGGATCCGCCGCCGGGGCTGTTCCGGGCCAAGGGCTGCGCCGCCTTCGCGGTGCGCGGCGAACAGCGAAAGTTCCTGCTGCACATGGTCGGCCGCCACGTGGTGTTCGAACCCGCGGCCTGGGAACGCGGCGAGGACCGCGAAACCCGCGTGGTACTCATCGGATCCGGCATGGATCCCGACGCCGCCACCGCCCGCCTGCGCGAGACGGTTCATACCGCCGAACTCCTCGACGATCAGGCCATGCTCCCGGTCTGGCGATACGTCCCCCGCGAGATCCGCGACGCCGTCGACGACCCGGACGATTTCACCGCGGCCGACCCGTCGAATGCCCTCGACGAATACGACATGGCAGGCGAATCGGACCGCTGAGCGGCCGCTACCGGAGCGTCCGCCTCGCGTGTGTCGGCATGCCCGATGACGTGTCACATGGGCGAAACGGGGGAGAAATACGCCCGCTCTACGGTGGCGGCACCTATACCGCGCCGGTGTAGGGGTCCCAGGCGATTCCGGCGTCGGGTGCGTCTTCGCGCTGCACCGATGCCTGGATGAGCCCGTAGGGCCGGTCGTCGGCGTGGAATACCTCACCGGCGTTGTCGATGCCGAACCGCCCGAGATCGTAGGAGAAGTGATGTTTGTTGGGCGCCGACAACCGGATCTCGGCCAGGCACGGATACGCCTCGAGCGCCGTCCGGCCCATATCGAACAGCGTCTGCTGCAGGGCCTTGGACTGCAGCACGGCGAAGCGCTCGATGAGCACGGCCTTGATTCCGGCGTAGGTGGCGTCCCAGTCGGCCGGTGCCGCGGCGAAGCGCCAGCGCGCCACCAGGCTCGTCGCCATCACCCGGTCGTGCGTCGGCTCCAGCACGGTGAACTCGTCGGTGAGAAATCCCGCGAACTCCGAGCCGGTGGACTTCAGGATCACCAGATCCTTGATTCCGCCGATCACCCACTCGCGGCGCTGAGACCCGTTGCCCTGCACCGTAATCGCGGCGGTCCGCACCTCCGGGCCGCGGCGCGTCCAGGTGTGGTCGTGCGCGGCGCCGTCGGCGTGCGCCCGCTCCCACGCGTACTCCTCGATCTCGATCCGCGCCGAATCCACCGGATCGACGTCGCCGACGAAATGCCGCGCCAGCGCCAGGCCGTAGTCCTCGATGCTGCCCGCTCCGTGGGTCTTCGCGTAGGCGTAGATCGTCTGCTTCTGGCTGTCGGTCGGCAGCACCGTGCCCTGATCGCCGGTGACGTGCGCGGGCTCGAAATCGCCTCGCAGACAACAGGATACGTTCAGGTCGCGGATCTCGTGCCGGGCGCTGTCACGGTAGATGCGGACCACGCGGTTCTCGGCCTTACCGTACTGATTCGGTCCGAGGACGATCTTGCCGGTCATATCGGTCATGGTCACTCCTGTGTCGTGTGCCGGCGACTGCTTCTCCTTCACTCTGGCGCATCCCGGGCGGGTCCGGCGTCGCCGCCCCCGCGATCTACCTCACGAATCGGATGGAGAACCCATGACAACGCCGCACACCGTCGATACCCGGCCGCCGCTCGCCCGACTGCTGCTGTTCGGGATCCAGCATGTGCTGATCATGTACACCGGCTGCGTCACGGTGCCGCTGGTCTTCGGCGCGGCCGTCGGCCTGGATCGGTCCACGATCGGCATGCTCATCAGCGCCGATCTGCTGGTCGCGGGGGTCATCACGATCGTGCAGAGCCTGGGGGTGGGGCGGTTGGTCGGCGCGCGGCTGCCGATCGTCTGCGGCGCCACCTTCGTCGCGCTCGCGCCGATGATCCTCATCGCCAAGCAGTACGGGGTTCCGGCGGCCTACGGCTCCATCCTGGTCGGCGGTTTGGTCGGGTTGGCGCTGGCCTGGCCGTTCGCGCTGCTCGTCCGGTACTTTCCGCCGCTGGTCAGCGGCACGGTGCTGACCGTTGTCGGGATCTCGCTGATCGGGGTGGCCGGTGGGCTGGTGGTCGGCAGTGACGAGGGCGCCGCCTCGTTCGCCGCGCCGTCGCGGATCGCCCTGGCCGCCGCCGTGCTGGTGGTGGCGCTGGTGTGCACCTGTCTCGGCAGGGGTGTGTGGTCGCAGCTGGGTGTGCTCATCGCGTTGATCGCCGGTGTGCTGCTGGCGATTCCGATGGATCTGCTGCGGCTGGACGGGGTGTCGTCGGCGGCGTGGTTCGGGGCGCCGCATCCGTTCTACTTCGGCGCACCGCAGTTCCCGATCGCGGCGGTGGTGGCGATGAGCATCGCCATCGCGGTGGTGTTCGCCGAATCCACCGCCAGCCTGCTGGCGATCAGTGAGATCACCGGAAAGCCTTTGAGCAGAGGCGATTTGGCGCGTGGCCTGGCCGGTGACGGCCTGTCGGCGGTGCTGGCGGCCGTGTTCAACTCCTTCGTGGACACCATCTTCAACCAGAATGTCGGCGCCGTCGCCACCACCCGCGTGCACAGTAGGTACGTCACCGCGGTCAGCGGCGCGATCCTGGTGCTGCTCGGCGTGATTCCGCGGTTCGGCGCGGTGGTCGCGGCGGTGCCCGAGCCGGTGGTCGGCGGCGTCGGGCTGATGCTGTTCGCGACGGTCGCGCTGGTCGGGATCGATACGCTGCGCCGGGCGCGGCTCACCGACCGGGTGAATATGGCCATCGTCGCGGTCTCGATCGGCGTCGGGCTGGTGCCGGTGCTGACCCCGGATCTGTTCGAGAAGTTCCCGTCCCAGGCGCAGATCCTGCTGAACAGCGGGATCACCTTGGCGGCCGTCACCGTCTTCGTGTTGAACCTGCTGTTCAACCACACCCGGCTCGGTGCCCTCGCGCGCGGTGCCACCGGTGATGCCACGGCCGAAACCGGCTCTGCCGCAGGAGGATCACCGGACCCCGTCGCCGCCTGAATCGAGCGGTCACGAGTCGGCCTCTCCGTTCGGACAACCACCTATCCGCAGGCGTTGACCCATTCGGACATGCCGTCGGCGAACAGCTGACGCTTCCAGATCGGGACCTCGTGCTTGATGCGATCCACCAGCTCCGAACAGGTGGCGAAGGCGTCGGCCCGATGCGGGGCGGCGACCGCCACGGCGATGGCGAGGTCGCCGATGGTGAGCGGTCCGACCCGGTGCACGGCGGCGACGGGCAGACCGGCCGACTCGGCCACCTCCGCGCAGACCCGCCGGAGAAACATCTCCGCCTGGGGATGCGCGGAGTATTCCAGCGCCGAAACCGCTTGGCCGCCATCGTGATTGCGCACCTTACCGGTGAAGACCACGACGGCGCCGTATTCGGGCCCGGTGACCGCCCGCTCCACCTCCGACGGATCCAGCGGCCGGTCGCTGATCCCGGTGAGCCGCACGCTGTCAGTCATGGCTGCCTCCTCCGGCCACCTGGGCCAGCAGATGATCCAGAAGTGGTTCCAGCACGGCGATTCCGTCGCGCACGCCGCCGGGCGAGCCGGGCAGATTGATCAGCACCGACCGTCCGGCCAGGCCCGCGACTCCCCGGCTCAGGGCCGCCAGCGGAAAGGTGGCCGTCCCGGCCAGGCGGATCGCCTCGGCGATGCCGGGCAGCTCGCGATCCAGCACCGCCAGCGTCGCCTCGGGCGTGCCGTCGGTGGGGGAGGCGCCGGTGCCGCCCGTGGTGATGACGAGGCCGGGTCCCCCGGACAGCGCGTCCGCGAGGCCCTCGGCAATATCGGCGTCCGCGCAGACCAACGGCCCACGCACCGAAAAACCTTGCCGGGCAAGCCAATCGACCAGTACGGGCCCGGTCTTGTCCACCCGCGTCCCGGCCGCCGCCCCGGTCGAGGCGACGACGACCACGGCCGACCGCGCGCCCGCACCGGGCCCGGCCGAGGTCGGCTGCGGTCCATCCGCCGCCTCGGTCGTACCGTGTGAGTGACGGCCGGGTGCCGCCGCGTGGGCGTGCGATTCCGGCGCGTGGTCGTGCCGAGTGCCCGTACCGGCACCCGGCCGCTCCCAATGTCCGCGCTTGCCACCGTCTTTCGTCAGCAGCCGCACGCCGTTCAGGACGGCCGCCGGGTCCACCGCCTTCACCATGTCGTGCAGGGTGAGCCCGGCGACGGCGACGGCGGTGAGGGCCTCCATCTCCACTCCGGTGGGGCCCTTGGTCTTCGCGGTGGCCTCGATGGTGATCGTGTCGGCGGCGAAGCCGAAGCGCACGTCCACCGAGGACAGCGCCAGCTGGTGACACAGCGGGATCAGCTCGGAGGTCTTCTTCGCGCCCGCGATGCCCGCGATGCGCGCGGTGGCCAGCACGTCGGCCTTCGGCATATCGTCGGCCCGCACCAGCTTCACCACCTCCGCCGTGGTCCGCAGTTCCCCCGCGGCGACGGCGACCCGGGTGGTGTCGGACTTGGCGCTCACGTCGACCATGCGGGCGCGCCCTTCGGAATCCACATGGGACAGCGCGGGATCGGGGGATTGCGAGTTCATAGTTCCCAGACCTTCACCATCGATCCTGCCTCGAGTTCGGTGATCTCGGCGGGAATATCGATCAGAACGTCGGCATGCGCCATGGCCGCGATCAGATGCGAGCCGGGCCCGGAGGCCAGCGCCACCCCGTCGCGCTCCAGCCGTCCGCGCAGGAACTGCCGTCGCCCCGCCGGTGACCGCACCGGATCCAGCAGCGGCACATCGTCTTTCGCGATCGGCGGCAGCCCGCCGAGCTCGCGCAGGATCGGCCGGGCGAAGACCTCGAACGACACCATGGTGCTGACCGGATTGCCGGGGAAGCTCAGCACCGGCGCCCCGTCCACCACCGACAGTCCCTGCGGCCCACCGGGTTGCACGGCGACCGCGCCGAATTCCCCACCGAGACCGGCCAAGACGTCCTTGACCACCTCGAAATCGCCCTTGGACACCCCGCCGGAGGTGAACACCACATCCGCGGAATCGGCCGCCTGCCCGAGGGCGCGACGGAACTCGGCCGGATCGTCGCGGCTGTGCTCGACCGAGACCACCTCGACCCCGTTGGCGGCCAGTGCCGCACCCAGGGCGATCCCGTTGGAGTTGTAGATCTGCCCGGGCCGCAACGTTTCCCCCGCCCGGACCAGCTCGTCGCCGGTGGTGAGCACCGCGGCCCGCACCCGGCGGAACACCGGCAGCGTCGCCAGCCCGACCGCCGCCAGGGCCGCGATATGCCGGGGCGCCAGCAGGGTTCCGGCGGGCACCAGCGGATCCCCGGCGCGCACATCGGTGCCGGGCTCGCGCACGAAATCGCCTGCCGTGCGGCCGCGTTCGATGGTGACCGTGCCCTCGCCCGCCCGGGTGTCCTCCACCGGCACCACGCAATCGGCCCCCGGCGGGATCGGCGCGCCGGTCATCACCTTCACCGCCGCGCCGTCCGGCAGCGGAGCCCGCCCCGGTTGACCGGCGGCCACGACCCCGGCCAGCGGCAGCGTCACGGGCGTCACCGAGACCGACTCGGCCCGCACCGCGTAGCCGTCCATGCCCGAGTTGCGGAACACCGGCAGATCCACCGGGGCCCGGACCTCCTCGGCCAGCAGCCGTCCCAGGGCCTCGGACATTCCCGCATCCTCGATATCGCGCACCGCGAGCGGCCGCAGCAACTGCTCGACGCGGCCGCGGTGCTCCTCGACGGACCGGGCCGCCGCGGTCGCGGGCCTGGTACTCATGCCTCCACCTCGCCGGGTGCGGCCGCGATATGTGCGACGCGCGGTCTGTTGCTGGCAAGCTCGCTCACAGCGCCAGCCTAGTCGCGGCGGATTCGGGCATCGGCTCGTGCATTCCTCCGAAGCATGTCCGGGACCCGCGCGTGCGGGTTCGGCGATCGTCCAGCGCCGTGCAGGGGCGACGGCGGCCCGCAACCTCACAGCGCGACTCCGTACGGGCGTGAGGTGGAAACGGCAGCCATAATGGTCGGGTGACGGTTGTTCTGATGGGGATTCCCGCCGTGCGGGGCGGGCAGCCCACGCTGGAGGGACGGCCCGACACGCCTCTGCTCGTCGACAAATTCGGCCGCGTCGCCCGGGACCTGCGGGTCTCGATCACCGAGAAATGCTCACTGCGCTGCACCTATTGCATGCCGGAGGAGGGCCTGCCCGCCATCCCCGCCGACGAGTTGCTCTCGGCCGAGGAGATCGTGCGCCTGGTGGCGCTGTCGGTGCGCGAACTGGGGGTGCGGGAGGTCCGCTTCACCGGGGGCGAGCCGCTGATGCGCCGCGATCTCGAGCGCATCATCGCCGGATGTCATGCGGCGGTCCCCGATACCCCGCTGGCCATGACCACCAACGGCGTGGGCCTGGAGCATCGCGCGCGGGCGCTCGCGGCGGCCGGTCTGGGCCGGGTCAACGTCTCCCTCGACACCGTCGACCGCACCGGCTTCGCCCGGCTGACCCGCCGCGACCGGCTCGGCTCGGTGCTGTCGGGGATCCGCGCGGCCCAGCGCGAGGGCCTGGCCCCGGTGAAGGTGAATGCCGTGCTGATGCGCGAAACCCTGTCCGGCGCAGCCGATCTGCTGCAGTGGTGCCTGGACGAGGGCTGCGAGCTGCGGTTCATCGAGGAGATGCCGCTGGACGCCGACCACGAGTGGGCGCGCGCCAACATGATCACCGCCGCCGAACTGCTGGACGTGCTGCGCACCCGGTTCACCCTGACCGAGGTCGGCCGCCCCGACCCCGCCGCCCCGGCGGAGAACTGGCTGGTGGACGGCGGCCCGGCGAAGGTCGGCATCATCGCCTCGGTGACGCGCCAGTTCTGCGGCGACTGCGACCGCACCCGGCTGACCGCCGACGGGCGGATCCGCTCCTGCCTGTTCAGCGATCAGGAATACGATGTGCGTGCGCCGCTGCGTTCGGGCGCGAGCGACGACGAGATCGCCACGCTGTGGCGCGGCGCGATGTGGCAGAAATGGGCCGGGCACGGCATCGACGCCGAGGGTTTCGTGCCGCCGGAACGGACGATGGGAGCGATCGGTGGTTGAGGTCCGCTATTTCGCGGCGATCGCCGACGCGGTCGGCAAGAGCAGCGAACACCTGGACCTGGCGGCCGAGGCGACCGTGGGCGACCTCCGCCGCACCCTCGCCACCACCTACGGCCCCGACCTCGAGCCCATGCTGAAGGTGTGCGCTTTCCTCATCGGCGACGAACTCACCCGCGACGAATCGGCCCCCCTCACCCCGCGCGTAGACGTCCTTCCGCCCTTCGCCGGGGGCTGAGCGCCCAGCCGGGCGAGCTCCGGAGTTCCATGTAGAAATGCCCGCACCGTCTTCGTCGTCAGGGTGAGGGGAGTACCGCACTCCTCCGGGACGAGGAAGGATGACGTTATGCATTATCTGGCGCTGTTGTTCGGGCGTGAGGACGGGAGTGCCGAGCCGGGTACGCCCGAGTTCGACGCCGAGGTCCAGCGGTATGCGGAGTTCGAGGAGCGGGCCGGGAGCGCGATCGCCGGGGGTGCCGCGCTGTTCCCGTCGGAGACCGCCACGAACGTGCGGCGCTCCGGCGGCGAGACGTTGATCTCGGATGGGCCGTTCGCCGAGCAGGCCGAGGTGGTCGGCGGCTTCGACGTCTTCGACTGCGAGAACCTCGACGAGGCGATTCAGCTCGCCCGGCAGCTTCCGGCGGCGGAGCAGGGCGCCGTCGAGGTGCGGCCCATGGTGCAGTGGGATGCGCCGAAGGACCTGGGCGCCGACGGCTGGCTCGCGCTGCTGTGGGAGACGCCGGAGGCGGTGATCGAGCCGGGCACGCCCGCGTGGGATGCGGCGATAGTCGAACACCGGAGGTTCGCCGAGAAGGTCGGAGCGGCCATTCGAGGCGGCGGTGCGGTGCAGCCGCCGTCCACCGCCACCACCGTGCGGGTGCGCGAGGGCGAACTGCTGCTCAGCGACGGGCCGTTCGCCGAATCCGCCGAGGTGGTCGACGGTCTGTACATCCTGGCGGCCGCCGACCGGGCCCGCGTGCTCGAGTACGCGGCGCAGATTCCGCTGGGCCCGTCGGGCCGGGCCGAGGTGCGCCGGATCGTCGACCTCGACGGCTGAGCGATGGGCCCGGCCGAGTACATCGACGAGGTCTACCGGGCCGAATTCGGCCGGGCCCTGGCCACCCTCGCCCGCATGGTCGGCGATATCGGCCTCGCGGAGGACGCGGTGCAGGAGGCGTTCGCCGACGCGCTGCGGTCCTGGCCCGCGTCCGGTCCGCCCGCCAATCCGGGCGCCTGGATCACCACCGCGGCCCGCAATCGCGCGCTGGATCGGCTGCGGCGCGAGTCGTCCAGGGCCGCAAAGGAATACGTCGCCGTACTGAGTGCCGCGCCGAGGGAGGAGCCGGAGGTGACACCGATCGCCGACGATCAACTGCGGATGATCTTCACCTGCTGCCATCCCGCGCTGTCGCCCGAATCGCGGGTGGCGCTGACCCTGCGCCTGGTGTGCGGATTGCGCACGGCCGAGATCGCCCGCGCCTTCCTGCAACCCGAACACACGGTGGCGCAGCGGCTCAGCCGGGCCAAGGCGAAGATCCGGCAGGCGGGGATCCCGCTGCGCGTACCGCCGGGATACCTACTGCCGGAACGGCTTCCGGGCGTGCTGTCGTGCATCTACCTGGTGTTCAGCGAGGGATACTTCGCGACCTCCGGCCCGTCCGCGGTGCGAGACGAGCTGTGCGACGAGGCACTTCGGCTGGGTCGGCTGCTGTGCGGCCTGTTGCCCGATGAACCCGAGGCCCGCGCCCTGCTCGCCCTGATGCTGCTCAACGACAGTCGCCGCGCGCAGCGCCGGTCGGCCGACGACGGGCTGGTGCCCTTGGAGGAACAGGACCGCGCGCGCTGGAACCGCGCGGCGATCCGAGCGGGGTTGAGCTGCCTGGTGTCGGCCTCCGAACAGGGCGGCAGCGGGCCGTACCTGGCGCAGGCGCGAATCGCGGGTGCCCACGCCGTCGCGCCCACCTGGGCCGAGACCGACTGGCACTCGATCGTCGCCGCCTACGACGAACTGCTGCGCTACACCGATTCACCCGCCGTCCGCGTCAATCGCGCGGTGGCCGTCGGCTTCCTGCACGGTTTCGACCAGGGCCTGGCGGCGCTCGACGAGGTCGCCGACCACCCACGCCTGGCCGGTTCGAACCTGGTGGCATCCACCCGCGCCGACCTGCTACGCCGCGCCGGTCGATATCCCGACGCCGCCGCGCACTACCGGCTGGCCATCGAGCAGGCGAGCAACGATCAGGCCCGAGGCTTCCTGCGCCGCCGGCTCGCCGAGGTCGAGGCAGGCTGACTATTCCGGCCGCCACCAGGTGTCCAGCGGGGTCACCGGGACCGCGCGCTTGTGGCGGGTGGCGAGGTAGATCGACTCGACGCGGTCGGCGACCTGCGGGGCGACGTCCTTGCCCTCGAGGTAGTCGTCGATCTGGGCGTACTTCAGGCCGAGTGCGACCTCGTCCGGAAGGGCGGGACGGTCGTCCTCCAGGTCGGCGGTGGGGACCTTCTCCCATACGCTCGGCGGGGCGCCCAGCTCCTGCAGCAGGGCCGCGCCCTGGCGCTTGGTCAGGCCGGTCAGCGGGGTGACGTCCACGCCGCCGTCGCCGTATTTGGTGAAGAAGCCGGTGACCGCCTCGGCGGCGTGGTCGGTGCCCACCACCAGCATGTTCAGCTGACCGGCGATGGAGTACTGGATCACCATGCGCTCGCGGGCCTTGATGTTGCCGCGCACGAAGTCCCGCAGCTGCGGCTGCTCGCCCCCGAGCGCCCGCGTGGTTGCCGTCTCCGCACCCGCGAGCAGTTCGTGCAGGCCCCGCGCGGATTCACCCGCCACCGCGTCGGCGCTCGGCTTGACGTTCACCGTGATCGAGTGATCGGGCCGGATGAACTCCAGCGCGATCTGCGCGTCCGCCTCGTCGGCCTGCACGCCGTAGGGCAGCCGCACCGCCACGAACGCGGTCTCGCGACCCTCGGCGCGCAGCTCCTCGGCGGCCAGCTGGCACAGCCGCCCGGTCAGCGTCGAATCCTGACCACCGCTGATCCCGAGCACGAAACCCGTTGCGGGCGTGGACTTCAGGTAGTCCTTGAGGAAGTCGACGCGGCGGCGCACCTCGACCTTCGGCTCGACGACCGGCCGCACACCCAACTCGGCGACAATGCGTTCACGCAGGTTCCCCATGCCGGTCACTCTACTGGCGCTCACGGCGCGGGTGCGGCCGGGACGACCGCGCGCACCAGCCGCTCCCAGTGGTCGCCGATCTGCTCCGGGGTGTAGCCGAGTACCCGGGTCTGGTGCAGTACCAGGGCCGCGTCCAGCCCGGCCAGCAGCGAATCGGCCAGCAGCGGGATGTCACCCCGGACCCCGGTCTGCCGGAGCAGCAGGGCCACATGGGTTTTCATGATGTTGTAGGGCGCGCCCGAGTATCGGCCGGGTTCGTCGGCGGCGCGGCGCATCTCGCCCTCGACCTCGATTCCGGCCAGCCGCGCCCGCCCGAACGCCACCAGCCGCTCCACCGCCGGTGCGCCCGGTCCCAGCGGCGGCGGCCCGAACATGTAGGCGGCCTGCAGTTTTCGTTCGGACTGGTCGAGCAGCGCCAGCATCAGCCCGGCCCGGTTGCCGAACCGGCGGAACACCGTCCCCTTGCCGACGCCCGCGCGCCGGGCGACCGCGTCCATGGTGACGCCGTCGGCGCCGTGCTCGCGCACCAGCTGCTCGGCGGCGTCCAGCAGCAGCTGCCGGTTGCGGGCGGCATCGCTGCGTTCGGGGTGCTCCTCGGCGACGGGCAGGGTGTGCGGCGGGATCGGGACCACCGCCTCGATCGGCAGGACCGGCGCCGTATCGCCGGGTTGCGGCGCGTGCACGTCGGCGGGAGGGTGTGTGTCGTGGCTCACAGCGGTGACCTCGGGGGCTGGGAATGAAAGCGGACTGCGGTCCGTTTATGGTGGCGTAGAAGCGCAACCCACCGCAACATCGCACAAGGAGTGACCATGTCCCAGACCCGCCTCCTCGCTCTGGTCGGCAGCCTGCGCGCCGGATCGTTCAACCGCCAGCTCGCCGAGGCCGCCGCGCAGACCGCCCCGGAGGGTGTCCAGGTCGACATCTTCTCCGGCCTCGGAGATATCCCTTTCTACAACGAGGACATCGACGTTCCCGGGCAGGTGCCCGCCCAGGCGACCGCGTTGCGTGAGGCGGTGACCGCCGCCGACGGGCTGCTGCTGTTCGTTCCCGAGTACAACGGCACCATCCCGGCCGCGCTGAAGAACGCCATCGACTGGGCCTCGCGCCCGTACGGCGCGGGCTCGATCAAGGAGAAGCCGATCGCCGTGATCAGCGCCTCCATCAGCCAGAATGCCGCCAAGTGGTCGCACGGTGACACGGTCAAGGCTGCCGGAATCGCCGGTGGTTCGGTGGTCGAGAGCGCGCATCTGCACTTCGGCACCATCGGCCAGCGCTTCGCCGACGCGCACCCGCGCGAGGATGCCGAGGCGCTGACGCAGCTGGCCGCCGCGGTGCGCGAGCTGGTCGAGGTCGTCGCGGCGCGGGTCAACGCCTGAGTCTGCGCCGCCTTCCGTCGCGCGTGGGGCCGCATCGCCGCCTGTATAGAATGTGAAAATCGTTTTCGTTTAGGAGGTGGCATGAAGGTCCGCAACTCGCTGCGTTCGCTGAAGAGCAAGCCGGGCGCCCAGGTGGTGCGCCGGCGCGGCAAGACGTACGTGATCAACAAGAAGGATCCGCGGTTCAAGGCCCGCCAGGGCTGACGCGACACGCCGAGTGAGAGCCGCTCCGTCCGGTCCGGATGGGGCGGCTCTTCGCTGTCCCGGGGGCGCGTGAGACGGTTGTGACTGGTGAGCAAATTGGGTTTGCTGGGAGGGAGCTGCGACACGAAATCGTGATCTGCGCCACTGTCGTGTCGGGTTGCGAATCAACTGTCCAGGTACTTACGCCGACCGAATTTCACCTTTGTGACTCGCAACATGTCGTGTTGGATGAATCTGTCGGCCACTAGGTGTAGTGTCTACAGCGCTGGAAGACGACGCGGGCTCCGACCGGTTGCGGCACTCGCGACCTGGGGCTCCGGGCCCGCTTCCAGGGGTTTGCGCAGTTACCAGTTGGATCTTGCGAGTCGTGCACTGCAGTCGGATTCAAGGCAAGGAGAGAGGGACACTCATGACCATCACCGTGTACACCAAGCCCGCTTGTGTCCAGTGCAATGCCACCTACCGCGCTCTCGACAAGGCCGGCGTCGATTACGACGTCGTCGACATCTCCGAGAACCCCGAGGCCCGCGACTACGTCATGGCGCTGGGCTACCTGCAGGCCCCGGTCGTCGTCGCCGGCGACGAGCACTGGTCGGGCTTCCGCCCCGACCGCATCAAGTCGCTGCTGACCCAGGCGGCCTGATTCCGGCCGAGAGCATGCCGGAACAAGTTCCGGCCGAGGACTTTCGTCCGACAATGGGGAAGGGGGAGTGGCCATGGCCGACCTGGTCTACTTCTCGAGCGCGTCGGAGAACACGCACCGCTTCGTCGAACGGCTGGGTCTCCCGGCAGTTCGCATTCCGCTCCACACCGCCGAATCGCTTCGCGTCGACGAGCCCTACGTGCTGATCTGCCCCACCTACGGGGGCGGTCGGCACGTCTTGGGCCGCAACCGATCCGACAAGGAATTCGTGCCCCGTCAGGTGGCCAAGTTCCTCAACGATCCGCACAATCGTGCGTTGTTGCGCGGCGTCATCGCGGCCGGCAACACGAACTTCGGCGATACGTACTGCTATGCGGGAGAGGTGATCTCGCGCAAGGCCGGGGTGCCGTACCTGTATCGCTTCGAACTCATGGGAACCGCCGAGGACGTCGAGCGCGTCCGAGAGGGATTGGGATTGTTTTGGCAACGACAACAGCACCGGCCGGAAAGACGGCCCGCCTAGAGCGCCCGGTGACGGGCGATTCGTCGACCGAGGGCATGGACTACCACGCCCTCAACGCGATGCTGAACCTCTACGGCCCCAACGGCGAGATCCAGTTCGACAAGGACCGCGAGGCAGCGCACCAGTACTTCCTGCAGCACGTCAACCAGAACACCGTCTTCTTCCACAACCTCGACGAGAAGCTCGACTACCTCATCGAGGAGAACTACTACGAGCCCGAGGTCCTCGAGCAGTACAGCCGGGCGTTCGTGAAGAAGCTGTTCCAGCAGGCATACGCCAAGAAGTTCCGGTTCCCGACCTTCCTCGGCGCGTTCAAGTACTACACCTCGTACACGCTGAAGACCTTCGACGGCAAGCGCTACCTGGAGCGCTTCGAGGACCGGGTCTGCATGGTCGCGCTGACCCTCGCCGCCGGTGACGAGGTGCTGGCGTCGGAGCTGGTCGAGGAGATCATCGACGGCCGCTTCCAGCCCGCCACGCCGACCTTCCTCAACTCCGGTAAGAAGCAGCGCGGCGAGCCGGTGTCGTGCTTCCTGCTGCGCATCGAGGACAACATGGAGTCCATCGGGCGCTCCATCAACTCCGCGCTGCAGCTGTCCAAGCGCGGCGGCGGTGTCGCGTTGCTGCTCAGCAACATTCGCGAGCACGGCGCGCCGATCAAGAAGATCGAGAACCAGTCCTCGGGCGTCATCCCGATCATGAAGCTGCTGGAGGATTCGTTCTCCTACGCCAACCAGCTGGGCGCGCGGCAGGGCGCGGGCGCGGTGTACCTGCAGGCACACCACCCCGACATCTACCGCTTCCTCGACACCAAGCGCGAGAACGCGGACGAGAAGATCCGCATCAAGACGCTGTCGCTGGGCGTGGTGATCCCGGACATCACCTTCGAGCTGGCGAAGAAGAACGAGGACATGTACCTGTTCTCGCCGTACGACGTGGAGCGCATCTACGGCGTGCCGTTCGCCGATATCAACGTCACCGAGAAGTACTACGAGATGGTCGACGACAAGCGCATCCGCAAGTCGAAGATCAACGCGCGCGAGTTCTTCCAGACCATCGCCGAGCTGCAGTTCGAGTCGGGCTACCCGTACATCATGTACGAGGACACGGTGAACCGGGCCAACCCGATCCAGGGCAAGATCACCCACTCCAACCTGTGCTCGGAGATCCTGCAGGTCTCCACGCCCTCGATCTACAACGACGATTTGTCCTACGCCACGGTGGGCAAGGACATCTCGTGCAATCTGGGCTCGCTCAACATCGCCAAGACCATGGACTCGCCCGATTTCGGCAAGACGGTGGAGACGGCCATCCGCGCGCTGACCGCGGTGTCCGACCAGACCCACATCTACTCGGTGCCGTCGATCGAGCAGGGCAACAACCAGTCCCACGCCATCGGCCTCGGCCAGATGAACCTGCACGGGTACCTCGCGCGCGAGCGGGTCCACTACGGGTCCGACGAGGGCGTCGACTTCACCGACATCTACTTCTATACGGTCGCCTTCCACGCGATCCGGGCGTCGAACCAGCTGGCCATCGAGCGCGGGCAGTACTTCGGCGGCTTCCCCGAGTCGAAGTACGCCAGCGGTGAGTACTTCGACAAGTACACCGAGCAGGTGTGGGAGCCGAAGACCGACCGGGTGCGGCAGCTGTTCGCCGACGCCGGGGTGCACATCCCGACCCAGGACGACTGGCGGGAGCTGAAGGCCTCGGTGATGGCGCACGGCATCTACAACCAGAACCTGCAGGCCGTGCCGCCCACCGGTTCGATCTCCTACATCAACCACTCCACCAGCTCGATCCACCCGGTGGCGTCGAAGATCGAGATCCGCAAGGAAGGCAAGATCGGCCGCGTCTACTACCCGGCGCCCTACCTGGACAACGACAATCTCGAGTACTTCGCCGACGCCTACGACATCGGCTACGAGAAGATCATCGACACCTACGCCGCGGCCACCCAGCACGTGGACCAGGGCCTGTCGCTGACGCTGTTCTTCAAGGACACCGCCACCACCCGCGACGTCAACCGCGCCCAGATCTACGCCTGGCGCAAGGGCATCAAGACCCTCTACTACATCCGCATCCGCCAAATGGCCTTGGAGGGAACCGAGGTCGAGGGCTGCGTCAGCTGCATGCTCTAGGCGCTAGCCGGGGAGCAGGCCGAGCGCGGCCAGCTCACCGGTGAGTCGGGTGGTCGAGCCGGTGACGAGGCGTGCGCCCGCCTCGGTCGCGCTGTCGCGCCGCGCGGCGGAGATGCCGAACGCGCTGGTGTAGATGATGAGCGGGGCGGAGGTGTCGCGCTCGCGCACCTCCTCCAGCAGGCGGCGCCCCGCATCCGAGACGCGCACGCCGTTCTCGGTGCGGCCCCAGTCGGTCACGACGACGCCGTAGTTGCGTCCCCTGTCCAGCAGGGTCAGTGCCTCCTCCGTGGTCCTCGCGATATCGACGCGCACCCCGTTGCGTTCCAAGCGGTCGACGATGAGGGCGTTGTTCTGCGGCTTGTCGTCCACCCAGAGCACGGCGTTCGGCGCGGGTCCCGGGCGGGCGCTCGGGGGAGGCGGCGTCTGTGGTCCGGACGGTCGCGCTCCAGGCTCCGGCGACGCCCCGGAGCCCGGATCGTCGGAAGCGGGCGCGAATTCGGTTCCCGCAGGCGATGTTTCACTACTGTCGCCCGGTTCTCCGGGTGGCAAACCGGCGTCACCGGCCCACGGGCTGCCCGGTGCCGGTTGCGCATCGGTGAACGGGCCGGGCATCGCGTATCCGGGTTCGGCGGGCGGCAGCCAGGCGTCGGTCGCGGTCGGCGGGGACCAGGGGCGCGGCGCCTTCAGGGCCGCCACCTCCTGCTGCAGCCTGCTCAGCTGCGTCTGCAGGTCGGCGATCATGTCGTCCTGCTGGGCGCTGAGCTCCTTCATGCCGATCTCCTGGCCGCCCACGGTCAGCGTGAACTCGCGGTGTTCGGCCGAGCGGATCACCCGGCCCACCGGACCGCGGAACATCAGCAGCGCCACCAGGAACAGCACCGGCCACAGCAGCGTCGCGACGGAGCTGAGGATTTCTTGCAATGGGTCCCCCGGATCGATCGTCTGTTGTCCACCGGGACAACACATTTCAGACGCGAGCAGATTATCCCCGGTCACCGGCGAGGGCAATGCCGGACGGGAGCGGCGAATACGCCCGTTCCGCAACCGTGGCGTGCGCCCGAGATCGGCCGGTCACGCGGGATACTGGTGCGGTGACGGACTCCGACGAGTACGACAAGGGCGCGGGTATCAGCGGGCAGCTGGAGTCGATCCAGATGTCCATCGGCAATCTCGACGAGCGGTCGATCGCGTCACGACTGATCTCCATGGGCGTCGACATCAGCAGCCTCACCGCCCGCCAGGAATCGGTCGAGAACCGGCTGACCTCGGTGGAACGCCGCTTCACCTCGGTCGAGAACCGCCTGCGGGCCGTCGAACTCGATATCGGCACCATCAAATCCGACATCGCCACCCTGAAATCCGACGTCGCGCAGATCCTCGGCCTGCTGCAGAACCGCGGCTGACAGGTCTTCCGGCACAACGCATTCCGGCGGTCGGCCGCGAGCGCCGGGAGGCGGGAATCATGGGACGCGCCGTGGCGTTGTACTCCCGTCGGCGTGGCGTACCCGGGATTCGAGTATGCTGCATCGGAATGCAATATTGCGTCATCGGCGGATGGGCCGCCGGTGGCTGCGTTCGTCAAAGGGCGGATGACGCACACGAAGACAGCGGCGACGATGAGGAGGTGGGTTGCTATGCGTAGCGAGCCCCCCAGTCGAAGGCCGCGCGGCGTCGCCTTCATGTCCTGCCGATAGTTCGTCGGCGAGAGGGGCGGCGCCCCGCGGTGTGATCTGGTTCCATTCCCGTTCCATGCCGTAGTGCTGCATGCCGTTGTGCCGAGGTTCTGCCATGTCGCCGACCGATCTCTCCGTCGTTGATCCCGTGCTGTCCGCAGCCGAGTCCACCGAGTCGATGCCGCAGTTCCCGCAGGGGGAGTCGCTGCGCGACATCGTCGACTGCCACCGCGTCGACGCCACGCTGGCGTGGCTGGACAACCACCCGCCGCATCTGATCGCCGACGAACTCGCGCGCATGGACGCGGTGCAGGCCGGGCTCGCCTTCCGGCTGCTCGACAAGGACCGCGCCCTGGCGGTGTTCGAGGAGCTCGAGCCGGTCGATCAGCAGCAGATCCTGTCCGGCCTGCGCGGCCAGGCCTTCCGCGAGCTCGTCGAGGAGATGGATCCCGACGACCGCGCCCGGATGCTGCGCGAGGCCCCGGCCAAGGTCGCCAAGAAGGTGCTGGCCGGGCTGAGCCCGAACGAGCGCCGCATGACCGCCGCCCTGCTCGGCTACCCCGAGGGCGCGGTCGGCCGGTACATGACGCCGGAGGTCGTCGCGCTGCCGCGGCAGGTGACCGTCGCCCAGGCGCTGCAGATGGTGCGGGTGAAGGGCGTCGGCGCCGAGACCGTGTACACGCTGCCGGTGGTGGATCTCGGGCGGC
Organism: Nocardia wallacei; assembly: GCF_029869545.1. Lineage (GTDB taxonomy): Bacteria > Actinomycetota > Actinomycetes > Mycobacteriales > Mycobacteriaceae > Nocardia > Nocardia wallacei_A. The sequence goes on along the minus strand of NZ_JARWQD010000185.1, from coordinate 9,768 downwards.
GGCTGATCGGGATCGTCGAGCTGCGCGAGCTGGTGCTCAGCGCGCCCGAGGCCATGGTGTCCGATCTCGTGGTCACCGAACCGGTCTTCGCGCGGGCCACCGATTCGGCCGAGAAGGCCGCCCGGCTGATGCGCGAGACCAACCTCATCAACCTGCCCGTGGTCGACAGCGAGGACCGGCTGGTCGGGCTGCTGACCATCGACGACGCGGTCGAGGTGATCGAGGCCGCCGACAGCGAGGACGTGGCGCGGCAGGCCGGTACCACCCCGTGGGCCGGTCACTACATGGCGGCCGGGGTGTTCCAGCTGGCCCGGTATCGGGCGATGTGGCTGATGCTGCTGCTGGTGGCGGCGACCCTGACGGTCTCGGTGACCGACGCCTTCGAGGCCACCCTCGCCCAGGCCGCGCACCTCGCGCTGTTCATTCCGCTGCTGATCGGGGCCGGTGGCAATGCGGGCGCGCAGGCGGCGACGTCGTGCGTGCGCGCGCTGGCCGTCGGCGAGGTCCGGGTGTCGGATCTGCTGCGGGTGATCTGGCGCGAGTGCCGGGTGGGCCTGGTGCTGGGGTCGATGCTGGCGGTGGTCGGCATGATCATCGGTGGCATCTTCGTCAGCGCGCAGATCGCCCTGGTCGTGGGCATCACGCTGATCGTCATCTGCGGCTGGGCGGCGACCATCGGCGGCACCATGCCGCTGCTGGCCAAGAAGCTGCGCATCGACCCGGCGGTGATCTCCGCGCCCATGGTCACCACCCTGGTCGACGCCACGGGGTTGATCATCTACTTCACGACCGCCAAGGTGGTGCTGGGCATCTGAGGAATGGCGCGGCAGCCTCGGCGTGCCGCGCTTCAGTCGCCGTCGGTGGACAGCTGGCGGGCCAGTGCCCAGATCACCAGGACATCGATGGCGATGATGACCAGTGCCCAGAACGGGTACATCGGGGCGAAGATGAAGTTGGCGAGCACGCTGAGCGCGGCCATCACGATGCCGCCCAGGTAGCCCCAGGTCTGCCCGTTGACGATCCCGATTCCGGCGATGACCAGCAGCGCGGCGATCACCACGTGCAGCCATCCCCAGCCGGTGAGGCTGATGCGGAAGATCTCGTCCTCGTCGACGACGAAGACGGCGCGTTCGGCGATGGCGGCGATGCCCGTCAGCAGGTGCATGACGCCTGCGATGAGCAGGAGCACACCGGAGAAGATCGTCCACGAGCTCAGCGAGCTACCGGACCTGGCCGTGCCGGGAACTGCCATTGCACTACTCCTTTCGAACAACACGCGGGTGGTGATCGATCCGAGCGGCATCGCGACGCATTGATGCCGTGTCTGGCAAACTGCGAGCATCCAATAGCGTACGCGGGGTTGATCCCCCGGATGTGTCTCGCCCCACCTCGGCGGCATTTGCACAGGACGGCCGAGACACAAGGTCTTGTGCTGCAAGGGGTTGTCGGCCCCAAGTAGTAGTGTTTTCCCGTACGGGAAATCTGTACGGTCCGGCTAGGTGAGAAGGGTGAGTGAGCGGCGCGTGAAGCTGATCGACCGAGTGTCTGCGATCAACTGGAATCGGGTGCCCGACGAGAAGGATGCCGAGGTCTGGGACCGGCTGGTAGGCAACTTCTGGTTGCCGGAGAAGGTCCCGGTGTCCAATGACATTCCGTCGTGGAACACGTTGAGCCCGCACGAAAAGCAGCTGACCATGCGGGTTTTCACCGGTTTGACGCTGCTGGACACCATCCAGGGCACGGTCGGCGCGGTGAGCCTGATTCCCGACGCGCTGACCCCGCACGAGGAGGCGGTGTACACCAACATCGCGTTCATGGAGTCGGTGCACGCCAAGAGCTACAGCTCGATCTTCTCCACCCTGTGCTCCACCCGCGAGATCGACGACGCCTTCCGCTGGTCGGAGGAGAATCGGAACCTGCAGCGCAAGGCCGAGATCGTCCTCGAGTACTACAACGGTGACGAGCCGCTCAAGCGCAAGGTGGCCTCCACGCTGCTGGAGAGCTTCCTGTTCTACTCCGGCTTCTACCTGCCGATGTACTGGTCCTCGCGGGCCAAGCTCACCAACACCGCCGACCTGATCCGCCTGATCATCCGCGACGAGGCCGTGCACGGCTACTACATCGGCTACAAGTATCAGAAGGGCCTGGAGAGCCTCACCGAGGCCGAGCAGACCGAGCTGAAGAACTACACCTTCGAGCTGCTGTTCGAGCTGTACGAGAACGAGGTCGAATACACCCAGGACCTCTACGACGAGGTCGGCCTGACCGAGGACGTCAAGAAGTTCCTGCGCTACAACGCCAACAAGGCGCTGATGAACCTCGGCTACGAGGGCCTGTTCCCCAAGGACGAGACCGACGTCAACCCGGCGATCCTGTCCGCGCTGTCCCCCAATGCCGACGAGAACCACGACTTCTTCTCCGGCTCGGGATCGAGCTACGTCATCGGCAAGGCCGTGAACACCGAGGACGAGGACTGGGACTTCTAGGCCGGGGGTAAGCGCCGGGTGAACAGGGTCTTGCCGGTGGCGTCGCACAGATTCACCGTCAGCTCCCTGCTCCTGCCGTCGATGACCACCTCGCCGAAGTGCTGGAAGCCGTCCATCGGCGAGGTGTTCTGTGCGGGTGGGGCGTTGACGAAAACGGCTGTGGGGCCGAAGGTTCCGTCGAGATCGTTGGGGCCGAAGGCGCCGGCGTTGAGCGGGCCGGAGACGAACTCCCAGAACGGGTCGAAATCGGTGAAGGCGGCGCGCTCCGGCGAATAATGGTGTGCGGCAGTGTAATGCACGTCCGCGGTCAGCCATACGACGCCGGTGACCTTGTTCGCCTTGATCGCCGACAGCACCCGGGCGATCTCGGTTTCGCGCCCGGACGGCGCGCCCGGGTCGCCGTTCGCCGGACCCTCGAAGGCGGTGGTGCCCGGCTGCTCGCCGTCCTTGACGACCAGGCCCAGCGGCAGATCGTTGGCGATGATCTTCCAGGTGGCCCGCGACTCCCGCAGCGAGTCGATCAGCCACTGAGTCTGCTTGGGGCCGAAGATCTTTCCGTCCGGGGAACGGTTGGCGTCGTTGGCGTCCTTGTAGGTCCGCATATCGAGCATGAACACGTCCAGCAGGGGGCCGTAGGGGATCTTGCGGTAGAGCCTGCCGTCGACGGCCTCGGCGGGGTCGAGGGGCATCCACTCGTGGAACGCCTGCCAGGCGCGCTGGGCCAGCACGTCCATGCTGCGCTCGGTGTAGCCCTTCGACGCGGCGACCGTGCCGCCCGGATACCAGTTGTTGACCGTCTCGTGGTCGTCCCACTGCACGACCTGCGCCACGGAGCCGGAGAAGCGCCGGTAGTTGTCGTCGAGCAGGTTGTAGGCGTACTGGCCGCGGAACTGCTCGAGGGTCTGGGCGACAGCGGATTTCGGCTCGGTGACCACATTGCGCCAGACCCGCCCGTCCGGCAGCGTCACCGTTTCCTTCAGGGGACCGTCGGCATAGATGGCGTCGCCGGAATGAATGAACAGGTGCGGGTCGCGGGCGGCCATGGCCGAGAAGATCTTCATGCCGCCCAGGTCGGGATTGCTGCCCCAGCCCTGGCCGACGACATCGCCCGACCACAGCAGCCGCAGGTCCGACGCCGCGGTGGGGACGGTGCGGAATACGCCCGTGACCGGCTCGGAGGTCGCGCCGCCGTCGCCCTCCAGCGTCACCCGGTAGTGCACCTGCTGTCCGGCGGGCAGTCCCGCCAGCCGCAGGCGTCCGGTGCCGTCGGTGGCCGGGCCGAGCGACGGTCCCTCGAAACGCCTTGTCTCGGTGAAGGATTCGGTGGCCGAGGTCTCCACGATCAGCTTGGCCGGGCGATCGGAGCGGGCCCAGATCAGCGCACCGTCACCGCGCGGATCGCCGACCGCCACGCCGTGGGTGAGGTTCGGCCGATCCCGCACCAGCCCGGGGCCGTCCGACGAGCACGCCACCAGCCCCGGCGCGGCGACGAGCCCCACGGCGGAGGAGCGCAGCAGCGTCCGCCGCGAAATACCGGAGTGCACAGGGTCAGCCATAGATCGCACCCTGTCCAAACCAACGCAACACAACCTGAACGACTGCCGTCCAGCAAACCAACTCTCCCCAACGCAACGAACAGTTCCTCACGTGCGAGGGGTGCGGGAAGTGCGGGGCTCGCCCGGATGACAGGATCGGGGGATGACCGATGCGGCGCAGATTGTGGTCGGAGTTCCGGGGTCGTTTCCGCATGGTGTGTTTCATGAGCGGCATCCCAAGCTGATCGAGCAGGTGATCGGCGCTCATCCGTACGGGCATGCGGAGCAGACGGCGTTGCGGAAGCTGCTGGCCGAGAGCATCGCCGGGGTGATCGAACCGCTCGAGACCGCCGCCGGGGACGATGCGCGATGGCAGGAGTGGGGACGGGAGATGTGGGGGCGGCCGTGGGCCGAGGCGTCCTTCCTGTGGGCGGAGAGCTACTTCTACCGGCGGCTGCTGGAGGCGGTCGGGTACTTCGGATCCGGCGTCTGGCAGGGCATCGACCCCTTCGGGCCCACCAAGGCCGCCGAACTGGCGAGCCCGGCCGTCGCCGAGGAACTGAGCGCGCTCGCCGACCTGGCGGAGGCGCCGGAGGACAGCAGGCGCGACGCCCTGCTGGTCTCGGCGCTGTGGGGCAATCAGGCTGATCTCGGCTTCCAGCTGACGGCGGGTTCGGGTGCGCGGGACGATCGGCTGCTGGTCGACGACAGTCCGGCGCTGTGGGCGGCGCTGGCCGACGCGACCGATCCGGACGTATGCCTGGTCGCCGACAATGCCGGGCGGGAACTGCTGCCCGATCTGATCCTCATCGATCACCTGCTCACCAGCGGTACCGCCGCCCGGGTCACGATCTACCTCAAGCCGCAGCCGTACTACGTCTCCGACGCGACCATGGCCGACCTGCTGGCCGCCGTGCGTGTGCTGCGCGACAGCGATGCGGCCGAGGCGCGGCAGGTGGGGGAGCGGCTGTGGCAGGCGATGAACGAGGGCCGCCTGGTCCCGCGCACCCACGAATTCTTCTGTGCCCCCCTGTCGTTCCACGACCTGCCCGAGGATCTGGCGGTCGAGTTCGCGTGCGCGGCGATGACGATCCTCAAGGGCGATCTGAACTACCGCCGCCTCCTCGGTGATCGCGACTGGCCGCCGACGACGCCCTTCGCCGAGCTCACCGCCTACTTCCCGTCGCCGGTCACCGCCCTGCGCACGCTGAAGTCCGACGTCGTCGCCGGACTGTCCGCCGAGCAGGTCGCCGACCTCGACGCCACCGGCCGGAACTGGCGCACCAGCGGCGAACATGCGCTGATCCAGGTCCGATAGACCGCGACGGACGCGTGCTGACCTGCTCATTCGGCGAAATCCGACCGTCTCGAGACGTGTCATGAACCGCGCGCTAGTATTCGAATATGCGTTCGAACGAGGAGGGTGAGTTACCTCGGACCGAAGGCACCGAGCCCGAGCTGCAATACCCGAACGAGACCGGCTACTACTACCGGGCGCTCACCTATCCGCCGCGCCCGGTGTGGGTCCGCCTCGACGCCCTACTCGTGCGCGATCCCGGGATGCCGCGCCACATCAACGGCGCCGGGCTGGATATGACCGGTGAGCGTCCCGGCACCCTGACGCACTGGGTGCCGAGCCTCAACGGCGACTGGCTGGGCCGGGTGAATTTCGCGATCCCGTACGCGGACGGGCGCCCGCCACTGCACCTGACCGATCAGCTGGTGCCCGCCTACGCGCTGCGTCCGCGCGAGAGCGTGCGCCGTCATCCCGAGGAGAGCCGCGACGTCCCCGGCTGAGAGTCGCTGTTGCGCGCGGCGCACCGGTCGGCTTTGCTTACACAGCCTTCCGGCGACGATCTGTGCCGGAAGTAGGTCTGCACGACAAGGATTCACAGATGAGATCGAACCGATCCCGGATGCTGCTGCCGGTTACCGTCGCCGCCGTGGCGGCGCTGATCGGCGGGTGTTCCAGCGATACGACCTCGGAGCCCGCGCCGACGACGAGCGCGAGCGCCGTCGTCCCACCCGCGCCGCAGGATCCCGGGCATCGCCGACTCGATCAGCTGGTCGGCGAGTGGGACGGGGACAAGTCGACGTTCGTCGCCGGCGGCACCGCCGACAATCCGGTCCGCCGCCGGATCGTGTCGAAGTGGAGCTGGATCGCCAAGACCGGCAACAACTTCCTGCAGGAGGAGGCCGAGGGGCAGCCGGGTGGCGAACCGTACTACCGGTACGGCCTGCTGGGCTACGGCCCGACCGACGACCGCTACGAGTGGACCACCGTCGACAGCGTGACCCCGATGACCATGAGCTACAAGGGTGCCAAGGGGTCCGGCGGTCAGGCCGACATCGTCATGTCGGGCGAGTTCACCGACCCGGGCATCCTGGGCCTGCAACCGGCCGGGCAGACGATCCCGATGCGCACCGAGATCACGCTGGATTCTCCCGACCGCGTGCTCATGGAGATCTTCTTCACTCCACCCGGTCGGCAGGAATTACTCGCCGACCGCGTCGAGCTGACCCGGCGCAAGTAGCGCAAGGCGTTGGCGGACAGGAAATTCCGGCGGCTCAGTCGGTGACGTAGCCGTTGAGGGATTTGGTCAGGTCGGTGAGCATCGCGCGGGCGGCGGTGAGGCCCGTGCCGTGCCAGATCGCGTCGTCGACGGCGAAGTCGCGCTTATCGATGACGGCGCTGACCTTCTCCCAGTCCGGGCCCTTCATCACCTTCTCGCCGTGGGTCTTGCCGTCGGGGCCGTCGAACATCAGGTAGATGATGTCGCCCTCGATCTTGTTGCGGTCGTCGGCGCTCGACAGGCTGCTGACGCTGAACGAGGCGCCGCGCTGCGCGACGGGGCGCTGCACACCGGCGTCGGCGAGCACCTGCCCGGCGAAGCTGTCGTCCCCCTGGACCTGGATGTCGGCCGAGGGCGCGAAGCGGATGACCGAGGCCTGCGACAGGTTTGCCGCGACGGCGCTGCCGGTATCGCGGGCGGCGGTCCGGTAGTCCGCCAGGGCCTTCGCTCCGGCATTGCCGCGGCCCATCGCCTCGGCGTAGGCGGTGAAGGTCGACTGCCAGTTGCCGGGACCCACCTGCACGGTGGGGGCGATCCCGCGCAGCGCATCGGCGCCGCCCGTGCCGCCCAGGATCAGGTCCGGGCGCAGCGCCGCGACCGCCTGGATATCGGGTGCGCCGATGCCGCCCACGCCCGGGATCTTCTGCACCCCCGTGCCCATGAACGTCGGCTGCGGGGTCTCCCCGGCGAGCGTCGCGGCGCCGACCACGCGCTCCCACAGGCCCAGCGCGCACACGGCGTCCAGGGCCGCGGTGTCGAGCACGACGATGCGCTGGGGATCCGCCGGAACCTGCGTCGGTCCGGCCGGTTGCGTCACGGTGTGGGTGCCCGACCGCTGATCCGGCGCCGAGGGCAGCGCGCACGCGGTGCGGGTGTCGCGTTCGATGCCGACCACGGCGGCCCCGGCGATATTGGTGGTGGTGCGCACGATGCTGGCGTCGTCGTGCGACCCCTGGGCGCAGCCCGCGACCAATGCCACCGCGGCGGCCGCGGCCAAGCTACCGGCACGCAAACGCCGAGCGTGGCGGCGGTGGCGGGCTGTGGTGTTTCGGGTGGAGTCGACCTCGATCACCGGCATGCGGGGAAGGGTACACAGCGGCCCCGACATCATCGCAACGGCGACACCCGCGGCGGTCGAATACGACACAGAGTAGGACCGGGCGCGATGCGCTGCGGGAGCACGGTTTACGATGCGTCGTAGCGCATTGTCGTTTGTTTGTGCCGGAAACGGGCGGCAGCCGAACGACCTGCTACAAGGCCATACCTAATGGAGGATCAGTGACTGCTGTAGAGCCCCAGCCAGTCCCGAAGTTGGAAGCGACTCGGCCGTACCCACCACGTCTGGGGCCGAAGGGGTCGTTCATCTACAAGGCGGTCACCACCACCGACCCCAAGGTCCTCGGTGTGATGTACCTGGTGACGGCCATGTCGTTCTTCCTCATCGGCGGCGTGATGGCGCTGCTGATGCGCGGTGAGCTGGCGCGGCCCGGCCTGCAGTTCCTCTCGCCGGAGCAGTTCAACCAGCTGTTCACCATGCACGGCACGATCATGCTGCTGTTCTACGCGACCGCGATCGTGTTCGGCTTCGCCAACATCGTGCTGCCGCTGCAGATCGGCGCGCCCGACGTCGCCTTCCCGCGCCTGAACGCCTTCAGCTACTGGCTGTATCTGTTCGGTGCCTCGATGGCGACCGCGGGCTTCATCACCCCGGGCGGCGCCGCCGACTTCGGCTGGACCGCCTACACCCCGCTGTCGGATATCGTGCACTCGCCCGGCGTCGGCGCCGACCTGTGGATCATGGGTCTGGCCGTCTCCGGCCTCGGCACCATCCTCGGTGGCGTCAACATGCTGACCACCGTGGTCTGCCTGCGCGCGCCCGGCATGACCCTGTTCCGGATGCCGATCTTCACCTGGAACATCGCCGTCACCAGCGTGCTGGTGCTGCTGGCCTTCCCGCTGCTGACCGCCGCGCTCATGGGCCTGGCCTACGACCGGCACCTGGGCGGGCACATCTACGACCCGGCATCCGGCGGTGCGCTGCTGTATCAGCATCTGTTCTGGTACTTCGGTCACCCCGAGGTGTACATCATCGCGTTGCCGTTCTTCGGCATCGTGTCGGAGATCTTCCCGGTGTTCAGCCGTAAGCCGATCTTCGGCTACACGACGCTGGTCTACGCGACCCTGGGTATCGCCGCGCTCTCGATCGCGGTGTGGGCGCACCACATGTACGCGACCGGTGCGGTCCTGCTGCCGTACTTCTCGTTCATGACCTTCCTGATCGCGGTGCCGACGGGCGTGAAGTTCTTCAACTGGATCGGCACGATGTGGAAGGGGCAGTTGACGTTCGAATCACCGATGCTGTTCTCGGTCGGATTCATCGTCACGTTCCTGTTCGGTGGTCTGTCGGGTGTCATCCTGGCCAGCCCGCCGCTGGACTTCCACGTGTCGGACACCTATTTCGTGGTCGCGCACTTCCACTACGTACTCTTCGGCACCATCGTGTTCGCCACGTACGCGGGCATCTACTTCTGGTTCCCGAAGATGACCGGCCGCATGATGGACGAACGCCTGGGCAAGTGGCACTTCTGGGCGACCATGGTGGGCTTCCACACCACATTCCTCGTACAGCACTGGCTGGGCGCCGAGGGCATGCCGCGCCGCTACGCGGACTACCTGCCCACGGACGGGTTCACGCTGCTGAACACCATCTCCACCATCGGCGCCTTCATCCTCGGTGCCTCGACGCTGCCGTTCATCTGGAACGTCTTCAAGAGCTACCGGTACGGCGAGGTGGTGACGGTGGACGATCCGTGGGGTTACGGCAACTCGCTGGAGTGGGCGACGACATGCCCGCCGCCGCGGCACAACTTCTACGAGCTGCCGCGGATCCGTTCGGAGCGTCCGGCATTCGAGCTGCACTACCCGCACATGATCGAGCGGATGCGCGCCGAGGCGCACGTCGGCTGGGGCGGGAAGGCGCACCACGTCAAGGAGCTCGACAAGGTTTCGAGCTAACCGAGATCGAACCCGGGGGGGGGGGGGGGGGGGGGGGGGGGGGGGGGCCGGGGGGGGGGGGCGGGGGGGTGGGGGGGGGGGGGGGGGGGGGGCGGGGGGGGGGGGGGGGGGGGGGCGCGGATTCGGCGGGTTGTCGCGGGGGAGCAGGCTGCTGCTACC
>NZ_JARWQD010000184.1 GCF_029869545.1 Nocardia wallacei | reverse complement strand
TACACTTTTTATATCCGCTTTTGATTTCCTTGGGGGGCGCGGGTCGACGTTCGGGGGCGTGGCGGCGCCGTCCCCCCGCTTCCCCCCCCGCCCGGGGGGCGCCCCGCCCGCCCGTTTTTTTAACCCCCCGCGACCCCGGCGACCAAGATCGTGTTGATCAGGAGTCCGAGTAATATCGTTCCGGCTTCGAATCGCTGTGCGTGCAGGTCGGGGTCTGTATCTACAGCCATATCGAGGGATTACCCACTCGGATATGTTGCCAAACCGTGATCTGCTGATTCGGTCTCTGTCTGCTCTTTATTTCTATTTCATGTCTATTGCCTCCGAGGCCGCGCTGCCCGCCGGTGGCTGGTATCGCACAGGGGGTAGATCTTGGAGCGTCGGCACAGGCAGAGGGCGACGGTGAATCGGTCGCAGTGCAGGACCGTGCCGTCGTCGGTCACCAGGTCGACCGGTCCGTCGATCAGGGCCGGGCCCTCGGCGGTGAGCCGGACGCGGCGCGGCTCAGGGTGTGGTTCGGTCGGCACGGATGACCACCAGTTCCTCGTCTCGGTCGTTCGGGTCGATGAGGCCCGTGGCCGCCAGCCATCGGGCGCGGCGTCGCATGACGGGCCCGAACGGCGTCCTCGCTCGGGCCACCACCGCGGCCTTGAGTCCGCCGTCGCGCAGCTGGCGCAGCGTCCGCTCGGGCCCGCACACCCCGGAGTGCACGATCAGCGCCGTGCCGCGGTAGGCGAGCAGGCCGGGCAGCGTTTCGCACAGCGGGTCGAGCACCGCGCGGCCGGTCGGGCCCGCCTCCCAGGTGCGGCACCGGCCGCGGGGCGGCACGGTGGCGGGACCGGGGACGTAGGGCGGGTTGGCCACCACGACGTCGAACGGGCGCGGCCACCGCATCCGGGTGAAATCGCCGCGCCGCACCGCGAGCCGCCGCCCGCGGGCGCGGCTGTTGAGCCACGCCGACAGCAGCGCGGAACGCGAGATATCAACGGCGGTAACGTCTTCCGCCCCGAGTCGCTGCGCGTACAGGGCCAGGGCGCCCGTGCCCGTGCACAGGTCGAGCACCCGCGCCCCACGCGGGATGGGCGCGGCCGCCATGGCCCGCATCAGCAGTTCGGTGTCGGTCTGCGGGCGATAAACGCCGGGTGCGCGGAACAACATCATGTCGGGCGACTACCCGGTTATCGCCGTACCACCCGTCCCGATCGGATCCGGTATGTGCAGCGAGGTGCGCCCGCGCCGCCAGCTGTCGTCGAGCAGGTGCCGTTCGATGCGGTCCTCGAGCAGGTTGGTGGCCTGGATGCCGAAGACCACCGACGGCAGCACATCGGGGTCCTGCCGCAGCAGGTCGCCGATCACCTCGCGCCGCATGACCTGCTCGTGCACGGCGTCGGCCTCGATGTGCTCGGTGTAGAAGTGCACGCAGGCCGGATCCGCGCCGAGGCGGCGCAGCACCTCGGCCATGCGCCGCGCGGCCGGTGGCGAGGTGATCTCCACGGTCGCGAAATGCCCGACCAGCGCGCCGCGGCGACTGCCGTGCAGGCCGAACAGCGACATCATGTTCACCAGCGCCAGCATCGGCGCCGCCGCCACGTCCAGGTAGTGCAGATAGTCCGGGGACATCTCGGCGCCCGCGAGCAGATCCGCGAACAGGCGGGCGTGCACGCGCTCGCCGCGGCCGCCGCCGAATTCGTCGAATTCCACCGCCACGAGCGCCGCCTTCGCATGGCCGCGCAGCCGCGGTATCACCCACGCGTAGGGATCGGCCTCCTTGAGGTGATAGATCGACCGGTGTGCGAAATACTCGCGCAGATGCCACCAGCGGCCCTGCTCCGCCAGGAAGGCGCCGACGCCACCGGCCTCCTTCGGCTCGGTCACCAGCCGATCCATTTCGCCGTCGAGATCGTCGCCCCCGGCGACATCGCGGCGCAGCGCCGCGACGAAATGGTCCTCCAGCGCCGCCCGCAGTCGCAGCACCCCCGGATCCCACTCGCGGTCGGCGGGCACGGAGTCGAACCCGTGATAGTGCAGCTCGTAACACATGTGCAGCGCGAGGTGCAGGTCGTCGCCGTAGGGGTCGGCGGCGGTGATGTCGGGCGCCGGACCCGGGACCGCGCCGCTCAGCACGGCGCGCGCGTGGCTGGACAGCGGCCCGCGCGGGCTCGGCAGGGGAGCGGCGACCGGATCGGCGAGGGTGGTATCGGCGGTGGTCATATTCGGCGACTACCCGCCGTCGGCTCCGCCACACGAGCCGCGCGGACCGAAGACCGGTCCGTTGGTTGTTTCGAGCATCGCTGCGCGGGTAGCCGGTCGGCGTGCGCCGCCTCGGCGAACCCCGCGCGGCGGGACAGGTACGACGGCCCGGAGGAGGCGGATATGCAGGACAGTGAGACCGCGGCCCCCGAACGGCGGATGCGGCGCGGGGCCGCGGAGTTTCCGGACGAGACGCGTACCTCGCGCAAACACGCGGGGGAGGGGCTCGAGGACGGGTACAACATCCCCGGAATCGTGTTGTGCGCGTTGGGCATTGTCGCCACCGCGCTTGCCCTGACGGCGGCTGGCTACGGCTTCGCCGGGTGGGCCGTCGTGGCCGCGGTGGTGGCCGTGGCGTGCGCGCTCACCGGCGGCGTCTGGCTGCTGCTGGAGCACCGGCGGATCAAGTCCGACGAGGGTTTGACACTGCGCGACCCGATGGGGCACTGACGCGGCCGGGCGAGCTGGGAGGATTCGTGTCACAGGTGACCATCGGTGTGCTGGCCGATCCCGACCTCCCGGCGCGGCTGGCCCGGCAACTCGCCGACGACCTGCCGGACGCGCTACGCCGTTGTGGCGCAGCGGATCTCAGGTGGCGGGTCGAGGTTCTCGGTGACCCTTTCGAGGCGATGCACCCCGGGGACGACTACCTCATCGACAAGGCGCGCCACCACGTCCGCGACACCTCGTGGGATCTGGCGCTGTGCCTCACCGATCTGCCGCTGCGCGACGCGGGAGGCGTGATGGTCGCCACCGTCGACACGCGACGCCACATCGCGCTCGTATCCGTTCCCGCGCTGGGCGGGGTGCGGCTGCGTCACCGGCTGACCGCCCTCGTTCTGGCCGTGATCGGCGCGATCCGGCCGGAGACCCGCATTCCGGACAACCCCCGCGACGACCTCGCCGCCCGGCTGCCGCGCGGCCTGCGTGTCAGACGCGGGGACGCGACCGGAGAGATCCACGTGCACCGTTCCCGGCTGCCGGGCGTCGCCACGCTGCTGGCCGGGATGGTGCGTGCGAATCGGCCGTGGCAGCTGATCGTCGGGCTGTCCAACGCCCTGGCGGGCGCGCTGGCCGGTACCGCGTTCGGCGTGCTCTACTCCAGTATCTGGCAGCTGGCCACGGCGCTCGGACCGGTGCGGTTGATCGCCGTGACCGCCGCCGCGCTGACCACGCTGACCGTATGGACCGTTGCGGGGCACAGCCTGTGGGAGCGCCCGGCACCGGGCAGCCTGCGATCGCGCGACCCGGATCGCACGCTCCGCAATACCGGCACGCTCACCACGGTCGCGGTCGGCGCGGGCACGTTCTTCGCCGTTCTCTATCTGCTCGCGCTCGCCGCCGTCGCGGTGGCGATTCCGCCCGCGTACCTGGCGACCGTCCTGGCGCGCTCGGTCGATGTGCGGGACTATCTCACGATCGCGCTCATGGCCGCGGTGCTCGGCACCATCGCCGGTGCGGTCGGCTCCGGCCTGGAGGACGACGTCACGGTGCGCAAGGCCGCCTACGGGCACCGGGAGCTGGAACGCCGGCGCCGCGCCGAACAACTGCGCGACACCTCGGACACCTAACGGGTTTGCGTCTCGTCGAACTCGAAGTGCAGCGATTCGACGCAGCGGTCGAATTTGCGGGTCATTTCCGCTTCGCTGTCGGCGCCGATGAACAGGTCCGCCAATTCGTAGCTGTAGCTGTCCTGCGCGGGCATGTCCGACAGCCTGGTTCCCTCGGCGGGCACGACTTCGATGGTGACGCCTGGGATTTCGCGTTGCAGCCGGTCGATTTCGTCCTCGGTCGGAATCCGTGTGACGAGAGCGTCGGAGAACCTCCGGTAATACCATTTCGACGCGATCTCGTAGGGGCCCTCGCCCCGCGGCAGGGCGGGATCGAGCCCCAATCCGAGCCGGACCATGCAGTGGTGATTGGGTATGCCGTCCACGGCCGCGAACAGATCGGCGTGCGACTGTGAATGTCGTGCGTTGATCTCGAGCACCGACACCCGCCCGCTGTCCGGGTCGCAGAAGAATTCGATGCTGAACATCGAATTGTCCATGCCCATCCGGGTGATGACCCGCTCGGAGATGTCGAACATCCGGGCCACGATCTCGTGTGGCAATTGGGACGGATACTGGTGCCGCAGAAAGCAGGGCGTATCGGGGTAGTTGATCGAGTCCAGGGCACCGTTCAGGGTCACCCTCCCTTGGTGCACATAGCCTTCGGTCGCCGCCTGGACCCCGATGAGAGTCTCTTCGGCCAGGCAGGCCTGGCCACCGACCCGAGCGATCTCGGGCGGCAGCTCGATCCGATCGAGGATGAACTCGAACGGCCTGCCGACCCGGCCGACACCGCCGCGGATCTGCACGACGGCCTTGTCGAACTCGTCGTCGTCGTGGACGTGGAAGGCCAGCTCCGAGGAGAAGGATTTGACCGGTTTGAGCCAGACCGGATAGTCCATGCCGTCCGGTAGCCGCGGCTCACCCTCGAGGTCGACGATGCCGAACTTCGGGAGATCGTCGAGCACCTCGCTCTGCTTGAGCCGACTCCAATATTTGTGTTCGCACTTGACCACCGCTTCGAGATCGGTGCTGGGCAGGCCCAGCGGTTGACAGAGCAGGGGTACGAGCGCGGTGACGGGGAAGTCCCAGTATCCGACGATCGCGCCGATCCGCCCGTCGAACGCGTCGAGCGTCCGCTGCGCCTTGTCCAGTAGGTCTTCGATCGGGATCTCACCCTCCTGGGTTTCCTCCACCCCGAGCAGGGGGTGGAAGCGGAACCTGTCGGCATCCGGAATTTGTTCCAGCGTGCGGAGATTCCCCTCGTCCAGGGCGATGACGAAAATGTCGGTCTTCTCCATGGCCTATGCCGCCTCCTGAACGATCCGTACCAAGTGCCGCATCGCGCGGCGCGCTTCGGGGATGTCGGCCAGCAGCCAGGCATGGAACATGCCCTCGTATTCGAAGTATCCGAGGTCGACACCTTCGTCCGCGCAGCGCGCGCGGAAGCGGCGGGCGTCGGCGAGCAGCACATCGCGCGTGCCGACGAACAGGCTCAGGCGTCCCTGCGTCGCGGCGGGCGCGAACAGCGGGCTGATCACGGGATCCGAGCGGTCTCGCCCGCCCGCGTACAGCCGTCCGGCCTCGGCCAGGCCTGAGATACCGAGGTAGGGATCGTGGGGGTCGATGTCCTCGGCCGTCGGATCGGACATGGTGACATCGAGCCACGGCGAGATCATCACCACGTCCTTCGGACCGGCCGCACCCGCCGCGCCGATGCTGCGTGCCAGCACCAGCGCGAGCGCTCCACCGGCCGAATCACCCATGAAGACCCTGTCTTCCGGTGAGGTGTCGGCGAAGGCCGCGTCGTGGGCGGCCACGATCATCGGGATCGTGTCGCCCGGGTGGTGGTGTGGCGCGAGGGGATAGAGCGGGACCGTGACCGTGCACCCGGTCCGATCGACCAAGCGGGACAGGAACTTCCAGTGGTCCCGCTGGATCTGATGGACGTACGCGCCACCGTGCAGGTAGAACACGTGCCGGGAGCCGCTGCCGTGCCGGGGACGAATCGTGAACACCGGCCGTCCGTGCACCTCCCACTGCGTCACGCGATGACGTCGGCACAGCGCGGCCGGTGGCCTGTCCCGTCGGGGCCGCTGGCTCTTGTCGATGCTGCGGCGCAGCGCCGTCGCGGAGGCGAAGGTGCGCTTGGCCCCCGTCAGCCGCAGCGCCGCGATCAACATCCGGGCCCGCAGGCTGGGTGCCCCGGAGTCACGAGAGGTGGGCCGGATGTCAGACATGGTCACGAGGGATCCTCCGCTTCCAGTTTCGCGAGTACGTCCGCTGCTCACCCTCGAAACCGTCGAGTTGGGCGTGCACGACGAAATCCGTCGGCGTGCAAGTAACGTGGGTGCGGGTTTCGGTTCTGGTCAGCCAGTCGCCGCGGGAGAAGGTCATCGACCACGCGGTTTCCGCTGTGGCGGAACAGAAGTCGTCGGCCTGCCAGCGGTAGTGTTCGCGCACTCGGCGGTCCACCCGCAGGTCGTGCTCGTCGAAACGCACCAGTCCGGCGTCTTTGACGATGTTCAGCGCCGAGTGGTAGTCGATCAGGTCGCGGGAGACGGTCCACCTCTGTTCGCCGGGGGTGATCTGGGTGGTCGGCATCGGCTCCGAGCCCTCCGGCGCGCCGAACGGCTGCGGCGGGATCTCGTCGGATTCCGCGATCGGCCGGATCGGCAACCGGAGGCTGCTGCCCCCGGTGTGGACGATCAGCCGCGCGGGTTCCGGCGGCGGCCAGGCCAGCGGCCAATACGACGACGACACCGACAGCCGGATCCGGTGCCCGGCGGGAAATGCCTGCGCCACCGCGTTGAGTTGCACCGTGACGCGGTACCGCGCGCCGGGTTCCACCGGGCGCGGATCGTCGTGACCGTCCCGATGGGTCAGATTGAGCAGGCCGTAGGTGACGCGGGTCGCCCGGCCGTCGGGGTCGACGTCGGACAGCCTGGCCGCGATCATGGCCACCGGCTTGTCGGCGGACACCTCGAGGGTCAGGATCGGCGCGCCCAGGATTTCGCATCGCTCGGTCAGCTCGCCGGTGTCGAACACCAGCGAGCCGCCGTCCTCCTCGCGCTGGTCGTACGGGAGGTCCGGCGGCGCGCTGTAGGACGCCCACTTCCCGGCGAACTGGCCCACCGACAACGGCGATTCCAGGCCCAGATCCGCCGCCGGTACGTCTTCCCCGGGATTCCCGATCCGGTGTCTGGCCAGCGGATATTCGACGGGCCGCAGATGCGGCGAGGGCCAGCTCGGCTCGCCGACCCACCGGCCGGGCCGCTGTTCGTACGCCGTGGACGGCGGCACGCTGTCCTGCATCCAGGTGTAGAGCATCGGCCCGTCCATCACGCCGTTGTCGATATCCCGCAGCCAGCGGTCCCACCAGCGCACCACCTCCTGGAGGTAGCCGATGGCCGGGCCCGGCTCACCCAGGTGCGGATACCTGTGGGACCAGGGCCCGATCAGCCCCTTGCGCGGGACGTCCAGGTGGGCGAGCAATCGGGCGACGGCGTTGGAGTACCCGTCCGCCCACCCGCTCGAGGCCAGCACCGGAACCCGGACATCGGCGTAGTTCTCACACACCGACGCCCGCCGCCAGTACTCGTCGCGGCGCTGGTGCTCGAGCCAGTTCGCGGCCCACAGGCTGCAATTCTCCAAGCGCTCGAACCACATCTCGCGCCAGCGATCGCCCACCAGCGCGGGATCGGGCGGCAGCGTGCTGTAGGCGAACATGGTCGCCGACTCGGCGATGTTGTCCGACAGCAGCGCGCCGCCCATGTAGTGCATGTCGTCGGAATAGCGATCGTCGGTGAACGACGAGATGACGATGGCCCGCAATCCGGGCGGCCGGCGCGCCGCGACCTGTAGGGAGTTGAAGGCGCCCCAGGAGATACCCATCATGCCCAGCCGACCGTCGCACCAGGGCTGCTCGCGCATCCACGCCAGAACGTCCTCGGCGTCGCGATGTTCCTGCTCGAGATACTCGTCGGCGAGCACGCCCTCGGACTCCCCGGTACCCCGCAAATCGACTCGGACACACGCGTATCCGTGCGCGGCCATATAGGGATGGTGAATCGAATCCCGTACCGCGGTGAGATCCCGCTTGCGGTAGGGGATGTACTCCAGCACGCCCGGAACCGGTCGGTCGTCCGCGGCGATCGGCCGCCAGAGCTTGGCCGCCAGCCTGATCCCGTCGGACATCGGGATCCACACGTGCTCGTCCACGGTGATCTGTCGAGGCAGCGACGTGACCGTCCGCATTCGCTTCCTTTCCGTGCGGCGCGTATTCGCCCGGCTACCCGTTCGTCGGCGGGCTACACAACGTCGCCGAGGCCGCCGGATTCGGACTCGCGAAGCTGTCGCGGCGCGTGCCTCGGTTGGATGCCGGACCAGCGGGTATGCGCGAGAAGACGGAAGGAGTGTGATCGGGAATGGGAGAACATGACGTGAGCGCTGTCGCGCTGGTGTGCACGTTGAAACAGTCACCGGATCGCTCCAGCAGTGAGCTGATGGCCGAACAGGTACTCGCCGAGCTGGCGTCGCACGACGTCGCCGGGACCGTCGTGCGGGTCGTGGACTTCGATATTCGACCGGGCATCAGCGACGACGAGGGCGACGGTGACCAATGGCCGCGCATCCGCGACAAGGTCGCCGCCGCCGACATCGTGCTGATCTCGACGCCCACCTGGCTCGGTCACATGTCGTCAGTCGCCCAGCGGGTCCTGGAACGCCTGGACGCGGAGGTGTCCAAGACCGACGACCGGGACCGTCCGGCGATGTTCGACAAGGTCGGCATCGCCGCGATCGTCGGTAACGAGGACGGCGCCCACAAGATCGCCGCGGATCTGTTCCAGGCCCTCGACGACATCGGATTCACCATCCCCGCCCAGGGCTGCACCTACTGGAACGACCAGGCCATGGGCGGAACCGACTACCAGGACCTGGAGAAGACCCCGGATGCGGTCGCCGGTACCACGGCCACCCTCGCCCGCAACGCCGCCCACCTCGCCCGCCTGCTGCGCACCGACGGGTACGGCTAGGGCGGGTTATCCGGTGCCCGCCCAGTGCGTCGCGTGGTCGCGGACGAATTCGGCGAAGGTGCGGGGCGGACGGCCGGTCAGGTCCAGCACCGCGGTGCTGACGCGGTCCTCCGCACCGGCTCGGACACCGATGTCCACCGCGGCGATGGCGGCCGCGAACTCGGCGGACATGCCCGCGGCCCGGTAGAGCGCCGCCTGCTCGTCGACCCCGATCGCCACCGCACGGACCGGCCGCCCGGTGTGGGTGGTGATCAGCGCCGCCGCATCGGGGTAGCTCAGGGCCTTCGGCCCGGTGAGCAGGTGGTCGCGCCGGTCGTCGGACTCGGGGTCCGGGGCGGTCAGCAAGGCGGAGGCGGCGGCCGCGATATCGCGCGCGTCGATCCAGCCCATGCGGCCGTCGCCCGCGGCGGTGCGAACCTCGCCGTGCCGCCGGATGCGCTCTCCGATCGGGTGCGGGCTCAGGAAGTTCTGCATGAATCCGGAGGCGCGCAGCACGACCCATCCCGGCCGGGCCCGCACCCGCGCGGCCATCTCCAGCGCGCTGGGTGCGTTCGGCAGCACGACGGCGGAGCCGAGCAGCACCACCCGTCGCACGCCGAGCCGCTGCGCCTCGGCCAGGAAGGGTTCGACCAGCGGCATCGGGTCCACGGTGTTCACCGGCGGCACCAGGAAGATCCGATCCATCCCGCGCAGCGCGGCCGGATGGGTGGCCGGATCGTTCCAGTCGAACCGGATCGCGTCGCGGTCGTCGGCAGCCGGGTTGCGACTGGCCACCCGGACGGGAATGCCTTTGCCGCGCAACAGCGTCACCAGCGAGCTGCCGGTGGTGCCGGTGCCACCGGTCACCAGGACGCCGGTCATCGGGTGGTCCCGGGCCGCAGCGTGTCGAGCAGCTCGGGCAGCGTTCCGGCCGCCGTGGCATTGGCCAGCGGGTTCCAGTAGTCCCGGAAGCCGGTGATCGCGCCGTCGCGAACGGTAATCACCACGATGTAGTCCATCCGGTAGGGCTCTCCGGTGCGCACCGAGCGTCCGGTGGCGTGGTACTCCACCACGACGGTGTCCGGTCGGTCGGTGTGGAGCACGGCGAACGCCGGGATCTCCTGCAGGTCATACACATTCGGGAATCCGGCCAGGTAGCGGCGGATCTCTTCGCGCCCGGTCAACCGGCGCGGCGAGTCCCCGGTGGCGAACGGGAATTCGGCGGTGCCGTCCTCGGCCCACAGGTCGGCGGCGCCGTCCGGATCCTTCGCCACCATCAGCTCCAGCAGCCGGCGCATCGTCTGCTCGGGAGTTCTCGACATATCCTCTCCAATGTTCCACGGGCGGTACGCAATTCAGACTGGCCGCGCCCGCGCCGCCCGGGAACCCACAGCCGAGCCCCGGACTGCCGGTCCGTGGCTGAGCCCGGCGACCCGTGCCACCATGGACAGAGTGAGCAGAGCCGAACTGGCCGATTTCCTGCGCCACCGCCGGGAGGCGCTGCGCCCGGACCAGGTGCCGGGCGTCACCCACCAGGCGGGCCGGAGCGCAAGGCGCACTCCGGGTTTGCGTCGTGAAGAGGTTGCCTCGCTGGCCGGGATGTCGGTCAGCTACTACGAGCGGCTGGAGCAGGCCCGCGCTCCGCGTCCGTCCCCCGAGGTGCTGGCCGCGCTGGGTACGGCCCTGCGGTTCACGCCCGCGGAGCGCGAGCATCTGGCGCGGCTGGCCGGGCAGGTGCCGCCCGGCTCGGCCGCCGATCGGTCACCGGTGCCCGCCGAGGCGCGGCAACTGCTGGACCGGCTCGGGCCGATACCCGCCTACCTGATCGACGAGCGGCTCGACATCGTGGCCTTCAACAGCGCCGCGGCCGCGTTGATCCCCGGGCTGGAGTTGCTTCCCGCCGACCAGCGCAACACCGTGAAGCTTTCCATCCGGCTGGGCGGCACGTTCTGCCGGGCGGCGGCCGGTGCGGACGGCGAGTTCGCCCGGCAGTTCGCCGCCCAGCTGCGCACGGCCGCCGTCCGCTACCCGGCCGACCGGGTGCTCGGCGAGCTGGTCAACGAACTCGCGGCGCACAGCCCGGAATTCGCCGCGGGCTGGCGCGACCACGACGTGCGACCGGTACCCACGCTGCGCAAGATCCTGCACCATCCCGACCTGGGCGAGCTGGAGGTGACCTGCCAAACCCTGCTGCTCCCCGGCACCGACCTGCAACTGGCGATGTACACCGCGGACCCGGGCAGCCCGACCGCCACCGCCCTCACCCGCCTCGGGGTCCAGGGCGAATAGCCCGACGGCCGAGCGATTCCCAGTCGCCCGCGGAGGGTCAGCGAATTTTCTCCGGGATCGTGTCGAGTGCGTGGAGCACATGTTCGGCGAGTGCGGTCGCGGCGTTGCCGTCGAGGTCGGAGTGCTTCTGCACGGCGTCTCGGACGCGAGCCACCCGGCGCTCGTAGGGCGTTGGCATTGCCATTCTTGATTCCTTCTCGATCCGGCGCGCCTGTCGATGTCGACCAGCTGTCAAGCCCAGCCTAGCTGGCCGCTACAGCGCATGTCTACACTGTTGACATCAGGTGTTGTTCGGCGTGTACTGGAGGTGTCTCGGCGATCCGAGGGCTCATCATCTTCGGGCTCGCCGTCCGGCACGGTCGTTCCGGCCGAGAGAGGAGCGTCCACGATGACACCACCCGCCCCCGCCATCGCGGTGCGGCACAAGAGTTCCGGCTACAGCCCGCGGCTTCGAGTCGCGCCCGAATCCCGCCGCCCCCGGCCCGTCGACGGCGCATGGTGGCCGCACGGCGACGACCTCGTCGCCGAACTCCCCGATCTGCTCGCGGTGCTCACCGCCCGGCTCGGGCCGATCGATCGCGTGATCTACCACCTCGACACCTGGGCTCCGGCTCCCGGTAAAGCGGCCATCGAAGGCCGAAGGGTGCACCTCGACGGTTACCGGTACAGACCGGCTCACACCATCGACGTCGTCCCACTCAGGGGCACCGCCCTCGCCCTGCTGATCATCCCGCCGCACACCACCCGAGACTCCGCGGAGGCCGCCATGACGGCCGCGGCCGACCCCCATAACGCCTCGACCGCCGCGTCCCTGCTCGCCTTCACCGCACCACAGCACGACGAGGTCGGTGTGGAAATCGGTGGCGCAGAACAACGATGGGAGTCCGAAGGCGGGTCTACCCCCTATTCGAGCCGAAACTAACTGGTACACAATAGAATACGGTTGTAGAATCACCTCCGGTTCTGTGCCTCGTCGATGTGGAGGGGACAGGCGATATGGTCGCACGCACCGAAACCGACGGTCGGTTGGCCCTCGGCCCGCGGGAGGTCGAGGAGATCGGTCGGCAGCTGGACGAGCTGCGCGCGCGGATCACCGCCGATCTGGGCACGAGAGACCGCGAAAACATCTACTCGATCATCAAGGCGCGGCGCTGAGTGTTTCCAAGATCTTGGACAATATGGAGATCGGCCACAACGTGTTGCACGGCCAGTGGGACTGGATGCGCGAGCCGGGCCTGAATTCCCGTGTGTTCGAGTGGGATCTGGTGTGCCCGGCCGATCAGTGAAGCGCTCCCACAACTACCTACACCAACATCCACGGCCGCGATCGCGACCTCGGCTACGGGCTGCTGCGCATCACCGAGGAGCAGCGCTGGAACCGTACTACCTGGGCAATCCGGTGTACGCGTTCGCGCTGATGCTGTCGGTCGAATGGGGTCTGCTGCTGCACGACCTGGAGGTGGACAACATCGTGCGGGGCAAGCGCGGATGGTCCGACAGCATCACCTGTTCCCGGATCTGCCGTCCAACCGGTACTCGGAGATCGCGCCCGAGGTGCGCGCGCTGTGTGAGAAATACGGCCTGTCCTACAACACCGGCCCGCTGAGCAGGCAGATCGGAACGGTGTGGCTGAAGATCCTCCGGCTGGCATTGCCGACCGTGCGGTACAATAAACATATCGGCGACATATCGCATGATCCTCACCTCGAGGCTGCCGCGTCGTCCGATTCGAAGAAATAGGCCCGTTCGCGGCCGAGACAGGAGCGTCGGACATGACGCGTCAACACACCCACGCCGGGACCGTGGCCCACAGCCCGCCCGCCGAACCCACGCTGCGACTGCGGCTGAAAACCAACCCCGCCAAGACCGGCTACGTCGACGGAGCGTGGTGGCCCTACGGCGACGACCTCGCCGCCGAGCTGCCATTGATGTTGGCCGCCTTGGCAATCCGGCTCGGACCCGTCCACCGAGTGAGCTACAACCTCGCCGAATGGGCCACGGCGCCCGGCGATCTCGCCATCGGCGGACAGGCCGTGCGACTCGACGGGCATCCCTACAACACCGTGCACACGATCGAGGTGCTCGATATCGCCGACCGGCGACTGGTCCTGCTCGTGATCCCGCCCACCACCGACGCGGACCACGCATTCACGGCAATGGTGTCCGCGTCCGCCACCGACAACACCGCCACCGTGGACCACCTGCTGGCGATCCGGCCATCGGCGCGCAGGGCCCGCACGAAAAGCGCCGTCGCACAGCAGCGATGGAACGCCGGGTGCACGAAGGTCGGGAGTCTCCCGTGACCGTCGTCCTCGGCCTGATCCCTACGCGCCAGCTGCCAGCGCGCCCCCGGGCGTGATGGCGGTGCTGTTGTCAGTCGGGGAGCTGGCCGAGGAGCCAGGTGCCGACGCTGTCGGGGGTGTCGTCGAAGTAGTAGTCGTGGATGGCGTGTAGCAGGTCGTCGGTGCTGATGTGGCCGTCGCCGTCGGTGTCGAGGCGGTGGTGGATGGTGCGGGCGTCGGATTCGGGCAGGTGCATCAGGGCGCCGGTCCAGCGGACGTGTTCGTCGGCGTCGAGCAGGCCGTCTCCGTCGGTGTCGGCGACCGAGGCGAGCAGGTCCCACAACCTCAGGCTCAGTTCCAGCAGCCGCTGCCGGGCGGGCGAGTCGGCACCGTGACCGAACGCATCGGCGACCGCGGTTGCGGAGGATTCGAAGTCGCCGCGATCGATGCGGCCGTTGCCGTCGAAATCGAAAGTCTGGAACCGTCGTTCGAGTTTGCGCCGGAGAAAATCGCTCGTCTGCATGCCGTTCCTCCCAGTGGATCGGACCCTTCGACGGCCCGCGAGTGACCGCCGGATCAGGATACGGTGTGGTGGCGGGAGGATTGGCGCCTGGCCCTTTTTCGGTTGTGCCACATGAGATTTCGGCAACTCGAGCCGGATTCCCGGAAACCCCGAACGGAATCGGATGGTGCTCGCTGCGATTTGCCCGACCGCGGGCAGCAGGGGTACGGCGATGGCTGCGCTAAAGACGGTGCTGTCGCTCCTCGAGTCGGTGAGCACCGGCGGCCCGGGCCGGACGAGCGGCGACGGATGAGCACCACGACTGCGCGAATGGTCATCGTGGAATATGGTCCGGCGATCCGCCGCTGGCGGCGGCAGCCGCATGCCGAGGACGTCAGGGCAGGCGCGCGCAGTTGGTCGGTGCTGGTGTGCCTGCCAGGCGCTGGGTGAGCCAGTCGTGGGCGGCGAAGGTGGCGGGCAGGTATTCCAGCAGGTGGCCGATGCCGAGGCTGGGAAACAGTGGCGGCAGCCAGGTGGTCGGTTCGAACTGCACGCTCGCGCCCTGCGCGCACCAGTCCACGGCGAGCTGGCGGGCCTGCGGGTAGGGCAGGACATCGTCGTTGGTGCCCGCGGCGATCAGGACCGGTGCGACGGGCTTGCGTCTGCCGATGCGCTGCTCGTCGATGATGGCCGCCAATTCCGGTGAGCTGTCGAGAAGTTCGGCGGGGGTGCGGCCTCCGGCGGTGTACCAGTTCGGCGGTCGGAACAGGGTGCGCAGGACCGCCTCGCCGATGCAGGTGTCGGCCAGCTCGGCCATCATCTGCTTGCCCGCGGGATTGGTGACGGCGTCGATGATCGGCGCGGTCTCGGGCTGGTTGGCGACGATGCCGTTGAGCACATAGCCCAGCAACCCCGCAGCGGTGCCACCGATCACACCGGGCACGACCCCGTTCAGCGCAGGCGAGGTCAGCATGGCCTCGCGCAGGTCCGCGGGGGTGGCTCCGGTGTAGGTGCCGCGCAGGTCGAGTTCGGGAGCGTATTCGCCCTGGAGTTCCGCAGCGGCGGCGGCCGCGCCGCCACCCTGGGAGTAGCCGAAAATCCCGGTGGGACGCGAGATTCCGGTCAGCGCCTCGGCCGCGCGGATCGAGTCGAGGACGGCATGGGCTTCGGCGGCGCGGTTGACGTAGTCGTGCACGGCGGGAGTGCCGAGGCCGTGATAGTCGGTGATCACCACGGCCATGCCGCGGGCGAGCAGCGCGTAGGCGGTGATCACCTCATAGCTGGCCCAGATGTCGAGGGGGAAGTTGTAGTGGATGAGCTGGGCGAAACCTTTCGACGGCACGCACTGGTCGCCCTGGCCCTGGGTGCCCGGCGCGACCGCGACGAGTGGGCGCGGCCCCGGTCCGTTCCACGGCAGCGTGGGTTCGAGATAGGTGCCGGTGACCGCGGCCGGGTCGCCGTGGGTGTCGGCACTCAGATACATGAGGCGGGTGGCCTCGGCCGGGACCTGCCCGTCCCGGCCGGGCAGCGCCAGGGCCAGGGAATACGGCTCGCTGCGCAGGATCTGCCCCGGTGCGCCCGCCGGGAGCGGCGTGGGCGGCAGGTAGAAGTCGCCGCCCTGCGACGAACCCGAGGCCGAACCGGAACCCGGTGCCGCGGTGGCGGGTACGGCGCCGACGGTCAGCGCCGCGGTGGCCGCGAGGACCACCGTCCCGAGCTTCGCCAGCGGCCGTCTCCGCCGACCGGTGCCTCGTGTCGGCCGCCACGTCATCGTGCCTGGGGACATCGATTCTCCTTATGCTGTCGCCGCGGTGCTGTCCGCGGTCGCGGTGATCAGGAAGTCGCGATCGTCGGGTTCGGCGAGCATGGTGGTCATCGTCTTGCGGTCGAAGGGCCACAGGTCGATGGTGTTCTGGTCGGTGAAGTACCAGGAGTTGCAGCCGGTGTTCCACACCGTCGGGCCCATCGCCGCGGCGACGGCGTCGTTGAATCGGGCCGTCGCGGCCTCGGTGACTTCGACGGTGTCGAATTCGCCCGCGGCGAACCGGCGCAGCCAGCGCGTGATGTAGCGGGCGGTCAGCTCGGCCGAATACTGCAGCGAGATCGAGCCGGTCGGTGAGTTCGGGCCGAGCACGGTGAACAGGTTCGGGAATCCGGGAATCGCCGTCATCCGGTAGGCGCGTGGGCCTTTCGCCCAGGCCTGGTCGATGTGCAGGCCGTCGCGGCCGCGCAGGTTCATCGGCCGCATGTAGTTGTGCGGGTGGAAACCCGTCGCGAAAACGATGACGTCGACGGCATGTTCGCGCCCGTCGGCGGTGCGGAGACCGGTCGGGGTGACCTCGGTGATCTTCTCGGTGACCAGTTCGGCATTGTCGGCCTGGATCGCCCGGTAGTAGGTGCCGGAGACGACCTGCCGTTTGCACAGAGGCTGGTAGTTCGGTGTCAATGCCTGCCGCAGGGCCTCGTCGCGAACCTGGACGCGCAGCGACAGCCGCGCCAGCTGTTGCACCGCGCGCCGCCGCCAGGTCGGGCGCAGGGCGACATCGGCGAGGATGCCCGAGGCCCACAGCGAGGCCGCGTACACCCGCTCGTGCAGGGTCGGCGACGCCGCGAATACCCTTGCCGCCAGCCGGGATTGGGGCAATCCCATGGGCGCCCACAGCACCCACTGCGGTGTGCGGGTGAACTGGATCAGCTTCGCCGCGTCCGGCTGCAGCGCCGAAACCACCTGCACCCCGGTCGAACCCGAACCGACCACCGCGATCCGCTTGCCCGCGGTGACGATGGAATCGTCCCAGCGGGCGGTGTGCACGACAGCCCCCTCGAAGCTGTCGAGGCCCGGCAGGTCCGGGGTGAACGGATGATGCAGGACCCCGGTCGCGGCGATCACGAAGTCGGCCCGCAACTCGGCACCGTCGGCGACGGTGACGGTCCAGCGGCGACCATCGAAGACCGCGTCGGTGACCTCGCTGTTCAGGCGCAGATGCGCGCGCAACCCGAAGCGGTCGACGACCTCGGCGTGGTAGCGCTGGATCTCCGGGCCGGTGGCCCAGACCCGGCTCCAGTCGGGTTTGGGGGCGAAGCCGAACTGATAGAGCTGCGAGGGCACATCACAGGTCAGCCCGGGGTAGCGGTTCCAGAACCACACCCCGCCGACGTCGGCTCCCTTCTCCAGGATCACGAAATCGTCGAATCCGGCCTTCTCGAGCGTGACCGCGGCCGAGATTCCGGCGACACCGGCACCGATGATGACGATCTTCGGTGTACGAATCGGCTTGGTAGCCATCAGCTTTCGCCTTTCGGGCACATGGCTCGAGATCCGGCCGCGGCGTGCAGTTTCGCGCGCAGGACCTTGCCGCTGGCGTTGCGGGGGATCTCGTCGAGCGCGATGAACCGTTTGGGCACCTTGTAGCGCTCGAGTTCTTCGCGCACATGGGCTTTGAGCGCGTCCTCACTCGGCGCCGCGGCGTGGGGGCCGAGCACGACGAAGGCGTTGAGTACCTGCCCGAACTCGGCGTCCGGGACGCCGATCACGACCGCGTCGGTGATGTCGGGGTGGGTGGCGAGACGGTCTTCGACCTCGCCGGGGAAGACGTTCTCCCCGCCGGAGAC
>NZ_JARWQD010000183.1 GCF_029869545.1 Nocardia wallacei | reverse complement strand
ACTCCGAGAGCGGGGCATTACGGTGGGACACGAAGACCTCCGGCAGTGAATGAGTTCCTAGACAGCTCTCACTTCACTCGGAGGTCTTCGCCATGTCAGCTCGCCACGCCGTCACCAACGTCCGTGGTCAGTACACCTAGCTTCCGCCCCCACCGCCTCCGCCACCACAGCCACCGCCTCCGCCACCACAGCCGCCGCCTCCGCCCCCGCCGGAATCGCCTCCGCCGCCGGAATCGCCGCCGTCATAGCCGCCCGACAGATCGGCGCCGTACACGCCGACTCCGGCGCTACCGGAATCTCCATAGCCCCAACGGTTTCGGCGCCGCGGCGGTTGATTGACCGCCCGCACCACAAGCACGATGGCGCCGCAGAACACGGCGATGGCCACCAGTGTCGTCACAATCTCCATGCCGGGGACCATAACGAACCGACCCTAAAGGGCCCCTTAAGATTCGGTTGCAACAGAGATAGGGAAATATTTCCGGATGGGTGAATTTGCCGCCCCGCCATCCCGGCTCAGCGGCTGAACCTGCAACTGAGATACACCTCGTGTCCGTACCGGCTGCCGCCCGGATAGATCGAATCGCTCCGGCCGGACCCGTTCCGCCCGGTGAACAGCGTCGCCGTCACATCGGTCGCGTTGCTGATATCGCCCGCCGCAATGGTGACGTTGTAGTCGTTGTATTCGCGCGGATCGACGATCTGGCGCGGATAGCCGGTTTCATCCCGATAGGAGAAGGTTCCTTTAGCCATCGACTCACCTCCACTAGCTTTTGTCAGAAGCGATGACTTTGTGTGGGGGGCGATGCTACAGCAGAATCGCACCGGACGGTCGGCGTGAAACAAATTGTCTTTCTCGCCGCCGCACTCTCGATACCTGACGGCGCCTAGGTCAGCTTCACGCGGGCGGCGACGAAGCGGGCCACGGCGGGCGCCAGCCGATGGAAGTGATACTGCAGGTGCGCCTCCGGGGTCACCGGAACCACCGCGCGATCGCGTTCGACCGCGCGCACGATCTGCGCGGCGACCTTCTCCGGACCGTAGCTGCGCATGCGGTAGAGATTGTCGTACTTGGCCTGCTTGCGAGACTGCTCCTCGGCGGAAACGCCCGAGAATGTGGTCGTGGCAACGATATTGGTGTGCACGATGCCGGGGCAGATGGTGTGCACGGCGATGCCCTTGCCCGCCAATTCCGCACGCAGGCAGTCGGAGAACATGAATACCGCCGATTTACTGGTCGAGTACGCGCTGAACCCGCGCTGCGGCGTATACGCGGCCATGCTCGACAGATTCACGATATGCCCGCCGAGCCCGCGCTCGGCCATGGCGGCGCCGAAGGTGCGGCAGCCGTTGATGACACCGCCCAGATTGACCCGCAGCACCCGGTCGAATTCGCTTGCGCTGGTGGCGAAGAAATCACCCGCCTGCCCGATACCCGCATTGTTGACCAGGATGTCGGGCACCCCGTGCGCGGCGACGACCGCCTCGGCGTGCTCGGCCACGGCGGCATCGTCGGAGACGTCCAGCGCGTAGGCGTGCGCGAGACCGCCTGCGGCCGTGACGAGTTCGGCGGTCTCCTTGGCCGCGTCCAGGTTGATGTCCGACAGCACCACCTCGGCGCCGCGGCGCGCGAACTCCAGCGCGGTCTCGCGCCCGATGCCACTGCCGCCGCCGGTGATCACCACCAGCTGATCCTCGAACGGCTGCCGCTCCCGGCCCACCTCGGCCCGCCGCAGCGAGCGCGGGGCGGCGCCGCCACCGATCGAATCGATCAGTTCCGAGGTGGCGGTGGCCAGCAGTTCGGGATGCGAGAACGGCAGCCAGTGACCGCCGCCGACCTCGCGCCGCCACAGCCGCGCGGTCCATTTCGGTGAATCGTCGTAACCGGCCGGGCGCACCGCCACGTCGCGGCGCGCGATGATCAGCTGCACCGGCACCTCGGTGCGCCGGTCGCGCGCGTTGAGCAGCCGCTGCAGGATATTGGCGCGGTAGATCCGCATTCCGTCGAAGAAGTCCTCGCGGAACGCCGGGCCCAATGTCACGTTCTCCGGGGCGGTTTCGTTCATCAGCCCGACGAAACGCCGCCACACCGTCTCCGCCGACAGCGGCCGCAGCACCACCCGCGGGACGCCCGGGGTCATGAACAGGAAGGTGTAGGCCGACGACAGCAGCTGTGTGAACGGCCCCCAGGCCGCACCGCGAGACAGCTTGCTGCGCATCCACTTTCCCATGTGGTCGAGGTTGGGTCCCGAGACCGAGGTGAACGACGCGATCCGCGCCTCGGCCCGCGGCTCGCACACCGCCTCCCACATCTGCACCGATCCCCAGTCGTGCGCGAGCACGTGCACGGGCCTGCCGGGGCTGACGGCCTCGGCCACGGCGAAGAAGTCCGCGGCGAACCGATCCAGGCGATAGTCCTCGGTGCGCCGGGTGCGGGTGGAGCGGCCGTGCCCGCGGGTGTCGTAGGCGACGACATGGAATCGGTTGGCCAGCAACGGAATCACCCGATCCCACAGATGGTGGTCGTCGGGCCAGCCGTGCACCAGCACCACGGTCTCGGCGCTCGGTTCGCCGTATTCGTAGACGGCGAGCTCGAAGTCGCCGCTGCGCACGGTCCGCTCCACATCCGGAACGGGAATCTGATCGGTCACGATGTTCTCCTTCGATGCCGTCGCCGGCAAATTCGTCAGTGGGGTGCCGGATCCTAGAGATCCAGCACCAAACGCTCACCGGCGCAGCGGGATACGCAGATCAGCATCTCGCCGTCGGCCCGCTCGTCCGCGGTCAGCACCGCATCCCGGTGTTCTACTGTCCCAGACAGAACGCGCACCTTGCAAGTGCGGCAGAACCCCTGGCGGCACGAGTACGCCACGTCGGGGCGCACCGTCAGCACGTCCTCCAGCACCGACCGGTCCGCGGCGACCTCGATCACCTCGCCGGTGCGGGCCAATTCGACCTCGAACGGCGTGCCGTCGACCACGGGCGGCGCCGAGAACCGCTCCGAATGCAGCTCCATACCGGGCACGTCGCGGACCGCCGCGGCGATCGCGTCGGTCATGGGCACCGGGCCGCAGCAGTACACCGCGGTGTCGGGCCCGGCACCGGGGAGCAGGTCGGCGGCCGTCGGCAGCCCGTGCTCGTCGTCGGTGCGCACGGTCACCCGGTCGCCGAAGCTCTCGATCTCGTCGAGGAACGGGATGGTGTCGCGGCTGCGCCCGGCATAGACCATCGACCAGTCGACACCGAGCCGATGCGCCATGCGCACCATCGGCAGGATCGGGGTGATGCCGATGCCACCGGCCACGAAATGCACCCGGGCCGCATCGGAGCCGTGACCGGGCAGCACGAACGGGAACGCGTTGCGCGGCCCGCGCACGGTCACCCGGCTGCCGGGCCGCAGGTCGCTGTGCACCTCGAGCGAGCCGCCGCCACCCTCGGGGATGCGCCGCACCGCGATGCGATAGCTGTGCCGATCGGCCGGATCACCGCACAGCGAGTACTGGCGCAAGCGGCCCGACGGCAGTTCCAGGTCCAGGTGCGCGCCGGGCCGCCAGGGTGGCAGTTCGCGGCCGTCGGGCGAGGTCAGCAGCAGGCTGATCACGTCGGTGTCGTGCGCCTCCACGCGCCGCTCCACCACCGTCAGCGCCAGCCGGCGGTCGTCGACGCGGCCCGCGGAATCGCCGCGATTGATCAGGGTCGTCCAGCGCAGCCGGGTCTCGGCCACGGTGTGCAGCACCCGGATCGCACGGTCCGCGCGGCGTTTGCCGTACAGATCCGCCGGCGGCTGCGCCGGCACGGGACGCCGAGTGGTCACGACGCCATGGCCCGCGCCGCCGGGGACTTCGCCAGGTACGCCACCGCCTGCGCGGTCGAGCCCACCGACTCGGGGGTGTAGCCGGGCTGGAACACCGTCAGCGCGCTCCACAGCAGCGACGGCACGCCCGGCAGCGCACCGCGCCACATCGAACCGAAGACCTTGACGATCAGCCGCGGGTAACGCATGTCCGGCAGCGACGGATCCTGCCGCACCAGATACTTCGTCCCGCGCAGCACCAGGGAGACGAAGATCGGGAACACCACCAGCATCAGCGCGCAGCGCCGGAGGTAGCCGATGTCGAAGTACTCGGCGACCTCATAGGCGACGAAGCGGTGCTCGACCTCCTCCGCGCCGTGCCAGCGGAACAGATCCAGCGTGTTCGGATCGGCACCGAACTGCTCGAGGTCGGCATTGAGCACCCAGTCGCCGAGGTAGGCGAAGAAGTGCTCGAGGGTGGCGATGAAGCCGAGGCGCTCGACCAGCGTCTGGAACTGCTCGTGAGCGGTCTGGCCCTCGCGCGGGCCGAGCGTCTTGCGGAACAGGAACTCCATCTGCCGCACATACGGCTCGACGTCGATGCCGTGCGCGGCCAGCACCTCGTCCAGCACGCCGTTGTGGGTCTCGGCGTGCATCGACTCCTGGCCGATGAAGCCGAGCATCTGCTCGCGCAGCTTCTCGTCCTTGACCAGCGGCAGCGCCTCGGAGAACGTCTGACAGAACATGCGCTCACCCTCGGGCAGCAGCAGATTCAGCGCGTTGATCAGATGCGAGGCGACGGGCTCGGCCGCCATCCAGTGCAGCGGGGTGTGCCGCCAATCGAACTGCACGTTCCGAGCCTGCAGCGCTACCTCACCCGGGTCGATCATCTCCCGGCGCGCCCGAAAGGGAAGTAACTTCATCGGTACTCCTGGTGTGTTCCGTCCCGGCAGTCGCTGCCGTTGCTTCACGAACGTAGCAACAGTGTACCTATAGATGAGACCCGGAGTTACACCTAGAGTGCGGGGTCAGCGCTTGGTCAGGGGGCGGCTGAGTTTCTCGCCGTTGGCATCGATGGTCGTTGCCCTGGTGAAGACGTGCCCGGGTTCGACCAGGTCGGTGAGCACGATGCGGACCGGCTTGGTGACGAAGTGCCCGGCGGCGCAGTTCGGATCGCAGGTGTTGAGATGTTGGATACCGTCGCCCTCCGCGGTACCGGGACCCCACGAGGTCCAGGCGATCTGCTCGACGCGCAGGCCCAGGTCGGCGCACGCGAGGATGAGCTTCGACGGTCGCACGGCGGGCTGGTTGAACGAACAGTCGATCACTTCCGGGACCGCGTTCCCCGTGGGCGCCGGGCTGCCGACCGGCTCCGGATCGCCGGAATCCGATCCGCCGCAGCCCGCGATCGCCAGCACCGCCGCCAGCACCGCCACACCGGCCGACCGGCCGCGGCCTGCATGTCTACCCGTCATCCGCGCACCCCGTACATCATCCAGCCACTGTTCACCCGCGCCGGCGCCATGGGCCGACCTGCCCCGGATGATGACCCATCCGCGCCGGTTTCGCACGCGGCGCGCGCAACGCCGGGACGACGACCCGGCCGTCAGTCCCCGTCCGGCGCCGGTCCCGCCCAGCTCCGCGACCACTCCCAGATCGGGTGCAGGGCGGTGACGAGTTCGCGCCCGGCCCGGGTCAATTCGTGTGCCTTGTCGGGCCGTTTCGCCGCCAGGCCCGCACCCTGCAGGTGCTGCAGGCGCTGCGACAGCATGCTCGACGAGCAGTTGTCCATGCGGCGGCGCAGCTCCAGGAAGCCGAGCGGTCCCGGCTCCAGCTCCCACAGCACGCGCAGCATCCAACGCTGGCCGAGCAGCTCCATCGCCGCGTAGGTCGGCGGGTCCGCCGGTCGGGCCACCCCGGTTCGTCTTGCACTTCTCATTTCGAACTACCATAGTGATTCTGAAATAGAAGCGATCGAGTGGGAGTGCATGGTGGGTTCGCAACGAATCGTGGTGGTGACCGGGGCGTCGCGCGGCATCGGCGCGCAGACGGCGCGGGTGCTGGCGGCACGCGGCGACCACGTGGTGCTCAACTATCGCGAAAAGCGCAGGCGCGCAGAGCGACTCGTCGCGGAGATCATCGAATCCGGTGGCAGCGCGTCGATCGCCGGGGCGGACGTGTCCGACGAGGCGGCGTCGCGGGCGCTCATCGAGCAGGTGGTGGCCGACTTCGGACGCCTGGATGTGCTGGTGCTCAACGCTTCCGGCGGGCTCGAGCACGGCGCCGCGCCCGACTACGCCATGGCGATCAACCGGGACGCGCAGCTGCGGCTGGTGCGGCTGGCGCTGCCGCACATGCCCGCGGGCGGTCGCATCGTGTTCGTCACCAGCCATCAGGCGCACTTCCACGGCCGCAAGCCGGTGCCGCAGGCCTACGAGCCGATCGCCGCCAGCAAGCGGGCCGGGGAGGACGCGCTGCGCGGGCTGATCCCCGAATTCGATTCGCGCGGTATCGGTTTCACGGTGGTGTCCGGCGATATGATCGACGGCACCATCATCGTGCAGCTGCTGCAGCGCCGGGACCCCGAGGCCGTCGCCGCGCGCGCCGCACACGGCCCGCTGCCGACCGTCGAGGAGTTCGCCACCGCCGTCGCCGACGCCACCAGCACACCGGCCGACAACGGGCACACCGTCTACATCGGTGGCAGCGACTACGTCACCTCGGCCTAGTCGTCAGTCCGGCCACACCGGCGGCCGCTTCTCGAGGAATGCGGCCATTCCCTCACGGGCGCCGGGCAATTGGGAGGCGGCGGCCATGACCTCCACGGCGATGGCGTAGGCGTCGGCCTCGGGGCGGTCCAGCTGGGCGTAGAGGGTGCGCTTGCCGAGGGCCTTGCTCGCGCGGCTGCCGCGGGTGGCGCGGGCCAGCAGGTCGTCGACCGCGGTGTCCAGGTCGGCATCGGCGACCACGTGATTGACCAGGCCCCACTGCTCTGCGGTCCGCGCGTCGATCGGGTCGCCGGTCAGCGCCAGCTCCATCAGGCGTTTGCGGCCGATCGCGCGCGCCACCGGCACCGCCGGTGTATGGCAGAACCAGCCGCCCTTGCCGCCCGGCAGCGCGAATCCGGCCGACTCCGCGGCGACGGCGAGATCGCAGGACGCCACGAGCTGGCACCCGGCGGCCGTCGCGAGCCCGTGCACCCGGGCGACCACCACCTGCGGCACCGCCTCGATGGTCGACATCAGTTCGGTGCACAGGGTCAGCAGTTCGCGCACCTCGAGCAGGAAACGCGCCGCCACATCGGCGAAATCGTGCCCGGCGGAGAACACCGGGCCGTTGCCGCCCAGCACTATCCCGGTCGCGTCGCTGTCCCCGGCCTCCCGGAACGCCGACAGCAGCTCGGTCAGATGCTCGGCAGACAGCGCATTGCGCCGATCCGGCCGGTTCATGGTGATGCGGACGGTATCGCCGTCCCGCGCGACGAGCAGATGCTGATAATCGACAGCGGTCATGATGTCCACGGTAGTTGCGGTGCGAGGCGCCGGACGCCCGTTCCGCGCGTAGCGCCATACCCTGCGGGGAATTGTCGCAGGTCCGGGGTTCGCCGATGCTGGGTGGCGTGAACGATATTCGGTATGGATTGCTGCTGCCCGGCGGGCAGGCTCAGCTCGAGGCCGGGGGCTCGGCGCGCGGGCTGCTCGAGCTGGTGGTGAATGCGGAGCGGCTCGGGTTCGATTCGGTGTGGGTGGGCGATTCGCTGCTGCGGGCGCGGGTGGAGCCGCTGACGCTGCTCGCGGCGGCCGCATCGGTGACCGAACGCATCACCCTGGGCACCGCCGCGCTGATCCCGGCCTACCGCCATCCGGTCCAGGCCGCGCTGACGCTGGCCTCGCTGGATCTACTGTCGCAGGGGCGGCTGACGCTGGGCGTCGGGGCTGGATTCCCGGGCATCAGCGAGCCGGAGTTCGAGCTCGCCGGGGTGCGATTCAAGACCCGGTTCTCGCATCTGGACGACACCGTGCGGCTGTGGCGGCAGCTGTGGTCGGGCAACTCGAATCCGTTCCACGGCAAGGTCTTACGATACGACTGGCTGCCCGAGGTGCCGAGCCCGCACCGGCCCGGGGGCCCGCCGATCTGGCTGGCCGGAATCACCCCGGCCGCCCTGGCCCGGACCGGTCGGCTGTACGACGGCTGGCTCCCCTACCCGCCCGACCCCGCCGACTACGCCGCCGGGCTGGAGGCGATCGGCCAGGCGAGCGCCGCGGCGGGGCGGACCGAAAACTCCGTCACTCCAGCGCTTTTCGCCACCGTCCACATCGACGACGACGTCGAGCAAGGACGAGCCGCACTGGAGGAATACTGCGAGGCGACCTACCGCATGCCGCTGGACACGGTCGGCAACATCCAGGTGATGATGACCGGATCCGCACAACAGATTGCCGCACAGCTGGATAAGTACGTGCAGGCGGGCGCGCAGCACGTCCTGATCCGCATCGCGGCGGTCACGCCCGCGGCATTCACAACGCAACTCGGCCTGGTCACCGCACTACTCCAGTCAGGCCGACTTGTCCTTGCGGCCCGCGCCGCGGAATACCGGGTCCATCAGTACCGGGCCGTCCGGGCCGCCGGTGAAGGAGATCTGCGGGCGAATCGGCTTGTCGTCGTGGGGGTTCAGCTCCACCCGCTGCGCCATGGTCGCGAGCACCAGCGCGGCCTCCATATTGGCGAAACCGTAGGCCACGCACATCCGCTTCCCGGCGCCGAACGGCAGCGACGCGTGCTTCTGCGCGGGTTCCAGGTTCTCGGCGAGGTAGCGCGTCGGGTCGAACTCGCCGGGCCGATCCCAGATCCGCTCGTTGTGGTGGGCCCCGTGCAGGATGATCGCCACGGTGGTCCCGGCCTTGATCGGGTACCCGCCGAGCACATCGTCGTCGATCGCCACCCGCGCCAGCCCGATGACCGGCGGGTACACCCGCATGGTCTCCGCGACAACGGCTTTCGTCCACGGCAGCCGATCGACATCCGCCGCGGTGGGCGCGCGCCCGCCCAGGACGGTGTCGAGTTCGTCGTAGAGACGTTGCCGAACCTCGGGATGGCGGCCGAGCAGATGCCACGCCCACGCCAAGGCCGTTGCGGTGGTTTCCATTCCGGCGCCGATGAAGGTCATCAGCTCCTCGCGGATCTCCTGATCGGTGTAGGCGTAACCGGTTTCGGGATCGCGCGCGTCCATCAGCAGCGCGAGCAGATTGTCCTTGCGGGTGATCCGGCCGCTGCGATGATCGGCGATCAGCCCGTCGATCACCCCCTCGACGTGGCGCAGGTCGCGCATGGCCCGCGGCGCCACGACCCAGCTGATGGCGCGCATCACCCGCATCGGCAGGCGCGGGTTCTCCGCCGACTCCGGATGCGGCCCGTGCCGCAGCACCCACGTCGACGCGGCGTGGATCGGGCGGCTCAGATTGGTCATGAACCCGATCCCGAAGTAGCGCAGCAACACCGACAGCCGCACCTGCGTCATCGGGCCGGACAGATCCGTACCGAACATGGTGCGCGCGACGACATCCAGTGTCACACGGTTCATTTCGGCGTTGATATCGATCGGGCTCCCGGCGCGGTGCAGTTCGGCGATCCGGTCGACGGCCGCACCGGCGGCCTCTGTCATGGGGCCCGCGAACTGATCGACATTGCGTTTGCCGAAGACGGGCTGCACCAGCCGGCGATTGCGCATCCACCGCTGGTTGTCCAGATCGGTGACCAGGCCACGGCCGAAAGCCACGGCCAGCATGTCGTATTCGGCGCTCTTGGCGTAGTTGTTCTGATTCGAGACCAGCACGTGCCGGGCCAGTTCCGGGCTCCGCACGACCACGAACTTCAGGAAAGGCATCCGCGCGACCAGCACGTCGTCCTGGCCGGGCAGCCCGGTCAGGTACTCGACGATGGTGTGATCGCGGACCCGCGGCAGCGTTCTCAGCGCCAGCTTCCACGACTGCCACCAGGTCACGTCCGTGCCGTGCCAGCGGATGAACGTCGGCAATCGGCGAGGCGGATGCAATACCGCGCTACCGGTCCCGGTGGTGCTCCGCGCTGCAGACGCCATGGCTTCGATGCCTCCGAACTGGGTGTTTGGTGATCTCACCCACGGTTCAGTGTACATATGTGCACCGAGATGGCAATGGGGGGGCGGGTCAGTTGCCGCCTAGTAGGGCTTCTATGCCGGAGATGGCGAAGTAGGCGGTGAAGACGGTGCTTACTATCCATACCAGCCAATGGATTTCGCGGAACTTGCCGCGGGCGGCCTTGATCACGGTGTAGGCGATCAGGCCCGCGCCTACGCCGTTGGTGATCGAGTAGGTGAACGGCATGGCGACGATGGTCAGGAAGGCGGGGACCGCGACCTCCAGGTCGCCCCAGTCGATCTTGCGGGCCTGGGTCATCATCAGCGCACCCACCAGCACCAGCGCCGGGGCGGCCGCCTGGATCGGGACCACTCCCGCGATCGGCGTGAAAAATATTGCGAGGCAGAACAATCCGCCGGTCACCACGCTGGTCAGTCCGGTACGGGCGCCCTCACCGACGCCCGTCGCGGACTCGACGTAGACGGTGCTGCCCGCCCCGCCGGAGGCCCCGCCGATGATCTGCGCGACGCCGTCGGTGGTCAACACCCGGCCCAGTCCGGGCATGGTGCCGTTGTCGTCCAGCAGCTTCGCCTCGTCGCACACCCCGAAGATCGTTCCCATGGCGTCGAAGAACCCGGTCAGCACCAGCGTGAACAGCACCACGCCCGCGGTCAGCGCCCCGGCCCGGGCGAATCCACCGAACAGGTCGATATCCAGCATCAACCCGAAATCCGGTGCGGCGAACAACTTCTCGGGCATCTCCGGGACCACGGTCCCCCACGACTTCGGCTCGATATCGCCGATCGCGTTGATGACGATCGCCAGGGCGGTCGCGATCGCGATGCTGATCAGGATCGCACCCGGTACCTTGCGAATGTACAGCGCGAGCATCAGCAGCAGACCCACGCCGAACACCACGACCGGCCAGCCCTGCAGGTGGCCGTCGGGACCGAGCCCCACCGGCGGCCCGTCCGGCGAACCGTGCCCGACCACCCCGGACGACACCAGGCCGATCATCGCGATGAACATGCCGATCCCGACGCCGATCGCGTTCTTCAGCGCCAGCGGAATGGCATTGATGATCATCGTCCGCAGCCCGGTCGCGGCCAGGATCACGATGACCACGCCCATCAGCACCACCAGGCCGAAGGTCTGCGACCAGGTCATGTGCGGGGCGGCCTGGAAGGCCACCACCGGCACCACGCCCAGCCCGGCGGCCAGCGCCAGCGGCACATTGCCGACCAGACCCATCAGGACGGTGGACAGCCCGGCGGAAAACGCCGTGGCCGTGGTGAGTTGAGCGATGCTGAGATGGGCGCCGTCGACATCGGTGGCACCGCCCAGGATCAGCGGGACCAGCAGAATGACATAGGCCATCGCGACGAAAGTCGTGATACCACCGCGGATTTCGCGAGAAACGCTGGTGTTGCGCTCGCGGATCCGGAACAGCCGGTCGAATACGGATCTGGATTCCGCGGGGGTCGTGCGGGTTTCAACTTGGGTCATGGCGTGTGCCCTCCTCGGGCAGTATCTGATTGCGCCGTGCTCGGGGACCCTGCGTGGTGACGCAGGCTGTCGCCTCCGGGCCCTGACGACCACGGCGCGCGCCGACCCGGGGTCCGTGCCGTCAACGGACCTGGGGTTCGGTTGTGCGGTTGTGGAGTCCGGAAACTCCTGTTGATCAACAGCTTTCGATAATCGCGGCGAGATGGCCGGGTGAACGAGAGCCGCGGCGGCTCTCAGAGATGAATCCGTGAACGAGCGGTTGCGCACCTTTCCGTCGATAACCTGAACTTCCGCCGGTGACGGTATTCGCGAGCCGCTTCGGCGAACCCCTCATCGAGTACGCCGACGAGCCTCGCGATCCTCACCGCTGCCCCTCCCCACGCATCAGCCGACGACGCGCGTCGGCACCGGCCCGCGCGACCGCGTCGTGTGCCACGGTGCGCAGTTCGTCGTTTTCTACAACCGTGCGGCCGCCGACCAGCAGCCGCGCCAGCGGCGGGGTGGGCCCGAACACCAGCGCGCAGACCGGATCGGTGACGGCGGCGCGAAAGCCGTCGACCCGCCACACCGCGATATCGGCGATCTTGCCGGGCTCGAGACTGCCGATTTCGGTGTGCCGCCCCAGATTCCGGGCGCCGCCGAGCGTGCCGAGTTCGAGGGCCTGGCGGGCGGTGAGCGCGGTCGGGCCGTGCACCGCGCGCTGGAACAGCATCGCCTGGCGCATTTCTCCGGCCATCGAGGTCAATTCGCTCGATGCCGCGCCGTCCACGCCCAGCCCGACCGGCGCCCCGGCGGCCAGCAGGTCCCGCACCCGGGCGATCCCCGCGCCCAGGCGGGCATTGGAACTCGGGCAGTGCGCCGTCCCGCTGCCGGTGTCGGCGAAGCGCCGAATGTCGCCGTCGTGCAGGTGCACCGCGTGCGCGAACCACACGTCGTCGCCGAGCCAGCCGAGCTTGTCCATGTACTCGACCGGGGAGCATCCCATCTGCTCGCGGCAATAATCCTCCTCGTCCAGGGTTTCGGAGAGGTGGGTGTGCAGGCGCACGCCCTTGTCTCGCGCCAGGGCGGCCGATTCGCGCAGCAGCGTCTCGCTGACCGAGAACGGCGAGCACGGCGCCACGGCCACGCGCAGCATGGAGCCGAACGACGGATCGTGGTATCGGTCGATGGTTTCGGCTGTGCCGGTGAGGATTTCGTCGGTCTTCTCGACCACCTCGTCCGGCGGCAGGCCGCCGTCGGACTGTCCGCGGTCCATCGAGCCGCGGCACGGATGGAACCGCAGCCCCACCTCGGCGGCGGCGCGGACCTCGGCCTCGAACAGGTCGCCGCGGCCCTTCGGGAACATGTAGTGGTGGTCGGTGGAGGTGGTGGTTCCGCTCAACGCCAGCCACGCCAGTCCCGCGGCGGCCGCGCCGTAGGTGACCTCGGCGTCGATTCCCGCCCACGTGCGGTACAACCCGGTCAGCCATTCGAACAGCGTCGAGTCCTGGTGCAGCCCCTGGGTGGCCCACTGATACAGGTGATGATGGGTGTTGACCAGCCCCGGCGTGACCAGGCACCCGGTGCCGTCGATCCGTTCGGCGCCCTCGACGCGCGGCGCCGGGCCCGCGCCGAGCCCGGTGATGCGGTCGTCGTCGACGGTGAGATGGCCGTGGGCGATCTCGTCGCCGACGACCGGCGCGAGGTAGGCGTTGTCGATGACCAGCTTCGTCATGGGTCCACCTGCTGCGCCATCTGACCTCCATCGGCATGAATCGGTGTGTCACGAGTACACCCGCGCGGGGTGCCTCACGGCCACGACCGCAGCGACGAACTGTGCGCCAGTTCACACGGCGGAGTTTGTGCTTATCTCCAAACCGCATGACGGCGGTGTTTCGGACCGCGGGCTGTTAGCGTCGAGAATCATGCGTCTTCGTTCCCTGCTCACCATGACGGACCTGGGACTGGAGCTCGTCACCGGGGAGGAGGAGCTCGACCGGTTCGTGCGCTGGGTCGTCACCCAGGACCTGCTCGACCCCAGCCGCTACCTGACCGGGGGCGAGCTGGTGCTCACCGGCATGCAGTGGCGGACCGGTCCGCAGGACAGCGAGACGTTCGTCGCGTCCCTGGCCCGGGCCAAGGTCGCGGCCCTGGCCACCGGCGACGCCCGCTACGGCGAGCCGCCCGCCGATGTCGTGGAGGCCTGCCGACGGCATCGGATTCCGCTGTTCCGGGTGCTCGAGCACGTGGCGTTCGAGACGGTCACCGAGCGGATCACGCGCGACCTGTCGACCGGGCGCGCCGCGGACCTGTCGGCGATCCTGGACCGGCATCGGCAGCTGGTGTCGGGGACGGGGCTCGGTTCGGTGCTCGAGCTGATCGAACGCGACCTCGGCATGCGCTGCTGGGTGATGACCTCGACCGGGCGCGTCGTCGCCGGACCGGACGCGCCGCCGCCCGCGCGGGCCGTCGCCGAATTCCTCGGCGCCCGCCGCCTGCCGTGCGTGATCGCCTCCGTCGGGCGGCCCTATTCGCTGTTCGCCGTCGACGAGCACGGCACCTCGCGCGCGGCGGACTGGCTGCTGGTCTTCGACGGCGACTGCGCCGACTGGCCGGAGGAGCGGCGCGCGCTCACCGGCGAGCTGGCGGCGGTCTGCTCGCTGGAGCGCGCCCGGCACGACGACCGGCAGAGCGCCGAGGGGCGGCTGGCCGAGGAGCTGATCCAGCTGATCGTCTCCGATGCCAAACCGGCGGATATCATCTCGCGCCTGGAGCTGACCGGGCTCGGCTCGGCCGAGGGCTACGTGGCCGTCGCCGCCGCGGCCGAGGAAGGGTTGCGGCCCAGGGAGTTACGCGCGCTGCTACGCGAAATCCTGTACGGCACAACACCGGCCGCCGGGGTGGTGGACGGTGAGGCGATCGCGCTGATCCCGACCGGCCGATCCGTGTTCGACATGATCCAGTCCGCGCTCGACACCCTGGAGCCCGGTCTGGGCGGCATCCGGCTGTCGATCGGCGTCAGCGGCGTGGTCGACGGCGAATCCCTGCGCGGTGCGGTCGACGAGGCCCGCCACGCCCGCCGGGTGGCCGCCGACCGCCACCGCCCGGCCTGCGCGGTCGGCCACGACGAGCTGGCCACCCACATGATGCTGCTGGCCAGCGTGCCCGACGAGGTCCGGCGGATGTTCCGGCTGCGCCTGCTGGACCCGCTGACCACCTACGACCAGAACAACAGCTCCGATCTCGTGCACACCCTCGAGACCTTCCTG
Source organism: Nocardia wallacei (assembly GCF_029869545.1). GTDB lineage: Bacteria > Actinomycetota > Actinomycetes > Mycobacteriales > Mycobacteriaceae > Nocardia > Nocardia wallacei_A. The sequence goes on along the minus strand of NZ_JARWQD010000183.1, from coordinate 86,807 downwards.
CAGACCTCGGGCTCCTGGGCGCGCAGCGCCGAGCTGCTGCACGTGCACGTCAATACCCTGCGCTACCGGATCGCCCGCATCGAGGAGCTGACCGGCCGGGACCTGTCCCGCCTCGAGGATCGCGTCGACTTCTTCCTGGCGCTGGCCCTGCGCTGAGCAGGTCCGGCGCACAACGCCGCGCGCGGCCCGGTGAGCAGAACGAACACCGGGTGAACGGCACCGGTCGCCGAGGCGACGAATCACCAACGCGCACCGGCGTTTTCACGGTGCGCTGTTCACTGCGTGGACGAAGTTCGTTCACACCCCGGCATTAACGTTTCCACCGCGTTTCCGGGGACTGTCGAGCAGCCCCGAGGGATTTCCGCTCCGATGCTTTGCCCTTTGCCGTGCACGCACATGCGTGGGTATGGAAACGAATCAGGTTGTAGCGGTGGACAACTGCAAATCAGGAACGTCGAATCCGGTGCTGTGGCCGGTACTTTCGCGGGTACGACGATGCCGGGCGGCCGGGCTGCTGATCGGTTTCGTCGTCCTGTTCGTCTTTCCCGGCGTGCTGGGTGCCGTGGCCACGGCCGACCCGGCCTTCGCCAATGCCGAAACCAGCTCTCACACAGCCGGTTCCTCGGTCGGCAGCGCGCTGGGCTGGACCCACGTCACCGATTCGTCGGGTGTCGAGGCGTCGCGCTACCTGTTCGCCACCGACCACGGCGGCGTGCTCGAGCCGGGCGACACCGCGATCTCCGTCGTCCTCGGTCTGGAGTTCGCGGGCTGGAAAATCCTTGTGGTCACCGCGATCTGGTTGATCGGCTACGCGCTCAGTTTCGAATGGCTGAACCTGTTCGCCAAACCGCTGCTCGGCGTGGCACACAACCTGACCGGACAGGTCGCCACGCCGCTGATGCTGGTCACCGCCGCGACGATCGGCGCATTCTTCGTGGCGTACTTCGTCGCCCGCGGTTTCCACGGCAAGGCCACCATGCAGGCGGTGACGATGCTGGTGGTGGCGGTGCTGGGGGCGGTGCTGCTCGCCGAACCGCTGGCGGAGGTGCTGTCGCCGCACGGCTGGCTCGCGCAGGGCCGCGATCTCGGCATCGCGCTGGCGGCCGGATTGAACGGGAACGACAGCGCCGAACCCGCCGGAATGGTGGCGACGATGCAGGCCACGCTCACCGACAACTTCGCGCGGCGACCGTTGCAGGTGTGGAACTTCGGGCACGTCATCGACGGGCAGCCCGCCTGCCGCGCCGCCTGGTCGGCCGCGATCGAGGCCGCCAGCGAGGCCCGCGTGAAGCGAGCCGTCTCCGGCTGCGGGGACAGCGTCGCCGAGGAGTCGATGAACAATCCCAATTTCGAGCAGATCGGCACCGGCCTGTTGCTGCTGCTGTCCGGGACCATCCTGCTCGCCTTCGGTGCGGTCCTCGCCCTCAAGGTCATGCGGGCGGCGCTGGACACCGTCTACCACGGCCTGATGTCCATATTCGGTTTCGCCGCAGGCGGATTCGTGTACGGGCCCACGCAGACGTTCCTGATCCGCAATGTCGTCGACGGGATGGTCGCCGCGGCGCGCATGACGGCGTTCACCGTCTTTCTCGGTGTCTACGTGCTGATCCTGGGCAACCTGTTCGAGCTCGCGGGTGACCAGGTGATGGTGGTGTTCATGATCGGCGCGATCGTGGAGATCGTCGCGATCTTGCAGCTCCGGCGGCTCAGCGCGAGCCTGGACCGCGGCAACGAGTGGCTCGCCAACCGGTTCGCGCTGGCCGCGCAGGGCAACGGCGCCCGGGGTTCGGGCTCGGGCTCGTCCGGCGGCACGGCCATCGGGATGGGGGCCGCCGGTGTCGGCCACTCGATGAGCGCGAGCCTGCTGCCCGCCCTGGCCGCCGTCAGCACCGTCAACAATTCCCCGATCACCGAATGGCTGTGGGCCGGAACGCGTTCGCCGCTGCGGCCGGGCGCCCGCCTGGAGCGCAACGCACAGCGAGGCCAGTGGGGATTCTGGGGTTCACCCGGTGTCGGCGGGCCCACCGGAACCTACGCCAGGTCGTACATGAAATGGAATCAATACGAGCGGGGCGCCCGGGAGGCGGCGCGGCACAACGGCGGGATCAATTCGTTCCGCGGCGCGGCCGCGGCACTGCAGAGCCTGGAGGATTTCGGCGGCAGCACCAACGACGCGTGGGCGATGCTCACCTCGATCGGGTTCACCGACAGGGAGATCATGCAGCATTCCATTCGGTCGTGGGAGATCGTGGACGCGAACGCGGACGACGAAACGCTGGCCGACAAGCATCTGGGCCATGTCGTCGCCGCGGCCAAGCGCGCCCAGGCGTCGGCGAACAATCTGGTCAACGGCACGGGCAGCGGCGAGGAGGCCGCCGCGGACCTGGCGACGCTGCAGGCGGCCGCCTTCCGATTCCAGCGCGCGAACCCCACCGGTGTGACCCTCGACGGCGGGGCCTTCACCGGGCGACAGCAGGCGTTCATCGACGATTACATGGCCGATCCGACCGCCGCGAAGATCAAACAGCTGCAGCGGCTGGCCGACGGCGACTCCGGTGCCGCCACGGGCATGCTCGCCGATGTCGGCGACCGGGACGGCGCGGGCCGCATGCTGCAGGCGATCGGCAACCGGCACGCCACCCAGGTGCGGGACTCGGTCGACCACGTCTTGGCCAATCCCGGTGACTACCAACGGCTTCGGGATGCCCGCCGGGCGATCGCCGCGGCGGCCACCACCGACCAGTGGGCGTCGGGGCGCTCGCGAACGCCGTGGAACTCGCTGGCGACGCCGGGCGCCAATCGCCCGACCGCGGCCTGGCAGGCGGCGTGGCGGGGCGCGATGAGCAGCCGGGTCGCGCATCTGCTCAGCTGAGCGTGCGGTCCGATACCACCGCGGGGGCGGTCAGGATCGGCGCCGCTGCAGTTCGGCCTCCGGCAAGGCGGCGGTCACCGACAGCATCGCCAGGCCGGTATCGCGAATCATATGGTCCAGGCCCGCCAGGATGTCGGTGAGCGCCGTCTGCGTCTTGTCCAGCTGGATTGCCGAGGCCTCGTCGCCCTCGAATACCGCGCCGATGGAGTCCAAACGCAGCCCGACGTCGAACAACTGCCGCACCAGCTGGTCGGCTATTCCCGCGAAAACCGCAGTGTTGCAACGACATTCACCGGGCCTCGCGGCACATTCCAGTGGCGGTTCACTGTGGCCTTCGTCCATGCCGCCTCGCCTTCTCGCCGAGGTCGGCTCATCCGCGAGGCGCCAGTGCCGGATGACCGTCCGCCGGCGACAATCGTGAAACACCGTGTGTCCGATACCCGCCTGGATTATCCCGCACCCCGAGCGGCTAAACCCGCGATCTCCGGCGATTGCTCGGAATGCTCAGCGATGTAACCACTTTCGTACCACACCATCCGGATGCGCCAAACGGCCGTCGATGGTGTGCGCGCCCGCCTGCTTCAACCGCCGCAGCACCGGCGACATCTCGAAGCTGTGCACCCCGTCCAGGGCCGCCATCCGGGTGGTGACGTACCGGTACAGACCGTCGGCGTCGGCACACGACACCACGGCGAACACATTGAACGGCCCGGTAACCGCTGCGGCATAACCGGTTTCGGGCTGCTCGGCGATGGCCTGCCCGACGGCGTCCAGCCGCGCCGGGGCCACGCCGAGCCAGAGCAGCGCCACCATGCCGGACCCCAGCGCGGCCGGGGCGATATCGAGGTCGAAGTAGAGGATCCCGGCCGCCTGCAGCGCCGCGATGCGCCGGGTCACCCGGCCGATGCTGGTGCCGGTGGCCCGGGCGAGCACCGAGTAGCTGGTGCGGCCGTCGCGGTGGAGCAGGTCGAGCAGGGCGAGATCCTCGTCGCGCAAATGCATTTCGTCCGCGGCGTCACCGGAGGCGGCGGCGGTCGTCGCCGCTCCCCCGGCGTGCTGCCGCCCGCGCCAGTCCCGCACGTCCCGGGTGACGAACCGGTGCAGGATCATCGCCGCGGAGATGTCGTGCACGGGCGCGCTGCGCTGCAGCCGCTGGACCAGCAGGTCGTCGCGGTCCTGGTGGCTGCGCGGATGCAGGGAGAAGACCACCTCCGCCCCGGCCGCCGCGATGCTGATCCACGCCGCGTCGTGGCGCTTCGCCAGCGCCTCGGCCACCTGCTGCGCGCCGTCGGGGCGGCAGCGCACCCGCACGATCCAGTCGTTCTCGCCGAGCGCGGGCGCGTCGACCGCGCCGATCACCCGGACCACGCCCTCGCGCCGCAACCGCCGATAGCGGCGGGCGACGGTCTGCTCCGCGACCCCCAGCTCGGCGGCGACACGGCTGAAGGGACGACGCGGATCGAGCTGCAGTGCGTGCACGATCTGCGTATCCAGTGCGTCCAGAGGGACCATGTTTCGCGTCTCGGCGGCACTCATGGGAGGAAATGTACGCCGACACGCCTTCGGGGCGACCCGGCTCCCTCGATCCTCGGATACTCGACGCCCGTTTCGATACCGAATTTCGAGAGAGGACAACGACTGTGCGCAGATGGCTACCGCTGCTGACGGTGTGCCTGGGTACCTTCATGCTGCTGATCGACGTCACGATCGTGAACGTGGCGCTCCCGGATATGCAGCGCGACCTCGACGCCTCGTTCGGCTCCCTGCAGTGGGTGGTCGACGGCTACGCGCTGGCGATGGCCGCACTCATGCTGGGCGCCGGATCGATCGCCGACCTGACCGGGCATCGGCGCACCTACCTGGCCGGGCTGGCGCTGTTCGCGCTGTCCTCGCTGGTGTGCGGGGTCGCGCCGAATCCCGGCGTGCTGATCGCGGCGCGGGTGGTGCAGGGCGTCGGGGCCGCGGCCATGTCCTGCACCTGCTTCGCGCTGCTGAACAAGTCCTACGACGGGCGCGATCGGGCCGCCGCCTACGGGATGTGGGGCGCCGTCGCGGGCGCCTCGTCGGCGGTCGGCCCGATCGTGGGCGGCCTGCTCACCGAGATGGCCTCGTGGCGGTGGATCTTCTTCGTGAATCTGCCGGTCAGCGTGCTCGCGATGGCGCTGTGCGCGTGGGTGCTCGCCGCCGACGAGCCACCGCACCGCGGTCGCGTCGACGTGGCGGGCATGGTGACGTTCACCGCCTCGGCCGCGGCGGCCACCTATGCGCTGATCCGCGCCAACGAGCACGGCTGGTCGAACTCCGGCACCTGGTGGACGCTGGCGGCCGCGGTGGCGGCGCTGGGGGCGTTCGTGGTCGTCGAGCGGCGTTCCCGGCAGCCGATGCTGGACCTGGCGTTGCTGCGCAACCGCGTGTTCACCGGAGTCCTGATCGCGGGGACGACGCTGTTCTTCGCCGCCTTCGGGGCGCTGATGTACACCCAGATCTGGATGCAGTCGGTCCTCGGCCTGAGCCCGATCGAGGCCGGTCTGGTCGGACTTCCCCTGTCGGCCATGGCTTTCGTGGTGTCCGGCGGAATCGGCCGGTACCTGCACGGCCCGAATCCGGGGTGCATCATCGGCACCGGGCTGCTGCTCGTCGGTGCGGGCGGGGTGCTGGGCACCGCGCTGGTGCACGGCGAGGCGGGCTGGGCGGCGCTGATCCCGGGCTTCCTCGCGATCGGGGCGGGTGTCGGGCTGGCGACCGCGACGCTGGGTTCCGCCGCGACCTCGGCGGTCGGGTGGCAGCGGGCCGGAATGGCCACCGGCGCACTGAATACCGCGCAACAGCTCGGGTTCACCATTGCCATCGCGACCCTCGGCAGCGCGTTCACGGCACGGGCCGGAGAGGTGCTGGCCGACCGGGCCGTGCCCGATCCGCAGGCCATCGCGCGTGCCGTCGCGGGCGGGCAGGCTCCGCTGCTGCTGGGTCAGCTGCCCGCCGAGGCGATTCGGCTCGGCGCGGCCGCCGGTGTGCAGGGCACGCTCGCGGCGGGCGGAATCGTCGGATTGCTCGGCGCCGCAGCGGCATTCGGCCTGATGCGGGCGCGGCGGCCCGGGGCGGTCGAGCCCGAGCCGATTCCGGAGCGCTCGCAGGTCTGAATCCGAGCGGTGTCCGGCGGGTCCCCGGCCCGAGCCCGCCGGGCCCGCCGGTCCCGTACCCCCGGTAACGTGGATCGTCATGGCGGCGCCGCACCCACCCCTGTCCACCCCGGGGACCCGGAAGCTGGCGGACGCGTGCCGGGCCGATATCACCGCGTTGACCAGGCGATTGATCTCGGCGATCTTCACCGACAACCCGGAGTGGACCGACTACACCTCGGTGCCGCGGGCCGACCTGCGCGACGGGTGCCGACGGTATCTGACCCGGATTCTGGAGCTGCTGGGCGGGGAGGCGAGCGATCCGGAGCGCGACGATGTGGCGGCGTCGATCGGCAAGCATCGGGCCGAACAGGGGGTTCCGCTGGAGGCGATGCTGCGGACCTTCCGGCTGGGCGGCGGGATCGTGTGGGAGGCGCTGCTCGACAAGGCCGAGGATGTGGGGCCGCAGGAGATCCGGGAGGCCGGTACGGCGATGTGGACGGTGATCGACGGCCTGTCCTCCGCCCTGGTCACCTCGTATCGCAATACCGAACTCGAGCAGGTGCGCCGCGACGAGCGGCGGCGGCACGCACTGATCGAGGACCTGCTGGCGGGGCGGGCGCACGACGGCGGGTTCGCCGCGCGCGCCGCCCGCGAACTCGAGCTGCCGCCGCAGGGCGCGTATCTGGTGGTGGCGGCGCGCGGGGACGGCCGCCCGCTGCGGGCCGGAGCGGAAACGACCCTGTCCGCGTTGGGAATTCGATCGGTGTGGCACGACCGGGTGGACACCACCATCGGCCTGGTCTCGCTGGAACACCGCGACAGCGACGCGGTGCTGCACCACCTGCGGCCCCTGGTCCGCGGCCGGGCCGGTGCCTCACCCGCCGTACCCGGTCTGGCACAGGTGGATTCGGCTCATGCGCTGGCGCTGGTCGCCCTGGAGACATTGCCCACCGGCGCAACGGGTTTGGCGTCGCTGGACGAACGGTATCCGGAGGCGCTGCTGGCCCGCTCCCCCGATCTCATCGACCTGCTGCTGCGGCACGCCCTCGGGCCCGTCCTGGACCTCCCGGCCAAGGAGCGCGACATCCTGCTGCGCACCCTGTCCGTCTGGCTCGCCGAGAATTGCTCGGCCGCCAACGCCGCCCCGCGCCTGCACTGCCACCGCAACACCGTCATCAACCGCCTGCAGCGCATCTCGGCCCTGCTCGCCCGGCCCCTCGAGGGCCAGCGCTCCTATGTCGAACTCTCCCTGGCCCTCTACGCCCTCGATATACGCGGCTGAACACCGATCTTCCGTAATCCCCGCAAATCCCGGCGATGTCCGTGCAGGTGTTCTTACGAATGATTTTGCGATTCTTACGTTTTGGTCAAGATGCACGAATATGTGCATACTTCGGAGCGCGTAGTTGCATTCCTGTGTTTGCGACAGAAAGGATCTCGATGAGATCGGCTCTCCGAAAACGCACCGCCACGGTAAAGGCCCGCGACGGGGCCGAACTGGTATGCACGATCGCGGGCGACGGCCCGCCGGTGCTGCTGGTTTCGGGTTCGCATCGCGCCGCCGCCTGGCATCCGGTGACCGTGCCCGCGCTGGCCGAGGCCGGATATCGAGTGGTCACCTACGACCACCGGGGTATGCCGCCGTCGGAGGTCACCGACGCGCCGTACTCGATCGGACAGCTCACCGCCGATATGTTCGCCGTTGTCGACGCGCTACGGCTGGACCCGTGCCACCTGGTCGGCACCTCGATGGGCGGAATGATCGCTCAGACAGCGGTTCTCACGCGCCCCGAGGCGTTCCGGTCGGCGTCGTTCATCGCCGGTATCGGTGACGTGTCCCGGTTCGGCCGGGTCTTCATGGACGCGCTGGCCGAGGTGCACTCGATGGAGCCGATGCCGCCCGCCGTGCGGCTGCTGCTCGGCATGGATCTCGTACGCCCCGTGGGCGACTGGGATGCCACCGAACGCGACTACCAGAGCATCGCCGATTCGATGATGGGCGGGCCGCGGCCGTACGAGGGCCGCGTCGGGCACGCGATCGCATGCCGGGAGTGGGCCAGCGGTTCGCGCACCGCGGAACTGGCGAATATCCACCTCCCCGCCCTGGTCGTTGCGGGCCAACAGGATTCGCTGTTCCCGCCGCAGGCCCAGCGCACCGCCGCGGCCTCGATGCCGAACGCCGAATTCGCCGAAATCCCCGGCGGATCCCACGTCGCCTTCGTCGACATGCCCGCGATCTCCGACATCCTGGTCGACTTCCTCCGCCGCACCGACAACCACACTCCCGCGGCCGGAGCCGCGCAGCAGGCCGACGTGGCCGTGGCCGGGTGAGGAAGGGGCAGTAGGGCTTTCGCCGCGGACCGCCGCGGCCCTCAGGCGCCGAGGGCGGCCGCCAGATGTGGCCAGGAGTCGTGCAGGTCGGCCTCGAACTGACCCCAGGTGTGCGACCCCTGCGGGCGGTTCACATGGGTTGCGGGAATGCCGATTTCGGCGAGGCGACCGGCGAAGGCGGCGGTGCACGTGCTGGCGATCATCTCGACCGGCGGGAACGGGATGCCGCCCTGGTCGATCGGGCCGGGCGCGCCGGAGGCCGCCGACAGGTAGACGGTCTTGCCCGCGAGGGCGCCCGCATGCGAGAACGCGTCGTGCGCCTGCCAGTGCGCGGCGCCCGGAATTCCCCACATATTGGCCGGATTCGCGCCGCCACGTGCCAGTTGCGCGCTGACCAACGCGATGCCCACGGGGTCGGCGGCCCACGGACATCCGCTGTAGGACGCGACGGCGCGGTACCGCCCGGGGGCCTGGATGGCGAGGTCGATCGCCGAACCGCCGCTCATCGACACCCCGGCGATCGCGTTGGCCCCGGTGGCTCCCAGGTGTTCGTCGAGGGCCGCGGGCAGTTCCCGGGTGAGGAAGGTCTGCCACCGGCCGCGGCCGACCACCGGGTCGTCGGCCACCCAGTCGGTGTACATGCTGTAGGCGCCCCCGACCGGCATCACGACGTTGACGTGCTTGTCCGCGAAGAACTCTCGCACATCGGTGTCGTCCCACCAGGAGATCCCGTCGAGACCGCCGCCGATGCCGGTGAGCAGGTACAGGGTGGGCGCGGGACCACCGGCGGCCCGGATCACCCTGTTGCTCACCACCCGATCCATCGCCGGTGAGTACACGTCCACCCGCGAGACCGAGCCGCCCAGGGACTCCTCGCCGACCACGTCCGCCGCGGCCGGTTGTGCCGACAGGACCACCACCGCGGCGACGGTCACCAGAAGACTCGACAGCGCGGCCGAACATCGTGAAGCCCTCACCATTCCGTTGTACGCCCGGAGATCACTTCCCGCACGGGCTGGGCGCAGAGCACACTTTTCGGCCACGATTCCTGGGCTACCGGGTCATTGTTTGTGCACTCGGTGGCGACAAGACTCGTTCGGGATGACTCATGCCACAACCGGGGCGGGGTCGTAATCGTCGACACGAGGAGCACCACGAGTGCCGGAATTCGATCTTTTGGTCGTGGGCGGCGGCCCGGGTGGGTACGTCGCCGCCATCCGCGCGGCGCAGCGCGGACTGTCCGTGGGACTGGTCGAGAAGGAGCGCCCGGGCGGGGTCTGCCTGAACTGGGGCTGCATCCCGACCAAGGCCATGCTGCGCAGCGCCGAGGTCTTCCAGACCGTCTCCGCCGCAGCCGAATTCGGCGTCCTGGCGGACAATGTGCGGTTCGATTTCGCCGCCGTGCGGCAGCGCAAGGACGGCATCGTCAAGGAGCTGACCGACGGTGTCGCGGGGCTGCTGAAGGCCAACGGCGTGACCGTCGTCGAGGGGCACGCCCGCTTCGCCGGGCCCACCACCGTCGAGGTGCACGAGGTCGGCCCGTCGCCGATCTTTCCCGGCGGCCCCCGTTATGCCGCTCCCCCAACCACTTCCGTCCGGCGGATCGACGCGCGTGACGTGATCGTCGCGACCGGCTCGGTGCCCGCGCGGCTGCCGATTCCGGGCGCGGAGCTGCCCGGCGTGATCACCTCCGACGGCGCGTTCGGGCTGACCGAGGTGCCCCGGCGGCTGGTGGTCGTCGGCGGCAGTGCGGTCGGCGCCGAATGGGCCAGCCTGTTCGCCACGTTCGGTAGCGAGGTGACGATCGTCGAGCTGCAGGACCGCCTGGTTCCCTTGGAGGACAAGGATATCGGCGTCGCGCTCGGCCGCTCGTTCGGCAAGCGCGGGATCACGGTGCTCACGGGGTCGACGGTCGAATCGATCGCGCAGGGCGATGCCCTGCGCGTCACCGTCGGCGGCCCCAAGGCGCGCGAACTCGACGCCGATGTCGTGCTGGTCGGGGTGGGCCGCCGCCCCAACACCGCCGACCTCGGCCTGGACACCGCCGGAATTCCCACGGACGCACGGGGATTCATCGAGGTCGACGATCAGCTGCGCACCGGCGTCGAACACGTCTATGCCATCGGCGACGTCACCGGCCGGGCGCTGCTCGCCCACGTCGCCTCCCATCAGGGCCTGACCGCCGCCGATGTGATCGCCGGGCACCCGGCCCACATCGACTACACCGTGATTCCCGCCGCCACCTTCACCCATCCGGAGATCGCGAGCGTCGGCCTGACCGAGGACGCGGCGCGCGCCGCCGGGCACGAGGTGATCACCGCGAAGTTCCCGTTCGCCGCGCTCGGGCGCCCGAGGACCTTCGGCGACACCGAGGGGTTCATGAAGATCGTTGCCGGGCAACGGCATCAGGAAGTGCTCGGTGTGCACATCATCGGACCGTCGGCCAGCGATCTGATCACCGAAGGCGCGCTGGCGATTTCGCTGGAGGCGACGCTCGACGAGCTGGCCGACACCATTCACGCCCACCCCACTCTCGGCGAGATCGGCATGGAGGCGGCCCTGACCGGGCTCGGCCTGCCGGTACACATCGCGCCGCGCAAGCGCTGAGGAGGTCCCACCCGTGACCACGACCACTGCCCCGCGCAAGTCCGCCCGCAAGTCGCCCGCCAAGCCCCGGGCGAATGCCAAGGCCGCCAAGCGTTTCGACACCGAGGATCCACAGATCCTGCGCGGCCTGTACCGGGACATGCTGTTCGTGCGGCGCTTCGAGGAGCGCACCGCGCAGAGCTACCAGCAGGCCAAGATCGGCGGCTACTGCCACCTCAATCTCGGTGAGGAGGCGACGGTGGTGGGCATGGCCGCCGCGATGCGGCCCACCGACTACCTGTTCACCAACTACCGCGAGCACGGCTACGCGCTCGCCAAGGGCATCGAACCCGGCCGGGTGATGGCCGAGCTGTACGGCCGCTCCACGGGCACCTCCAAGGGCTGGGGCGGATCGATGCACATGTACGACACCGCGACCCGGCTGCTGGGCGGCTATGCCATTGTGGGCGGCCAGGTTCCGCTCGCCGTCGGCGCCGCGCTCGCCATCGACTACCGCGGCGGCGACGACGTCGTGGTGTGCCAGATGGGCGACGGCACCACGAATATCGGCGCCTTCCACGAGTCGCTGAACATCGCCGCGCTGTGGCGGCTGCCGATCGTGTTCCTGGTGATCAACAATCAGACCGGCATGGGCACCACGGTCGAGCGCTCCTCCGCCGAGCCCGACCTGTACAAGCGCGCCGAGTCCTATCGGATGCGCGGCGAGCGCGTCGACGGCACCGATGTGCTGGCCGTGCGCGATATCGCGGCCGAGCTGCTGGAAGGTGCCCGGCGCGAGGGCAAACCGGCGCTGCTGGAGGCGGTCAGCTACCGGCTCAAGGGGCACTCGGTGGTCGATCCCGCGAAATACCGTTCCGCCGAGGATGTTTCGACCGCGCGCGAGAACGATCCGATCGCGACCTTCCAGGCCGAGCTGATCGCGGCCGGGGTGCTGTCCGAGCAGGACCCCGCCGCCCTCGAGGCCGAGGTGCGCGAGGGCGTCGAGGCGGCCGTCGCGTTCGCCGACGCCAGCCCGCATCCGGAGCCGTCGAGCCTGTTCGACTACACCTACGCCACACCGGTTCCGGGTGATTCCCGCCGCCTGCCCGCCGATCCGCTGTTCCCCGTGGCCTGAAAGAGGACATCACCGTGCCTGTCATGACCTATCGCGAAGCGCTGCGCGACACCCTGCGCCGGGAGATGCAGCGCGACGACGACATCCTCCTCATCGGGGAGGAGATCGGCATCTTCGAGGGCTCATACAAGATCACCGCCGGGCTGCTCGCCGAATTCGGGGAGAAGCGGGTGCGCGACACCCCGATCGCCGAGGAGGGTTTCGTCGGCGCCGCCATCGGCGCGGCCATGCTCGGGCTGCGCCCGGTCGTGGAGATCATGACGATCAACTTCTCGCTGCTGGCGCTGGATCAGATCGTCAACCACGCCGCCAAGATCTACGGCATGTTCGGCGGGCAGACCAGCGTGCCGATGGTCATCCGGACCCCGGGCGGCGGCGGACAGCAGCTGGGCGCGACGCATTCGCAGAACATCGAGCTGTACTACGCGTTCGTGCCCGGGCTGAAGGTGGTCGCGCCGAGCACGCCCGCCGACGCCCGGGCGCTGCTGCGGGCCGCGATCGCCGACGACGATCCGGTGCTGTTCCTGGAGAATCTCGCGCTCTACAACACCAAGGGCGACGTGCCCGAGGAGATTCCCGACGTGCAGATCGGCAAGGCCGCGGTGACCAGGGAGGGCACCGACATCACGCTGATCGGCTATTCGCGGATGGCGACCGTAGCCACCCAGGTCGCCGAACGGCTTGCCGGGGAAGGGATCTCGGCGGAGGTGATCGACCTGCGCAGCCTGCGGCCGCTGGACCGCGACACCCTGATCGCCTCGGTGCGCAAGACCGGCTGCGCGGTGATCGGCGAGGACGACTGGCTCACCTACGGCATCGGCGCGGAGGTGGCCGCCTCCATCTCCGACGGCGCCTTCGACTACCTCGACGCACCCGTGCGGCGCGTGGCCATGGCCGAGGTGCCGCTGCCGTACTCGAAACCGCTGGAGCGGCTCGCGCTGCCGTCGGCCGACTCGCTGTACACCGCCGCGGTGGAAACCCTTGCGGCCGTGGGACGCCGGAACTCGAAGGACACCTACATTGCCTGAAATCACCATGCCCCGCCTGTCCGACACGATGGAGGACGGCGTCATCGCGTCCTGGCTCAAGCAGGTGGGCGATCCGGTCACCCGCGGCGAGGTGCTCGCCGAGATCGAGACCGACAAGGCCCTCATGGAATTGGAGGCCTACGACGACGGCGTGCTCGAGCAGATCCTCGCCGACGCGGGGTCGCGGGTCCCGATCGGCGAGCCGATCGCGATCGTCGGAGACGGGAGCGGGACGGGGTCGCCGTCGGGTTCCGCGCACGGCAGCGCGCAGGCGACCTCCGGAAGTGCCGGTGCGCAATCGGACCCGGCTACGGTCTCCGGAAGCGGTGACGGGCAGGGTAACTCCGCGACAGGCGCCGCCAGCCCGGACAACTCTGCTACGGGCCTTCTCGGTTCCGGGACCGAGCGTCGGCCGAAGTCTTCCCCGTTGGCCCGCAAGATCGCCGGGGAACTCGGCATCGACCTCGCCACCGTCACCGGCACGGGCCCGGGCGGGCGGATCACCCGGCAGGATGTCGAATCCGCCCCGCGCCCTGGTGGATTCGCACCGGCGGCGGCAGCTGGCCCCTCCGGCGATTCCGACGAGGTGCCGCTGAGCCGGATTCAGCAGGTGTCGGCGGCCCGGCTCACCCAGAGCATGCAGCAGGCCCCGCACATCTACCTGACCAGCGCGATCGACGTCACCGACCTGCTGGCCCTCCGCGTGCAGATCAACGCGACGCTGGAGCCGGCCGGGAAGGGCAAGGTCAGTGTCAACGATCTGCTGGTCAAGGCGGTGGCGTCGGCGCTGCGCGCGGATCCGGCGGTGAACGTGTCCTTCGCGGGAGAAAAACTGCTGCGGCACAGGGGAATCCACCTCGGCATCGCCGTCGCCACCCCCGCCGGGCTGCTGGTGCCGGTGATCCGCGACGCCGACCGCAAGAGCGTCTCCGAGATCGCCACCGAGGCGCGCGAACTCGCCGGGCGGGCGCGCGACCGCAAGCTGCGCGCCGAGGAGATGTCCGGTGGCACCTTCACGATCTCGAATCTGGGCATGTTCGGCGTGGAGCAGTTCACCGCCGTCATCAACCCGCCCGAATCCGCGATCCTCGCCGTCGGCGCCGCCCAGGACGAACTGCGCCTCGACGGCACCGACGTGATCGCCCGCAAGATCCTGCGCATCACGATGTCCGCCGACCACCGCGCCATCGACGGCGCCATAGCCGCTACATTCCTCCAGCAACTGAAGGACCTCCTCGAACACCCCCTCCGCATCCTCGCGTAACCACCCGATCGAGTCGTAGGTCACACCCGGGTGGTGGTGTGCGGCGGAATACGGTGCCGTGGCAGCGTGGTTGGGCGAGGTGAACGCGCGCTCCGGGGTCGGTGGAAGCCCGAACCGACGGTGAGAGTCCGGATGGGAGGCACCCCCGGAGCTCTGGCATCGAGGAGGTCCGGGAGATGCACGTCGCCGACGCCGAGGAGTTCGGCAGCCCCACCGCGGGAGTCGCCGCGTGAACGCGGGATTCCAGATCTTCGGCGAGCACATTCTCTGGACCGACCTGACCGGCAACATCCTGTCGCTGGCCGTGGTGTGGCTGGCGATGCGCAAGACCGTGTGGACCTGGCCGGTGCAGCTGGTGGGCGCATTGCTGCTGCTGGCCGCCTCGATCGACGCGCACGTCCCGGGCAATGCGCTCAAGCAGGTGCTGTTCTGCGCGCTGGCCGTCTACGGCTGGCTGTCGTGGACCCGCGGCACCCGCGACGATCACGGCCTGCTCGTGCGGCCGGCCACCACCCGTGAGCGCCTGGTCCTGCTCGCCGTGCTGGTGCTGGGCACCGTGCTGGTGGCCGAGCTGTTCATCCATCTGACCTGGCTGCATGTCGCGTGGTCGCCGTGGGCGAACGCGTACATCTTCGTCGGCAGCGCCATCGCCACGTTCGCGCAGAGCCGCGCCCTGGTCGACTTCTGGATCATCTGGATGCTGGTCGACCTCGTCGGCGTGCCGCTGGCGTTCCAGTCCGGGTTGTACGTCTCCGGGGCCGTCTATGGGGTCTTCTTCCTGCTGGTCCTGCTGGGTTTCAGCCGGTGGCGGCGGGAGTATCGAGCCCGGCAGGCCAGCCGCTTGCTTATATCGTGAGTCTCTGCCCATAATGTGAGCCTGTTGTGGCCCGCATCACGGCATGATCGTTGCTCTGCACTGCGGGACCGAGCACTCCGTGAGTGCGGCTCGATGGGATTTACGCATGTCAGACGTTGCAACGATGATCAATACGGGAGTCGCGATCCTCGCGGTGGTCCTGCTGATCGTCCGATTCAAGTTCAACCCGGCGGTCTCGCTGGTCATCGGATCCGCCTATCTGGGGCTGACCGCCGGGCTGGGTACCGAGAAGACCATCGAGACCATCACCAAGGGTTTCGGCGACATCATGGCCGAGGTCGGGCTGCTGATCGCGTTCGGCGTGCTGATGGGCGCGATGCTGCAGCAGACGGGCGCGATCCAGCGCCTGGTCGGCGCGCTGCTGAAGGTGTTCGGGCCCAACCGGATGCCGTACGCGATGTCGCTGACGGTCGCCACGCTGCTGCAGTCGATCTTCCTCGACGTGCTGCTGGTGATCGCGGCGCCGCTCGCGCGCAATCTCGCCGCCAAGATCGGTAAGCGGGGCACGGCGCGGATGGCCACGGCCCTGGCGATCGGCGGCGAATGCGGCATCGTGCTGACCGTGCCGGGCGTCGGCGCGCTGGCGCTGGCCGGACTGCTCGGCGTGCCGCTGGGCAAGATGCTGCTGTTCGGCGTGCTGCTGGTGATCCCCACGGTCGCCATCGCGGTGGCCGTCATGTGCTTCCTGTTCGACCGCGGCTGGTGGAACGAGGAGCGCGACGAACAGCCCTTCCTCGGCGAGGAGCCGGTTCCCGGCACCGGCGAGCCCGCCGCGGATTCCGGACACGCCGAGCACGCAGCCGTCGCCGATCGCGGCGCGGCGGCGAGCACCGAGCCGGGCAGCGGGGTCGTCGGCACCCGCACCAGCGCGGCGACGCGCTCCGAGACTCCGCTGCCGGTGCTGCTGGCGCCGCTGCTCACCGCCCTGGTACTGATCGCGCTGGGCGCCGTGCTGGACGTCGCCGAGGTGCACAATCCGGTGATCGAATTCCTCTCGGCGCCGGTGATCGCCCTGCTGATCGGGCTCGTCGGCACCAGTTTCGTCGGCCGCTACGCCGTCGGGGCCGAGGCGATGCAGCGCTCGATCGCCACCGGATTCAAGGAGAGCGGCCAGATCCTCATCCTGACCGGTGTCGGCGGCTCGCTGGCGGCCACCATCGCCGCGACCGGCCTGGGCAAGATCCTCGGCGAATACTTCACCGCGAGCACCGCCGCGCCGCTGCTGATGGTGTGGGTGATCGCGGCGATCCTGCACGTCGCCGTCGGCTCCGTGACGATCTCGGCGATCACGGCCGCCGGAATCCTCGGCCCGGTCGCGCCCGCCCTCGGCATCGATCCGGTGCTGATCGCGCTCGCCGCGGGCGCCGGATCGCTGTTCGCGGTGCACGTCACGAGCAATACCTTCTGGCTGCTGCAGTCGCTGCTGGGCCAGACCACGCGCGGCACGCTGAAGACCTGCTCGGTGGGCGTCTCGGTCGCGTCGGTGGTGGCGATCCTGCTCATCCTGCCGCTGAGCGCGCTGCTCTGATCGGAGAGAAAAGGTATGCAAGACAAGGTCGTTCGCCCGCTGTCGGGTGTCCGCGTGCTCGAGCTGGGCAACTACATCGCCGCCCCGACCGCCGGTCGCATGCTGGCCGACTTCGGCGCCGAGGTGATCAAGGTCGAGCGGCCGGTCACGGGCGACGAACTGCGCCGCTGGCGGCTCTACAGCGGCGACACCTCCATGCTGTACCGCACCATCAACCGCAACAAGAAGTCGATCGTGCTGGACCTGAAGACCGAGGCGGGGCGCGCCCTCGTGCTCGACCTCGTCCGCGAATGCGATGTGCTGCTGGAGAATTTCCGCCCGGGGACGCTGGAGAAATGGGGCCTCGGGCCGGAGGTGCTCGACGCGGCGAATCCCGACCTGGTCGTCACCCGCATCTCCGCCTACGGCCAGACCGGGCCGCTGGCGCAGCGGCCCGGATTCGCCGCGGTCGCCGAGGCCGTCGGCGGGCTGCGCGAACTGGTCGGCGACCCGGACCGGCCGCCGGTGCGCACCGGCGTCTCCATCGGCGACTCGATCGCCGGGATCTACGCCGCCTTCGGCACCGTCATGGCACTGTTCCAGCGGACCCGGTCCGACACCGCAATTCCCTTGGGCGAGCGCATCATCGACGTCGCCCTCAACGAGTCGATCCTGTCGGTGATGGAATCGCTGATCCCCGACTACCTCGCCTACGGCGTCCGCCGCGAACGGGTCGGCGGCCGGATGGAGGGCATCGCCCCCAGCAACGCCTATCCGTGCGGCGACGGCACCAGCATCATCATCGCGGGCAACGGCGACGCGATCTTCCAGCGCTACATGGAGACGATCGACCGGCCGGACCTGGCCGCCGACCCCGAATTGCGCGACAACGCCGCCCGCTGGCGCCGCCGCGAGGAACTCGACGCCGCGATCGCCGAATGGACGTCCCGGCACACCCGCGACGAGGCGCTGAAGATTCTCGATGCCGCCGGGGTGCCGTCGGGCCCGATCTACACCGCAGCCGACATCGTCGACGACCCGCAGTACCGGGCGCGCAATATGATTCAGGAGTTCGCGGTCGACACCGGGGCGGCCGAACCGGCCACCGTCGGATTCGCGGGTATCGTCCCGGTGATCGGGGGCGCCTCGCTGCCGATCCGGACGGTCGGACCGGATCTCGGCGCGCACACCCGCGAGGTGCTCGCATCGGTACTGGGGCTGACCGACGACGAAATAGACTCCCGCACAGGCAATTCCGGCACAGGAGGCACATCATGACGTTCGGCTACACACCCGCGGCCGAGCTGCGCGACGTCACACTGCGCGACGGATTGCAGCTCACCGGCAAGCTGTTGCCGACCGAACGCAAGGTCGAGACCGCGCGCACGCTGCTGCGCCTCGGGGTCCCGGCGCTGGAGATCGGGTCGATGGCCCGGCCGGATCTCGTTCCGCCACTGGCGAATACGCTCGAGATCATCGCCGAGCTGACCCCGCAGGAGCTGGAGCGGTGCTGGGTGTGGGTGGCCACACCGCGCCATGTCGAGAAGGCCGCCGCGGCCGGGGCACGCAACTTCCAGTACTGTTTCTCCGCCTCGGATTCGCACAATCGCGCCAATATCGGCCGCAGCACCGAGGACAGCGTGGCCGCCATGCCCGCGGCCGTGCGGCTCGCGCAGGAGGCGGGCGGGTCCATCCAGTTGTGCATCGCGACGTCGTTCACCTGCCCCTTCGAGGGTCCCGTCGACCCCGAGCGGGTGATCGGCATCGCCAACGACGCGCGCACCGCGGGCGCCGACGACATCGTCCTCGCCGATACGCTCGGCCAGGCGGTGCCGGTGCAGGTGCGCGAGCTGGTCGCCGCGGTGCGCACCCGGACGCCGCAGCGGCGCATCGTCTTTCACGGCCACGACACCTGGGGACTCGGTGTCGCCAACACCCTCGCGGCGATCGACGCGGGCGCCACGATGGTGGACGGCGCGCTGGGCGGCCTCGGCGGCTGCCCCTTCGCCCCCGGCGCCAGCGGCAATACCGCCACCGAGGATCTACTGTTCGCGACGCGTCCCGGCTGGTTCCGGCCGGACACCCTCGCCGAGCTGGTCGGCAATTCCGAGGCGCTGCTCGCCGAGCTCGGCGAGCCCAACCGTTCCAAGGCAGCGCAGGGGGCGCGGTCGAAGGCCGCGGCGTTCGAGTGGGTTGTCCGGTCCTGACCGCTCACGCGGGGAGGCGACCGCCGATGGTCCGGGTGATCTGTTCGGCGTAGCCGACGAGCAGGTCGACCCACGCCTCGCATTGCGACTGCGGCATGCGGATGGTCGGGCCGCTGATGGTCACCGCCGCGACGACATCACCGGAGGCGTCGAAGACCGGCGCGGACAGGCCGGACGCCGAGTCCTCGCGCTCCCCCGCCGTGATCGCGTAGCCGTCGGCCTTGGCCTGGGCGATGCGCGCGCGCAACTCGTCCGGGCTGGTCACGGTCCCCTCGGTGAGCGGTTCCAGCGGCGCCGCCAGCACCGACTCGGCCAGCTCCGGATTCCACGCCAGCAGGATCCGGCCCGCCGACCCGGCGTACAGCGGAATTATCTTGCCCACGTACATATCCCGGCGCAGCGCGTGCCGGGTCTCGGCGATCGCGACACACACCCGGAAACCGTGTTCGGCCCGGAACAGACACGCCGTCTCGCCGGTCTTGTCGCGGATCTCCCGCAGCACCGGGTTGGCGATCGACAACAGGTCCAGGCCCTTCACCGCCGTCGCCGCCCAGTAGCTCATGCGCAGCCCGATCCGGATCTGGTCGCCGACGCGGTCGAGCAGCCCCTGCGCGACCATGTTCGTGACCAGCCGCTGCACCGTGGACGCCGGGAGTCCGGTGGCCTGCTGAATCTCGCCGAGCGTCATCGACGGCCGCGCCGGCGAGAACGCGTCCAGAATCTCGGTGATCTTGACCAGCACCAGCAGCGGCTGATTCCTCGACGCCGCACCGCCGTCATCGCTCGACATACCGCCGAATCTACGCCGATGAGCGGCGCCTACCGGCGAGGGGCCGGGTGCGGGCGTCGTTGTACCGGGGCAAGTTCATCTGTCTACAGGAGATTGCGCAGGCGTAGATCGTTGGCGTACTTCTCGATCAGCTCGGGGCCGAGGTGCGGGATGTCCTCCGCCGCACCGATCTTCGCGTGCTGCACCGCCGCCTGGAACTTCTTGGCGGGCAGGGCGGCACCGCGCATCGGGGCGCCGGGGCGTGCGTAGGCGTGCAGCAGCGGCAGGACCGAGTGCTTGCGCTGCCGCTCCGGCAGGGCGCGCAGCGCGGTGTCGAAGCGCGACAACCACTCCGCGTAGTCGTCGATGCGCTCGATCGGATGCCCGGCCGCGATCAGCCAGTCCACGAACTCGTCCAGCGACAGCCCGTCGTCGTGCGGATTGAGCACGTCGAAGGTTTCGTACCCCGTGCCCGCCCGCGCGCCGAGGGTGGTGATGGCCTCGGCGGTGAAGTCGGCGGGCAGCCCGTCGTAGTGCGAGCGCTGCCGATCGCCCTCGGAGTCGGTCTCGTAGAACGACTTCGGCGCCACGCCCGTCGCCAGCACGCTCAGCAGCAGCCGCGTGAACATATCCGGCAGATTGAACTGGCCCGCGTAGCGGCTGTGCGCCAGGATCATGTCGGAGCGGAACACCGCCACCGGCAGACCACACCAGTCGTACGCCTCGCGCAGCAGCACCTCACCGGCCCACTTGCTGTTTCCGTAGCCGTTGGCGTACCCGTCGCCCAGCGCACGCACGGCGCTGATCTCCCGGATATCGCCGTCCTCGGTGAACACCTCCGGATCCACCTGATCGGCCACTCCCACCGTCGACAGGTAGGTCACCGGCTTCAGCCGGGCCGTCAGGGCCAGCCGGATCACCTCGGCGGTGCCCACCACGTTCGGGCCGAACAGCTGGTCGTAGGGCAGCACGTGATTCACCAGCGCGGCCGGATGCACGATCAGATCGACCGACTCCGCGAGCCGCGCCCACACCTGTTCGCCCACACCGAGGTTCGGTTCGCCGATATCACCCGCCAGCACCTCCAGCGTGCCCTCGGCCAGCTCCCGGTAGCGACGCGACAACTCCGGATCGCCGCTGTCGAACGCCTCGTCCAGGCGCTCGCGCGCCGCGGCCGCGTCGGCACCGCGGACCACGCACACGAGCGTGCCGCCCGAATCGTGCAGGCGCTGTAGCCATTCCAGGCACAGGAACCGGCCGAGGTAGCCGTTGGCCCCGGTCAGCAGCACCGTCCGCACCGGATGCGGCGTGCGCGGCAGATCGGCCGCCGCGGCCAGGGTCGCCGTATCGATGAACTTGTCCAAAGTCAGGTCCGCGGCGCGGATTTCACCGCCACCGCCGTGCACGGACGCGGCCGTCGGCCGCTGTCGGCCGGACCGCCGCTCGGACTCGATGTACTCGGCCAGCCGCCGCAGGTCGGTGGCCGGGCTGTGGATGACCCCCACCGGCACCTCGACGCCGAAGATCTCCTGCAGCAGGGTCGACAGCGACAGCGCCGACAGCGAATCCCCGCCCAGGTCGGCGAAGTGCGCGTCCGGCCGCAGCTCGGTCGTCGCGCAGCCGAGCAGGGCCCGCGCCGCCCGCCCCACCGTCTCCAGGACCGGCAGGTCGGCCGCGGCACCGCGCAGCGCCTGCAGTTCGTCACGCTGTTCGCGGTCGAGTTCGTCGTAGCGCTGTTCGAGCTGGGCGCCGTAGCGGTCTTTCAGCTTGGGCCGCAACAGTTTTCCGATGCCCGACAGCAGCCCGTTGTCCATGCTGAACGGCTCCGTCTCGAGCAGGAAGTCGCGCGGGATCTCGTAGGAGTTCAGATGCGCGTCCTGCGCCACCCGCTGCATCGACTCCGCGATGGCCGCCTTCAGCTCGGCGGTGTCCGGATGCGCGGCCGCGGCGTCGGTGGTCGGCACGATGACCGCCAGCAGCGCGGCGCGCTCGCTGGAGCCGTAGACGTAGATCTGGCGGATCAGCGGGCTCGAGGTGTACACGGCCTCCAGCTTCGACACCGCCACGAACTCGCCCTGCGACAGCTTCAGCACATTGTTGCGGCGATCGACGTACACCAGCCGGTCCGGCTCGGTCTCGGCCATGACGTCACCGGTCCGGTAGAAGCCGTCGGCGTCGAAGATCTCCGCGTTCAGATCCGGCCGCTTGTAATAGCCCGGCACCAGCGACTCCGCCTTGACCAGCAATTCCCCACGCGGATAAGGCTTGTCGGTGCCGAAGTACCCCAGTTCCGGGACGTCGACCAGCTTGTAGTCGATCACCGGTGGACGCTGCACCTGGTTGTTGAGCAGCACCCCGCCGCCGGTCTCGGTGGCGCCGTAACCGTCGAACATGCCCAGCTCGAGCACCGACTCCATGAACGTCCGCATCTCCGCCGACAGCGGCGCGCTGCCGCACAGGGCGAGCAGGAAGCGGCCGCCCAGGAAGTGCTCGCGCAGTTCGGCTTTCACCTCGCGCTCCGCCACCGCGGGATCCGCCCCGGCCGCGACCGTGCGATCCACCTCGCCGCGGAAGCGCTGGAACACCATGTCGCACACGCGCGGAACGAAAAACAGCATCGTCGGGCGGGCCAGCGCGATGTCGTCGAACAGTGTCGACATATCGCTGCGCGCCGCGAAGTACACGGTGCCGCCCGAGGCCAGGCAGGTCGTCAGCGACGCCCGGCCCGCGATATGGCTCATCGGCATGTAGCTGAGCCCGAGCGCCGGTATGGGCCCCGGGCGCCACATCCGCGCGAGCAGCCGCTCGGGATACATTGCCCCCTTGGGTGTTCCGGTGCTGCCCGAGGTGTAGATGAGCAACGCCAATTCGCTGTCGTCCCCGGCGGTGTGCAGCGGCGCGGCGGGCAGCTCGCGGCCGCGGGCCAGCACCGCGTCGAGGGTCTCCACCCGCACCGGGCTGTCCGCCAGCCGGGCGCGGGCGGATTCGACGGCGGCACGCTGGATTTCGTCCTCGGCGTAGTAGTCGAACACGATCAGCGCACGCACCGACTCGGTCGCGAGCGCCAGATCGATTGCCGCATCGAGCTGTTCGACATCGGCGGCGAGCACCCGCGGCTCGGTCTCCACGACGATCGGCGTCAGCTGGGCCTGCGACGCACCGGCCTGCAACGGCACGGCGACGGCGCCCACACAGGTGCAGGCCAGGTCGACGGTCGTGTAATCGATGCTGGTGAAACCGAGGATCGCGACGAAATCCCCTGCCCGCGTGGGGTGTTCGGGGTCGTGGTGCCACGCGGCGGTCAGCGCTCGCACCCGCTGCCACAGATCACCGTAGGTGATCGTGTCGAAGCGGGGCAGCAACCGCGCCCGCCGCCGCCCGGCGTCGTCGGCGACGAACTCGACCGCGCGCCGCCCGAGCGCGGGGCGGTCCGCGTAGCTCTCCATGACGGTCGCGACCGACTCGGCCAGGCGCATCCCCGGCCGCTGCACGGCCTCGCCCACCGCGTCGATCGGCAGGGCCGCGCGGATCTGCGGATCGCGCTCGATCAGTTCGGTCGCCCGCCGTACCAGCTGTGCATCCTCATCCGCGACCTCCATCCCCAAGATGTCCATCCCCGACCTCTCTGAATAGTCCCGACAGATACCGGCAGTCGATGCATGCGCGCGGGATTTCGCATCCCGCCCTGAGAAATAGTTGCTTGCACTAAGCATCTCCACGGTCGTCCCGCTCGTGCCGCAGTGTCAAGCGGGTCACGCCGAGCCGCGCCATCCACCGAGCTAGAGCCGATTGAGGCGTGCGTCACGCTGGGCTTTTTGCACCGTTTGCCCGGCTCACGCCGGATGCGGTCGCGGACACCGGAAACCCCGCGATGCGCTGGGTGAACTCGTAACCCGGCGCGCGGGTGCGACGGCCGCGGTTACGATCCGGGTGGTGGGTGTCAGCGTATAAGGAGATTGCCATGTCCCAGAAGGTCCGCGGTGTCGTTGCCCGCAGCGAGGGCGCGCCGGTCGAGATCGTCGACATCGTCATTCCGGAGCCGGGGCCGCACGATGTGGTGGTGCGCGTGCTGGCGTGCGGGGTCTGCCACACCGACCTGACCTATCGCGAGGGCGGCATCAACGACGAGTTCCCCTTCCTGCTCGGGCACGAGGCCGCGGGCGTAGTGGACACCGTCGGCGACGCGGTCACCCATGTGCAACCCGGTGATCGGGTGCTGCTGAACTGGCGCGCCGTATGCGGCGCCTGCCGGGCCTGCAAGCGCGGAAAACCGTGGTACTGCTTCAGCACTCACAATGCGAGCCGCCCCATGACGCTGGCCGACGGCACCGTCCTGACCCCCGCGCTCGGCATCGGCGCCTTCGCCGACAAGACGCTCGTGCACGAGGGCCAGTGCACGGTCATCGATGCGGAGACCGATCCGGCGGTGGCCGGGCTGCTCGGCTGCGGCGTGATGGCCGGGCTGGGCGCGGCGATCAACACCGGGAACGTGCGCTACGGCGATTCGGTCGCGGTGCTCGGCTGCGGCGGCGTCGGCGACGCGGCCATCGCCGGGGCGCGGCTGGCCGGGGCGACCACGATCATCGCCGTCGACCGGGATCCGCGAAAACTGCAGTGGGCCACCGAACTCGGCGCCACCCACACCCTCACGACCGGCGACGATATCGTCGAGCGCATCCAGGAACTGACCGGCGGCTTCGGCGCCGACGTGGTGATCGATGCGGTCGGCCGCCCGGAAACCTGGAAGCAGGCCTTCTACGCCCGCGACCTCGCGGGCACCGTGGTGCTCGTCGGGGTCCCCACCCCCGATATGCGCCTGGACATGCCGCTGATCGACTTCTTCTCCCGCGGCGGCTCGCTGAAGTCCTCCTGGTACGGCGACTGCCTGCCCGAGCGCGACTTCCCGATGCTGCTGGACCTGTACCGCCAGGGCCGCCTGCCGCTGGAACGCTTCGTCAGCGAACGCATTCCGCTCGACGGCGTGGAGCAGTCGTTCACCACCATGCACAACGGCGACGTGCTGCGCTCGGTGGTGGTGCTGTGAACATCCGTCGCGTCGTCACCTCGGGGAAGTTCGAATTGGACGGCGGCAGCTGGGATGTCGACAACAACGTGTGGGTGATCGGCACCGACGACGAGGCGGTGATCGTCGACGCCGCCCACGACGCCGCACCGATTCTCGATGCCGTCGCCGGGCGGACCGTCACCGCCGTCGTGTGCACACATGCCCACAACGATCACATCAACGTCGCCCCGCAGGTGGCCGCGGCGGTCGGGGCACCGATCTGGCTACACCCCGCCGACGACATGCTGTGGCGCGCGGTCCATCCGGATGTCGAGTACCGCCCGCTCGCCGACGATCAGCGAATCCCGGTGGGCGCCACCGACATCCGCGTGCTGCACACGCCCGGCCACGCCCCCGGCTGCTGCTGCCTCTACCTGGAAGCGGAGAACGCGCTGTTCACCGGCGATACCCTCTTCTCCGGCGGGCCGGGCGCGACCGGGCGGTCCTACTCCGACTTCCCCACCATCATCGAGTCGATCCGCACCCGCCTGCTGACGCTGCCGCCGGAAACCACCGTGCACACCGGCCACGGCGATTCCACCACGATCGGCGCCGAGGCCCCGCACCTCCAGGAGTGGATCGCCCGCGGGCACTGAAAGATTCCGCACATTCTCCACCAAGCAATTGCTTGGGTTGGTAATGTCGGCAGTGCAGGAGGACGGTGATCGGCATCGGTCGGGCAGACGATGCGAACGCACCGTGCCGGTTCGCGCACGCGCGGCCGACAGGGAATATCAACGGGGATGTGACCAAGGGGCAATTCGGTTCCGCCCGCCACCTTTTCGGGTGCCGGGCCGGTCGTCGTGTGCCGCCGTCCACCGGCGACACGACAGACAGGATGGCACATGAGCAACCCCCGGCAGATTCCGGATCCGAACCACCCGCTGCTCCCCTTGGCGCGGGCCTACGTCAACTACTTCACGCCGACGGTCACCGGCATCGAGCATCTCCCGGCCTCCGGCCCCGCACTGATCATCGGCAACCACTCGTCGATCTACTGGGCGCCCGAGGTGTGGATCACCTTCATGGCGATGATGGACCACAGGCCGGGCGAGCCGACCTATGGCGTCGCGCACGAAATCCTGTTGCGCGCACCGTTTCTCGGCGACAGCCTGCGTGATTTCGGGGTGCTCCCCGCATCCCGGGAGGCGGCGACCGCCGGACTCAAGGACGGTGGCGCGGTGCTGGTCTACCCGGGCGGCGACTGGGAGGCATGCCGCCCGTGGTCCGACCGCGCCAAGATCGACTTCGCGGACCGCAAGGGATTCGTCAGGCTCGCACTGGAACTCGGGGTTCCGGTGATCCCCGCGGTCGCCAACGGCGGTCACGATTCCATTTTCATCGTCAGCCGCGGCGAACGCACCGCCCGGCTGCTGCAGCTCGACAAGCTGGTGCGCGCCAAGGTCTTTCCCTACACCGTGGGCGTCCCGTTCGGGGTGGCGCCGATCCTGCCGCAGCTCCCGCTGCCCGCGACGGTGCAGGTCAGCTTCCTGCCGCCGCTGGCCTGGTCGACGGAGCCCGGTGACCCCGAGAATCCGGACGTGGTCGACGCCTGCTACCGAGATACGGTCGGTGTCATGCAGACCGAGCTCGACCGGTTGCGCGAGGAGACGCCCAATCCCGTGGCCACCGGGGTCAAGAAGCACCTGGCCGGGCTGCCGGGGCCGCTGTCGGGCCTGGCCGACCTCGTCCCGGTCTGATCCCGGTCCGGCGCCACGCGGCGGTGATCTTGTGAACCGTTCCGTACCAAGGGATTACGCGCCGCGAAACGCTGCGGCATGCGGAGACCCCGTGGTTCACTACAGGAACGCGGCGTGACAGGAGGGAGCATCCCTTGCTGGATCGGTACGGCTGGCAACTCGGGATAGGCGATCCCGTCACCCTGCACGCCCCGTGCGGCAACCCGCGCTGTGTCCACGGCGCGCACGGCACCGTGGTGGATTTCGGCTCCGAGCACCTCGTCGTGCGCCTGGCCACCGCACCGCTCGGCCACGCCGACGAGACGACGGTCTCGATTTCTCCCCGGCACGTCGAATACGGCTACGCCGGTATCACCACGGAATCCCCTGCGCGGGAGTCTATTTCGGTGATGTCCCCGAGCGCGGCCGACACCTGCGTGCAGGAGGCGGTCGCCGCCGGGATCGCCGAGCGGGTCATCACCGCGGAGCAGGGCGCGAGACTCGTTGCCGCCTGGCACCATCGGTCCGCGGTGGCCGATCACGTCAGCAGAAAGGCCAGCACCGGCAACACCACCGCCGAGTAGGTGCCGATCACCGCGGCGGCGATCCGTCGTCGCGACAGCTGCGGCAGCCGTACCGCGATCCCCTCGTACGTCCCCACCGCGACGAACAACATCCCCCAGGCGACCAGCGCGCGGCTGCCGATCCGCCCCAGGTGGTCGGCGAGCAGCACGGCCATCAGCGCGATCGTCAGCCCCGCCGAACCGCTCGTGGCCCACACGGTGGCGTCGGTCCGGCCGCGACCGAACGCCGTCGCCCGCCGCCGGTCCGCGGCCGAGCGCCGGGCCTCGGCGCGGCGGTGCCGGAACATCCGCCCGATCGGTTCGAATACCGTGGTGGCGCTGTCGTCGTCGCCCATCTGCGCCCGCGCGCGCACCATCGCCTCCAGGGCCTGCGCGGTCGCCGACGAGGTGACGTACCCATCCGCCGAGGTGCGGAATCCGCCGTACTGCGAGTGCAGCGGCTCCATCTCCTGCAGGTCGAGCAGGCCCGCCAGGGCCTGCAGCACCACCGGATCACGCACCGCCTGCGGATCGGCGGCGGTCAGCGCGCCCAGCGTCGCGTGCAGTGTGAGATGCCGCCAGGTATCGGCCGCCCCGCCGCGCCGGAACGACTCCTCCTCGATGCGCATCCCGCCCCGCCGCAACGCCGCCAGCAACCGGCACACGGCCAGTTCGCGCGCGTGCACGAAGCGGTCTCCGCCGATGGCCGCGACCTCCGGACGCGCCAGTGTCGCTGCCACACAGCCGGATTCGTAGACCGGCTGCGCGCGCGAGGACGGCCGGTCGAGTATGGAGGAGACCAGTCGCCCGGCTCCCCAGAGCACGGCGTCGGCCACCGCGGGATCCGACGGCGCCGAGGTCCCCAGTGCCGCAATCGCATTGGCGGTCGCGGTGATCGATACCGGCCCGGCCCGTCCCGTCATAGGCCAGCCGCCGCCGTCGGCGTCCTGCGCTTCGAGCAGCACCCGCCGGAAGGCGACCGCGTCGGGATCGTCGGCCGCGACGCCCAGGCACCGCAGCGCCCGCAGCCGCCACGCCGCCTCCACGGGCGGCTCCGAATCCTCACCGCCCGTGGCGATTCGGCGAATCAGCAGCGCGACCTCCTTGGCCCGCGGTATCTCGCGTCCGGCCAGCGCCAGCGCGCACACCGCCTCCCCGGTACTCATCGGATTCGGCGGCACATCCGATATCCATCCCCATCCCGCGCCGTCGCGCCCATCCGGCCGCTGATGCCGGTACAGCCATTCCACCGCAGCGCCGATCCGGCCGTCCAAATCCGTTGCCCGCACACCTCGCATCGCCATCACTTCCCGATTTCCCTTGCCTACTCCGATACCCGCTGGGATCTGCGCGCATACCGGTGAGTCCGGATAGTTACGGGAAATGTGCTGTTCGTAGGCCCTTTCCGGACCGTCGGTTCAGCGGCCGTATGCCGCGAGGAATGTGGTGACCGCGGCGTCGGTGACGGCACGTAGTTCGGATTCGGGCACCGCGCGGGTGCCGAACCGGGACCGTGCGTCGACGGGACCGCTGAGCAGGGCGGCGAATTGCGCGGCCGCCATATCCGGGTCGTCGAGACGCAACGCTCCCGCCAGCGCGAGCCGGGCGAGCCGGTCCGCGAGCGCCCGGACGACCCGGGCCGACACGGCGTCGACAACCTCGAGCAGGTCCGGGAACTGCGCGGCCTCGGCGCAGATCAGCCGCCGCAGCGCGCGGGAATCCTCGGCGCAATAGCAGGCGGCCAGGTGCGTTCCGACGTCGCGCAGCGTCGCGGCGATGTCGTCACCGGCCGCCTCGAGCCGTTCGACCGCGGCGAGGTTCGCGGCCAGCGCGCTGTCCGACAGCGCCCGCACCGCCGCCCGGAACAGGGTGTCCTTATCGCCGAAGTGGTTGTAGACGGTGGCCTTGGCGACCTTGGCCTCGGCCGCGATCTCATCGACGCGCGCCTGCGCGTATCCGACCCGGGCGAAGACGGCGAACGCGGCCGCCAGCACGGCCTGCTGTTTGTCGATGCGACCCCGGGCCGCTCGGGTCGGGGAGGTACCGGTCGCCGCGCTCATCCAGCCATCATAGGCAATTTGTACTCACGAGTCTGGTTCTCCGGCCCGAAACGTATTAGACTCACGAGTCTAGATTGATAGTCAATCTGGTCTACATGCCCGAGTGAGGAGAATTCTTGTGAAGACCGTGGTCATTTCCGGCGGTACGGACGGCATGGGGAAGGCGCTCGCGCTGACCTGTCTGCGCCGCGGCGATCGGGTCGTCGCCCTCGGCAGCAATCCGCGGAAGGGGCAGGCACTGCTCGACGCCGCCCGCGAGTCCGGCGCCGACTCGCGCCTGGAATTCATCCAGGCCGATCTCAGCCTGGTCGCCGAGAACCGGCGGGTGATCGATCGGATCACCGCGGCCTACCCGGTCGTCGACATCCTGGTACTCGCCGCGCGCTACTACAGATCCCGCCGATTCGTCACCATGGAGGGCTTCGAGGCCAACTTCGCGCTGTTCTACCTGAGCCGGTATCTGCTCGGGCACGGCCTCGCCGAGCGGCTGGAGCGGGCCGACGCACCGGTGCTGCTCGATCTGTCCGGGCCCGGCGGCGAGCTGTCCCGAATCCGCTGGGACGACCTGCAATTCGCCCGCGAGTACCGGCCCGACGACATCATGCATCAGTGCGGGAAGCTCAGCGATCTGCTCGGAGTCGCGTTCACCAGGCGCTATCCGGACAGCCGGATCGCCTACGTACTACTGCATCCGGGGCTGACGGCCTCCGGCTTCACCGGCGACTACGACGCCGCCGACGCGAAAGTCGTTGCGGGGATGCGCGAGCGGGCGCAGCCGATGGCCGCCGCGCTCCCCCGCCTGCTGCGCCATCTCGACAATCCGCCGTCGGCGCGGCTGTCGGCATTCATGCAGGACGACGCCGTCGACGTGCACGGTGCGCCGTTCGATCCGGGTGCGGCGGATCGGCTGGCGGAGATCACGGCCGACCTGCTGCGCGGAGAAACGGTGCGCAGCGCCTGATCTCGGGATCGCGGCGCCGCGCACCGGGAGCGACCTACGGTGTCGAGAAGCCGATCAGCGCACCGATACCGGCGCCGATCGGGACCGTGACCAGGGCACCGACGCCGCCGAGGAAGAATCCGATCACCGCGCCGATCCCGGCGCCGATGAGCGCACCCACGACCGCGTTGTGCTGCTTGCGCGCGAGGGTCTCCGCCTCGTCGATATGCTGTGCCACCTGCGCGGGGTCGGCCTGCGGCGTCAGCGTCAGGCTGCGGCCCGCGGCGTCGATTCGCGGTGTGAGACCGACGGTTCCGCCCGCGGCCTGCACCGTCAGCGGCAGTGTCACGACCTGGTTGCCTACGCCGTCGGTGAGCGTCACCGCCTGGCCGTCGGGAGTGAGCGCGAAGCTCCCGGCGTCCACGGTGGTGGTCACGCCGCTGTCGCCCGGAGCCGCCGCGGTGACGTAGCCGATGCCGTGCTCGACACCGCGGATGCCCACCTCGGCGGCGGGCTCGGCCTGCACGACGCCCGCCGTAACGCCGGTGACACCGATCGCGAGCAGGGCGGTGGCGGCGATTCGATTGGCTCTCATGATCTTCCCCACTTCCATCGGCCGGGCAACGGCCGATAATCCCCTCGTGGCCGGATCTCGGCCGCCCCCATTCTCCCGCGAAAAACCGTGGGCGGCGGTCGGTTTCCGAAACTCGCTTGCCACGGCCCCGGCGGATCGGGTTGTCTGAGCCTCCGTGGCTCACATCGACATCGCCGACCTGGACTACTTCCTCCCCGACGGGCGCCAGTTGCTCGACGGCGTGAGCTTGCGGATCGGTGACGGCGTGAAGGCCGCGCTGATCGGGCCGAACGGCACCGGTAAGACCACGCTGCTGAAGATCGTCGCCGGTGATCTCGCCGCCGACGGCGGTGCGGTGACGCGGTCGGGCTCGCTGGGCGTGATGCGGCAGTTCATCGGCAGCATCGCGGACGACTCGACGGTCCGCGACCTGCTGCTGTCGGTCGCGCCCGCCGCCGTCCGGACCGCCGCGCAGGCGCTCGAGGCCACCGAGAACGCGCTGATCGAGCGCGACGACGAACCCGCCCAGCTGGCCTACGCGCATGCCCTGAACGATTGGGCCGACGTCGGCGGGTACGAGATCGAAGCGGGCTGGGACAGCGTCACCACCGCCGCCCTCGGCATCCCGTTCGATCGCGCCAAGTGGCGGTCGGTGCGCGCGCTCAGCGGCGGCGAGCAGAAGCGCCTGGTCCTCGAGGCGTTGTTCGCGGGCCCGGACGAGGTGCTGCTGCTCGACGAGCCGGACAACTACCTGGACGTGCCGGGTAAGCAGTGGCTCGAGCGCACGCTCGCCGACTCGCCCAAGTCGGTGCTGTTCGTCAGCCACGACCGGGAACTGATCGCGAACGCGGCCACCCGGATCGTCACCCTCGAACCGGGCGTCAACGGCGCGAGCGCCTGGATCCACGGCGGCGGTTTCGCGAGCTATCACCAGGCGCGCGAGGACCGCAATTCCCCGTCTGGCGGAACTGCGCCGGCGCTGGGACGAGGACCACGCCAAGCTGCGGGCGCTGGTGCTGCGCCTGCGGGAGAAGGCGAAATTCAACGACGGAATGGCGGCGCGCTATCACGCCGCGCAGACCAGGCTGGCGAAATTCGAGGCCGCCGGTCCGCCGCAGGAGATTCCGTTGCGCCAGCACGTCCGCGTGCGCATTCGCGGCGGACGGACCGGCAAGCGGGCGCTGGTGTGCACGCGGCTCGAGCTCACCGGCCTGATGCGGCCGTTCGACGCGGAGATCTGGTACGGCGACCGCGTCGCGGTGCTGGGCGCCAACGGTTCCGGCAAATCGCATTTCCTGCGGCTGCTGGCGGCGGGCGGCACCGATCCCGATATCGGGCATCTGCCCGGCGACGGCCTCGGACTCGCGCCGGTGCCGCACACCGGCGTCGCCGCGCTCGGTGCCCGGGTACGCCCGGGATACTTCGCGCAAACCCATGCGCGGCCGGATCTTTCGGGCCGCACGCTGCTCGAGATCCTGCACCTGGGCACCGAGCGCCGCGCCGGCATGGGCCGGGAGGATGCGAGCCGGGTACTCGACCGGTACGGGCTCGCCCGCGCCGCCGAGCAGCGCTACGACGATCTCTCCGGCGGCCAGCAGGCCCGGCTGCAGGTGCTGCTGCTCGAACTGTCCGGCGCCACCATGCTGCTGCTGGACGAGCCGACCGACAACCTGGACCTGCATTCCGCCGAGGCGCTGGAACAGGGCATCGCCGAATTCGAGGGCTGCGTCATCACGGTGACCCACGACCGATGGTTCGCCCGGGGCTTCGACCGTTTTCTGGTATTCGGGGCCGATGGCGTGGTGTACGAGAGCGACACCCCGGTCTGGGACGAAACCCGCGTGGTGCGCTCCCGCTGAGCCGCCCGGCCCGGCACCTACACCACATGTTTCCGACATGCTTTCGGCCGGAATCCACTTCGCGGCGTGGTCTCTACTTCGCCGTGGTGCTCGGGGCCGTGGTGGTTGTTGTCGCGGATCCCGTTGTCGTGGTGGGCGATTGCGTTGTTGTCGCGGTGGCCGCCACGGGCGTGCGGTCCGGCGGGGTGGTCACCGTCGGCGTAGTGGTCGTGCCCGGCGCCGAGCTTGTCGGCGGGGTGGTCACCGATGTCCCGCCGGTCGGCGCGGCGCCGGTGCTCGACGAGGTCGTGGGCTTGGCCGAAGTGCTCGTCGTCGCAGTGGATTTCGCCGATGTCGAGGTTTCCGCCGCCTTGTAGGCGGCGGCGAGATCCGCGGCCTCCGGCCTGGCGGTGGTGTCGACCGGCTCGCCCGCCTGCGCCTGCTTCGCCAGGTGGGTGAGCCAGGCCGCCGCGTACTCGGCGGAGGTCAGCGGCTTGCCGCCGTGGGGATCGGCATCCTTCCAGTAGTCGAAGTGATGACCGGTGTGGTTGGGCCCGAGCGTGAGCTGGTACGGGTCGCTCATGATCACGGGGATGGTGTTCTGATTGGTCACGATCAGGCCGATGATCTCGTTGAACACCTTCTGCGGCAGGTAGGCCAGCGGCGACATATCGCCCGCCGCGATCGAATCCGCCTTCGCCGGTGCCTTCGCCTGTCCCGGCTTGTAGGCCGGGTCCGACACCCGCAGCAGCACCTTGAGGAAGGTCTCGTCGCTCTGCATCCAATTGGGCTGGGACCGAATATCGGCGAACGCCGCCAGCGCGATCCGGCCGAGCACCACCGCGACATCCTGCCCGGTCGCCGGGGTGAGCCCCTCGCGCTCGAGCGCATCGACGTTCAGCTGACGGCCGACATTGACCATCAGCTGCAGCAGCGAAATGTTCTGCGGTGCGGCGCAGGTGAGATCGCCGTCGGAGCAGAACGACGCGATCTTTCCGTTCAAGGCGCCGAAATCCCCGCTCGTACCCGGCAGCGCCCCCTGTCCCGCGACCGGTTTCACGCCATTCTGATAGCGCTGATCGAAACCGTCGGGATGGGCGAAGGGATCCTTCGCCCCCGGAAACGGGCCGTCGCCCGCGCTGCGCCCCGCATCGGCGAGGATGACGACACCGACAACATCCGTCGGATCGACGATTCCGTATTTCCCGTCGGCGCCGGGCTCCTGATGACCGACATTCATCGCGACGCGGCGCACGACATCGGCGCCCTCGCTGTAGCCGACGATCGAGAATTTGGTGTCCGGGCAGGCCTGCGTGATCTCCCGCATCACCCGCTCGGTATTCGCGACACCCGTGGTGGCCGCGTCTTCATAGGTCGCCATATTCGCCGGATACGCGATGTAGACCGCGGCATAGGAGCCCGGTTCCACGGCACCGGCCGGTGCGTTCACCACCGGGTCGACCCATTCGCTGCTGTGGTCGCCCGACAGCGCGGCGGGCAACTCGTTGCCATTGGCGTCGACCAGCAGTTTCGTGGTCCCCGCGACCGGGGTGTCGCCGCGACCGGCGACCGAGATGGTCACCATGTCGTGGCATTCGGTGACCGACGAGGTGAGCTGCGTATCCCTGGTTTCCGGCGTCGACGTCAGTGCGAAAGACGCCGCGACGATCGCCGCCACCCCCAGCACCGCGGGCGCGGCGGCGGCGGAAATGATGCGATGGCGCGCAAGGAACTCGCGAAGAGCCATGTCCTTATCCCCATTCCGGTTCTGACAAATGGACGGACAAGCCCCCCGACGGGCATGTGTCACGGGGAACGTCGCCGCCGGGGCGGCGAGCGTTACCGGTCGGTCGGTTGCGCGGGAAAGATCACATCCCGTGCCGCGAAGATCGAAAATGGGTGGACCGGCGCCCGAATTATCCGGATCATCGTCGAAATGACTTCTACCCCACAGGAACGCCTCAGGCTGATCGGTCGCGAGGAGCCCCCCGCCGCCCCCCCCCCCGGGGCCCCCCGGGGGGGGGTGCAAACACCCGCCCCAGAAGGCCCCCCCCCACAAAGATGCCGCCCGCCACCCCACCCACCCCGCTTTTTCGGCCCCGCGGCCCGAGCCCCCCCCGGGCGGGGGGGGGGGCCCCCACGCCCGGGCGGGGGGGTCCCCTCCCCTCCACCCCCCCCCCCCCCGGCGGGGCCCCCCCGCCGCGCGATGAACCGCGCGGTGAACGCCTCCGGGCTCAGCACCGACAGCGGCTCCGGGCGCTGGCCGTCGACCCGCAGCTCCCACCGCGACAGCACCCGCGCGTCGCGATAGAACAGGCCCTGCGCGGTGCCCGGCTCGACGTCACCGACCCGGTCCGACAGGCAGAACGTGCTGCCCTCGACCAGGGTGATGGCGCCGCCGAGCAGCGACGGCTCGCCGGAATTCAGCGGGGTGGGACCGGTCATACGGCGTCCTTTCCGGCACGACTCACCCGGGGCGCGCGCCGCGACCGCAGCACCCGGCGATACACCTGCTCGTAGCCGCGGCCGAGGGTGTCCTCGCCGAAGTGCGCGGCCACGTGCGCGCGGCACGCCGCCGGGTCGTAGTCCTGCACTTCCTTCACCGCCACCGGCAGCTCGGCCGGATCGTCGCAGATGCGGCCGGTCACGCCGTCGACGATCACCTCCGCCACCGCGCCGCCGCGCAACGCCACCACCGGCGTGCCGCACACCATCGCCTCGATCATCACCATCCCGAACGGCTCCTCCCACTGCACCGGGAACAGCAGACATCTGGCTTCGGACAACAACTTTCGCTTGGCGGCGGCGTCGGCCATGCCGAACACGTGGTCGTTCTCGGTCAGCAACGGCCGCACCGCCCTGTCGAAATACGCCTGCTCCGGGGGTTCGTTGCACTTACCGGCGAGCACCAGCGGGATTCCGGCGGCGTGCGCGGCCTCCAGCGCCAGGTGCGGCGCCTTGTCGGCGGTGAACCTGCCCAGAAACAGAGCGTAGTCGCTCTTCTCGGTTCGGAAAGGCCAATCGCCGATCCGCAGCGCATTGTGTACCCGGCCCGCCCAATTCAGATCCGGCGCGAGTTCGCGCTGGCGGTCGCTGATCGCCACCAGCGACACGTCGCGCCCCAGCGCGCTGTAGTAGTGGTGCGGATCGCCGTCGACCGGTCCGTGCACCGTGACGACGGTGGGCAGGCCCAGACCCCGGTAGGAGGGGGCGTTGAGCGGGCCCGCGAAGGTGTGATCGTGGACCAGGTCGATGTCCTCGTGCGCGCACAGCCGCTCCAGGGCGCGGCGGATCTTCAACGCGTGCAACACCTCCGGGAACGGGTCGCCCAGCCGCTCGGCCTGGATGCGGTCCCACACCGGGATGAACCGGGCCCGGGTGCCCGCCTCCCCGGCACCCAGCAGCGTGACCTCGTGACCACGCCCGACCAGTGCGTCGACCAGATCGGCGACGACGGCCTCGACGCCGCCGTAGGCCTTGGGCGGGACGTCGAAGTAGGGCGGCACCACCATCGCGATGTGGAGGGTGTCGCGGGTGGGCGGCACCTGGAACGAGGCGATGCGGGCCGAGGACTGCGCGGGCCGTAAGCCCTGCTCCGGAGCCGAGAACTGAGCGTTCATGACTTTTCTCCTGATAACACACAAGCGGTCGGCACCCGTGCGCCGAGTGCCGAATGTGCCGCGGCGACAAGGCAGCGAGGCGTCCCGGCGGCAGGTATCGCCGGACGGGAACGGCGCCGGCACACGGCGGCACGGCCTCGTTCGGAGAGGGTGTTCGACGATGAAATCTGCCCGGACGCCGCTACCTGTGGGCGCGCGGCGGTCGCGACGCTGACCGGCGCACTTTCCGTGGCGTGGATCGGCTGCGGATGGGTTCGGGAGAACTCCGGGTCCGGCGACGGTGCCGTGGTGATCAGCCCTGCGCGGGGTGTCACCACGATCCACGGCGCCCCGAGGCGCGTCATCGCGCCGGGCGGTCAGCGGCTGATCACCACTCTAGCGCCGGACACGGCATCGACACAGCAATATCAGCAACGTTCGCCGGATGTAAAGGCGAATGTAAGCGCAAGGGCCACAAAGTGATTCATTATACGCTTCGGCAGGCCGCGACCGGCGCCGGACAGCTAACTCTCGGCGGCCCTGCGGTAGCCGCGCACGGCCAGTGCGCCGAACACCGCGGCGAGCCCCACGGCCCACGCCAGTGTCTGCAGCACCGGCACCAGCAGCGGGCCTCCGACGGTGAAGTTGCGCATGGCGTCGATGGCGCAGCTCATCGGCTGAGCCCGCACGATCGGCTGCAGCCAGCCCGGATAGTTCTGCACCGGAACGAATCCCGAGTTGAAGAACATGCCGACCAGCACCACGATCGCGAACAGCTGCACCACCTTGTCGCCGATGCTGCTGACCCCGACCATGATCACCAGGGGGGTGAATCCGGCGATCACGAGGATCGGGACGGCCAGCACCCCGAGCGCCCCGGCCCATCCCTGCTGGAAGCGCAGGCCGAGCAGCATCCCGACCGCGACCACCACCACGGTCGTGACGGCCGCGCGGCCGCATTCGGCGAGCAGCCGGCCCGCCAGTCCGGACCAGCGGTGGATCGGCAGCACCCAGAACTTGCGCAGCAGACCGCTCTCGCGCTCCCGGAACAGCGACATCCCGGTCCCGGCCGCGCCGTACATGGAACCGGCCACCGCGACCATCGCGACGAAGCCGTGGATCGGATCGGTGCCGCCGAGCGCACCCAGCGACCTGTCGAGCACCAGGTCGTACATGATCAGCAGCAGCACGGGCAGCACCAGCGTGCTCGCCAGCACGTCCGGTTGCCGCGACCACCGGCGCAGCAGCCGACCGGCCTCGACGAGACTCTGATCGATCAGGCCGGACCTCGTGCGCGAGTCATCCACCACCACAGCCCCTTTCACGGTCATCGACGCCGCCCCTCGGCGCGGATCGCCAGCGCGACCCCGGCCACCAGCAGGCCCGCGATCCACAGCGCGGACACCGCCAGATGGGCGGTGTAGCGCCCGGCGGCCAGGTCGCGCAGCGCACCCGCCACCTGCGAGACCGGCTGATTGCGCACGAACGGCTGGATCCAGCCGGGGAACCCTTCCGCCGGGACGAGTCCCGTGGACACCATGATCAGCAGCAGCTGCGGGACGAACAGGACGGTGCCGCCGAGCTCCGGGTTGCGGGTCACGGTACCGAGCGCGTCGGTGCCGATCGCCAGCCCGATCGCGAACGCCAACAGCACGACGACGAACAGCACCGCCCCGCCGACGGTCTCGAACCGGAACCCGTACACCGCGCCGATCGTCAGCGCGCCCGCCAGCGCCACCGTCGCGCGCACCAGATTCGCCGACAGTCGCGACGCCACCGGTACCCACGGCCGCATCGGTAGCGAGTGCAGCCGGGTGGCCATCCCACCGACCACCTCCCGCGCGGCGCGGTCCCCGGCGAACATGGAGGTGAAGAACATGGCGTGCACCGCGATCAGCGGCAACAGGTACTGCGCGTAGTCCGCGCCGCCCGCCTCCATCGACCGCCGCAGCGGCACGTAGAAGCAGACGAAGAACACCAGCGGCGCGGTGAACAGCATGAGGGCATCGCCCTCGCGCAGCACCGTGCGAATACCGCGCTCGCTCAGCGCGATCCACTGCATCCGAGCCGGAACCCGGTGCACCGGAACGTGGTTCGCCGAACGCCCGGTATCCGCCACAGTCATGCCGAAGCCTCCGTCGCGGGCCTGGTCAGTGCGATGAACGCCTCGTCCAGCGACGGCCGCCGCAGCGCGATATCGATCAATTCGATTCCGGCGCCGTTGATTCGCCGCAGGGCCTCCGACAGCGTCACCGCGCCGTCGGGCGCCGGTAGCGATACCCGGTCCCGCGATTCTGCGATCGTGATCTCGCCGAGCCCGTCCAGTGCCGCGGCGACGGCCGGTACCTGCGCGGCGTCGACCGGGACCACCTCGCAGTAGCTGGCGCCCGACCGGGCCTTGAGCTGGTCGGCGGTGCCCTCGGCGATCACCGTGCCCTTGTCGACGACGATGATGTTGTCGCTCAACGCATCCGCCTCCTCGAGGTACTGCGTGGTGAGCAGGATGGTGACGCCCTCATCCCGCAGCGACCGCACCAGCGACCACAGGCTCTGCCGGCTGACCGGGTCCAGCCCGGTGGTCGGTTCGTCGAGGAAGACCACCTGCGGCGGGCGGACCAGGCCGCAGGCGATGTCGACGCGCCGCCGCATGCCGCCGGAATACTGGCCGACCTTGCGGTCCGCGGCCTCGGTGAGGTCGAACTGCGCCAGCAGTTCGTCGGCGCGGCGCGCGGCCGCCTTGCGCCGCAGGCCCATCAGCCGCCCGAACAGCACCAGGTTCTCCCGGCCGGTCAGCACCTCGTCCAGCGCGGCGTACTGGCCGGTCAGCATGATCGACGCGCGCACCTGCTCGGCCTGCCGAACCACGTCGTAGCCCGCCACCAGCGCGCGGCCCGCGTCCGGCCGGGCGAGCGTGGACAGCACCGAGACGGTCGTGGTCTTGCCCGCGCCGTTCGGCCCGAGCACGCCGAGCACCGTGCCGGTGGGTGCGGTGAAGCTGATGCCGCGCAAGGCTTTTACGTCACCGTAGGACTTCTCCACGGATTCGACGACGATGGCGTGGTCCCGTCCGGTCGCACCGACCGGCTCGCTCGTGCGTTCCGACACTTGTTCTCCGTCTCCGGGTCTGCGACCACCACCGCCGGTGGCCTGACTTGCCTGTTCGCGCTCTGCGGCTAGCCGAGCAGCGCCACCACCTCGTCCAGTGAGCCGCCGCCCAGAATCGCCGTGACCGGCAGTTCCCGCTGTAGTTCGGTCTCGACCCGCCGCCGCAGGTCCAGCGCCTGCAGCGAATCCAGGCCGAGCGCGACGAGCGGGACGGACCCGTCGATGACGTCGTCGGGCTCGAGGCCCATCACCACGCGCAGCACCTGGCGCACCCGCTCGCCGGTGTCCTGGACCGCGGGCGCGGCCGTATCGGGCGGGGCTACCGGGGCCTCGGACGCCACCGGCACCGGCTCGGGTTCCGGCGTCGCCGCCGGTTCGTCCGCCGGGAGCGCGTCGAACAGCACCGACTGCCCGAACATCTCGAACAGGCGGCGCAGCGTGGCCCAATCCACCGCCGCCACAATGCAATCGGCGGCCGCCGTGGTCAGTCCGGCCGCGACGGCGGCGGCCGGGTCGACCGGGTGCACACCCGTGCCGTCGGTCCGTGCCAGCGCCTGCTCCCGACCGGCGCCGACCTCGGGCCACAGGCCCCACTGCACGCTCGAGCAGGCGATGCCGCGCTCGCGGTAGCGCACCGCCAGCGCGTCGAGCATCCGGTTCGTCGCGGCATAGACCATGTTGTCCCGGCCGCCCAGGGTGGCGACCAGGGTGGAGCACAGCACCACCCGGCCGTCCGGTGCCAGCGGCAGGTGCCGCAGCACGAGGTCCAGGCCCAGGATCTTCGGCGCGGCGGCCGCGTATACCGATGCGGGCGTGGGTGTTTCGCCGGTCGCGGCGTAATCGACCGCGGCGTGCACGACCAGCGTCGCCCCGCCCCCGCGGTACTCCTCCGCCAGCGCCCGCACCGCATCCTCGTCGGTGATGTCGCAGCGCCGCACGACGATCTCCGCACCGGAGTCCCGCAGCGCCGAAATCCGCTCCGCGGCAGCGGCGTCGCCGCCGGACCGGCTCAGCAGCGTGATCCGTCCCGCGCCCGCGCGCGCCAGGTGGCCGCACAGCTCCAGGCCCAATTTGCCGGTACCGCCGATGATCAGCACATCGCGCAGCTCCGCATCGCGCAGCGGGCGGCCGGACGCGGCGTCGTCGTCGAGGTGCAGCCGCTTGACATACAACCCGCCGTCGCGCGCGGCGAGTTCGGGCTCACCGGCGGTGTGGATCGCCCCGACGATCGACTTCGCCGCGGCCGCACCGGTTTCCGCGGCGGCCAGATCGAGATGGCGGAACGCGACACCGAGGTGTTCCGGTGCCAGGCACCGGAATCCGGACTGGGCCGCGGCATGCGCGACGTCGGGGACATCCGCGGGCAGCACCCGTTCGCCGCCGACGGTCACCAGCCACACCTCGCGGACACCGTCCAGATCCGGCAGCCAGCCGCGGTCCCCTAGGAATGCGGCGACGCCGTCGACCGCATCGGCCGCCGTCGCGCCCCCCGACTCCGGCAGCAGGATCACGACCGTGTCGGCATCCTTCTCGGCCGGTGTGGCGCCGAGGCGGCGGGCGGCGGCGGGCAGCGCGGCCACCAGATCCCCGCACCGCCCGGTGTGGTCCACGACGGCGAAGGTGCGCGGCGGCGTCATCGTGCGGCGCGACAGCCGCTGCCAGCGTTCGACCACCCGGCGGGTGGGGACGCCGACCGCGGGAGCGGAGGCGGCCTCCCCCGCCGATGTCTCGTAGGGATACGCCGCCCACAGCTTCTTCGCCGCCATCTGCGTGTTGGGGAAGTCGAGCAGCGGCAGCTCCGGGGGCTCGCAAACCTTCTCGCGCAACGCATCCCAGTGGAAATCCGCATCGTGGACCGCTACCGACGCCAGGTTGCGGGTGAACTCGGCGAGATCCTCGGCGGTGCGCCGCGAGGTCGCCAGCGCCCGCAGCTGCTTCCCGCCCGCGGCGGCGAGGTTCTCCTGCATCGCCAGCATCAGCGTGGGGTGCTCGGAGATCTCGAGGAAGGTGTCGACGCCGCGTCCGATGGCCGTCGCCACCGCACGGTCGAACCGCACCCGGTTGCGCAGGTTGAGGTACCAGTAGTCGGTGATCGACAGGTCCGACTGGATGCGGTCGCCGAAAGTGGCTCCGATGCAGTCGATCTCGGTGTCGAAGAACTCGCGATTGTCCATGGCGTCGTCCACCGTGCCCGCCAGCGGCTCGCGCACGCTCTGCAGGAACGAGGTGTGCGCCGGGTACTGGACTCGGATCTCCCTGGCGAATTTGCCTTCGCCGTTGAGCAATTCGACGATATCGCGCACCGTCGCGGATTCCCCGGAGATCGCCAGCAGGCTCGGCGAGTTGACCACCGACAGCTCCGCCCAGCCCGCGTGCCGGGCCAGCAGATCCTCGCACTCCTCGCGGCCGACCCCGAGCACCGCCATCGAATATCCGTCCAGCTGCAGGCCGTCCACGATCCGCGCGCGATTGGTGACCACCAGGACCGCGTCGTGCAGCGTCTGCGCGCCGGACAGATAGGCGGCGGCGATCTCGCCCTGACTGTGCCCGACGGTCGCCACGGGTTCCACCCCGGCCGCCCGCCACATCGCCGCCACACCGATCATCTGCAGGAACAGCGCCGGTTGCACCGTTTCCGCACTGTCGTCCGGCGGCATGTCCGCGTCCAGAAGATATTTCAGCGGCGACAGCCCGAACAGCTCGCCGAACATGTCGTCGCACTCTTCGACCGCCGCGCGGTACGCGGACGAATGGTCGTACAGCATCCGGCCCATCCCGGGCCGCTGGCTGCCCTGCCCCGGAAACACGTACGCCACCCGGCGCGGCCGGGCGGGTTCGGCCGAGGCGACCACGGCGGGATGCGATTCACCCGCCGCGACCGCGCCCAGGCCCGCGAGCAGATCGTCCCGCCCGGAGGCCATGATCAGCGCCCGGTGCCGCCGCGCCGAGCGGGTGCGAAACAGCATCGCCGCGATGCGCGCCGGTGCGATCCGCGGCCGGTCCAGCGCGTACTCGCGGATCGCCGCCGCCTCCCGGCGCAGGCCGTCGGGGGTGTCGGAGGACAGCAGGACGGGGACGGTGCCGTCCGGAAGCCGGTAGCTAGACATGGATCTCCTCTTCCGCAACGGGCATGGCCACGATCGCGTGGCTGTTGGTTCCCGATACCCCGAACGAGGACACCGCGCCGTAGCGCACCCCCTCGTGCGGTGCCCAGTCCCGCAGTTCGGCGGCCAGCCGCAGGGTGGACGACTCCCAGTCGACGGTGCTCGCGGGCCGGTCCGCGAACCGGGTCGGCGGTATCTGCCCGTGGAATCCGCTGAGCAGCAGCTTGATCAGGCCGAGGATGCCCGAGGCGGCCTGGGCGTGACCGAGATTCGATTTGACCGAGCCGAGCAGGGCATTGCTGTGACCGTAAATCGACTGCAGCGCGGCCAATTCGATCGGATCGCCGACGGTGGTCGCGGTGCCGTGGCCCTCGATCATGCCGACGAGTTCGGGGGCGATGCCCGCCGCTCGCACCGCCCGACGGATGACCTGCTCCTGGGCCGGGGTGCTCGGCACCGCGATCGGCCCGCCGCGACCGTTGTGGTTGACCGCCGAACCGAGGATCCGGCCGTACACGCGGTGCCCGTGCTCGCGGGCGCGAGATTCCCGCTCCAGCACCAGCACTCCGACGCCCTCGCCCCACAGCGTGCCCGCCGCGTCGTCGGAGTAGGGGCGGCACTGCCCGTCCGGCGCCAGCGCGTTGTTCTTGGAGAATTCGAAAAACGCTCCGGGCGAACCCATCACGCAGGCGGCCCCGGCCAGCGCCCACTCGCATTCGCCGCCGCGGATCGCGTTCGCGGCCAGGTGCACCGCCGACAGCGACGAAGCACAGGCGGTGTCCACCACGACCGACGGTCCGGTCAGATCGAGGCAGTTCGAGATCCGGCCCGCGACCGCGCCCATGGCACTGCCCGTCGCCCGATAGCCGACGCAGTCGGTCACCGCCGCCGCGTGCGGGCCGTACTCGGTGACGGACGCGCCCATGTAGCAGCCGACCTCGGTGCCGTCGATGGTGGCAGGGTTGATCCCGGCGTTCTCCAGCGCGCGCCAGGCCACCCGCAGCGCCACCCGCTGCTGCGGATCCATGACCACCGCCTCGCGCGGGGTGATCCCGAAGAACGCGGGATCGAATTCCG
Organism: Nocardia wallacei; assembly: GCF_029869545.1. Classification (GTDB taxonomy): domain Bacteria; phylum Actinomycetota; class Actinomycetes; order Mycobacteriales; family Mycobacteriaceae; genus Nocardia; species Nocardia wallacei_A. Next base: position 43,505 of record NZ_JARWQD010000183.1, on the reverse strand, counting down.
CTGCCCCGGAGACGAATCCACCGGCGTCGCTGACCTTGCCCCAGCCCTCGTTGCGGTCCAGCGTCAGCAGCTGCTCGATCGGCCAGCCGCGGTCGCGCGGAAACGGACCGATCAGATCGCTGCCCTGTGCCAGCGCGTCCCAGTACGCCGACAGGGTCTCGATGCCGCCGGGCGCCTCGATCGCCATTCCGGCGACGACCACGGGATCGGCGCCGACCACGCCCGCCTCACTCATGTCTGCTCGCCGAGATCGGTTCCGGCACCAGAAGTTCCGCGATGCCCGGGAAGTTGTCGTACAGGTAGAAGTGCCCGCCCTCGAACATCGTGGCCTGCAGGTCGCGCTCGGTGTGCCGCTGCCAGCCGTACAGATCGCCGAACGAGACGACGTCGTCCTCGCCGCCCATCGCGTGAATCTCCGTGCGTAACACCACATCATCGGCGCAGGAGTAGGCGTCGAAGGCGCGGTAGTCGGCCTTGAGCACCGGCAGCGTCATCCGCATCAGCTCGCGGTTGCCCATCACCTCCTCGCCCGTGCCCTGCAGCGCGCTGAGGTGGTCGAGCAGTTCCTCGTCGTCGGTGGGATGCGGCGGCACCTCGGCCACCCGCCACGGCGGCACCGCGGCGGAGACCGCGAGCAGGCGCACCGGTACGTCGGCGGCCTCGGCCAGCCGGACCAGTTCGAACGCCACCAGCGCGCCCATGCTGTGGCCGAAGACCGTGATCGGCTCACCCCGGTTGTACGGCGAGCGCGCGAACTCGTCGAACGCCCCGCCCGCCATCGCCTCGATGCTCGTCATCGCCGGTTCGGTGGCGCGGTCCTGGCGCCCCGGATATTGGAACAGCAGGACGTCGAAATCGTCCCGGCATACTTTCGACAGCGACCGGTACGCCGAGGCGCCGCCCCCGGCGTGCGGGCAGATCAGCAGCGGCGCCGCCGATTCCGAGCGGGACTTGTGAAATTTGCGGATCCATCCGGGCACATGTGCCATATCTGTCTCTCCTCTGTTGCTCACTGCCACATGCGCCGCATGACCAGGACGGCCTGATCGTCGTCGTCGAGGACCCGCACCTCGCCGATGCGGCGATCGGGGTCCGCCGCGATCGACTGCAGCGTGGTAAGGAACGCGGTTTCGACGATGCGGGCATCGTCGGGCTCGAATGCGGACTCGTCGTAGAAGACCATGACCCGGACGCGATCTCCGGGCAGCAGCGAATTCGCCGGGAACACCATGAGCAGCAACGCATTGTCGGTGGCGCCGCCCGGTGCGACCTCCACCAGCTCCAGCCCCGCCGACCGCAGTTGCTCGACCATCTCGTCCCGCCCCGAGGGGTAGGACTGCAGCACGTACATGGTGTCGAACAGCTTGCGCGCGCCCGTCGCCCGGATCGCCGAGGTGAGCGGAAACTGGTGGTATTCCATGAGTTCCAGCCGGTGCTGCTGCATCTCGGCCAGCACCTCGCGCCAGCTGCGCGCGGGGTCCAGGTCCACCGCGACCGGCACCGTGTTCACGAAGCAGCCGACCGCGGTGTCCACATCGTCGAGATCGGCCGGGCGGCCCGAGACCACCTCGCCGAACACCGATGCGCCCGTGCCGGTCAGCTGGCACAGCACACTCCCCCAGGCCAGCTGGCAGACCACGTTGAAGGTGGTGCCGAGCTCGGCGGCCAGCGCGGTGAGGGTGTCCACCATCGCGGGCTCGAGCTCGGCGCCGCGCGCCGCGGGGACACCGCCGTCGCCCGATTCCCGGCCCGGCGCAACGACACAGGGCCGCACCCGCGACAGGTAGTCGTCCCACGCGGCCTCGGCCTCGGCCTCGCGAGCCGCGGTCTGCAGCAGGAACTTCGCGAATGTGTCCGGGTCGCCCGACGGGGGCGCCGTGCCGTCGGTGGCGTAGGCGGCGAACAGCTCCCGCGGCAGCACCTGACCGGACCAGCCGTCGGTGAGGACGTGGTGGGTGGTCAGCATCACCACGTGCTCGTCGCCGGGCAGGTGGATCAGCGCCGAGCGCATGAGCGGTCCGCGGGACAGGTCGAACTGGTCGGCCAGATCGGCGGTCACGAACTGCTGCAGGCGATCCCGCGCGTCCGGCAGATCGGAGAAGTCCAGCTCGCGGTGCGGGATCTCCATATGCTCGGCGACGATGGCATAGGGACGACCGGCGTGCGATACCGAAATCGACACGCGCAGATTGGGATACCGGTTCAGCACCGTGTCGATCGACCGGACCAGCCGCGGCGCGTCCAGCGGGCCGCGGACGGTGATCATCGTCTGCACCAGGTACAGGTCCCGGCCCGCCGTGCTGAGCGCGGTGAAGTACAGGCCGGACTGCATCGGGGACAGCGGGTACACGTCGGCGTACTCGCCGTACAGCGCGCGCCAGCGATCCAGATCGAGCTGGCCGACGTCGCGGGCCAGCACATCGCTCGGGGTCAGGCGCCGAATCGGGTTCTCGCGCACCGTCTTCGCCAGTTCGCGCAGCGCCTCCATCCACGACTCGGCCAGTTCGCGCACGGCCGCCTCGCTCAGTACGCCGCTGGCGAACCGGAACGAGGCGTGCAGGGCCGCCGCGTCATCGTCGGTGACCGCCACCGTGTTGATGTCGATGAGCGCGGGCGCGGGCATGGCGTCGTCGGCGTAGCCGCCCAGATAGCCGAATTCCGGTGCCGCGTCCCATTCCCCGGCCACCTCCGCCGCGCCCGCGACCGCGAAGCGGCCCATGTAGTTGAGGGCGATCTGCGGCGCGCGATGCGCGGCCAGCTCCGCGCGCGTCCGCGGGTTCAGCCAGCGCAGCAGCCCCCAGCCGATGCCGCTGTCCGGCACCGCGAGCAGTTGCTCCTTCACCGCCCGGACCGCGGATTCGACATCCGCCGCGCCCACGTCCAGGCTGACCGGATAGGCGGTGGTGAACCAGCCCACGGTATTGGCGAGATCCGCTCCGGCGAACAGGTTTTCGACGCGACCGTGCCGCTCCATCGTCAGCGAGACGGTGTCGGCGTCGGTGCCGCGGCGGTGCCGGAAGCGGTGCACGGCCACGGCCAGCGCCGCGACCTGGATGTCGAGGAAGTCGCAGCCGAACGCCCGGGTGGCGGTCGTCATCAGCACCGCGGTGTCCGCGGCGCCGAGTTCGGCGGTGAGCTCCCGCACGGTGGCGACGGTGTCGATCGCCGGGTCGAGGGCGCGCTCGCCGAGCAGCGGATCCGGCCCGGCCGCCGCGGATCGCCAGTACGGCAGCGACTCTCGCACACGGTCGGAGTCGGCCAGCTCCGCGACGGCGGTGTTCCACGCCCGCACCGAGGTGCCGTCGGCCGGGAGGACCCGGGCCGCACCGGGTTCGGCCGCACGCACGGCCGCCCACAGCTGCCGCAGATCGTCGTTGATGATCCGCCAGGAGACCCCGTCCACCACCATGTGATCGATCACCAGCACGAGACGGCCGCGGGCCCCGTCCGAGGAACGCACCCAGACGGCACCGACCATGCGGCCCGCCGAGGCGTCGAGTTCGCGTGCGGCCCCCCGCATCCGGCGCTGCAGCTCGCCCGGTGCGACCGCGTCCCACTCGGCGGCGTCCAGCACCACCTCATCGACCCCGGGATAGGCGACGGGCTCACCCGAGGCCGGTACATAGTAGGCGAGGCGGCCGTCGGGCCCGGGCACCACGCGAGCGCGCAACAGCGGGTGCCGGTCCAGCAGCGCCCGCAGGACCGCCGACACCCGCTCCCGGGTGCACCCCTCGGGTGTCACCACCGCCGTCGACTGGCTGAAACCGCGGTATTCCACGGCCTGCTCGGTCACCATCGTCGCGATCGGATTGAGCGGAATCCACCCGGTGCCGTCGCCGTCGACGAGGGCCGGGGCGTCCACCTCGTTCAAAGGTGCTGTGGCCGCGGCGATCCGCGCGATCGTGCGGGCCTCGAACAGCGCGCTGGTGGTGATGATCAGGGAGTGTTTCTTCAGCGCCGACACCATCCGGATCGCGGTGATGGAATCGCCGCCCAGCGCGAGGAAGTCGTCGTCTGCGCCCAGTTCGGTGGTGTCACCGAGCCCGAGCACCTGCCGCACGGCCGCGGCGACGGCCTGCTCGGGGCCCTCTCGCAGGGCACGGCCGCGGGCGGTACCGCCGCCCAGATCCGGGTCCGGCAGCGCCTTGCGATCGAGCTTGCCGTTCGCGGTCAGCGGTAGCGCATCCAGTCGCACCAGGGCCGCGGGCACCATGTACTCCGGAAGCCGGACCGCCAGATGCTCCTTGATCCGCGTCTCGGCCGCCTCGTCCGCGGTGGTGGCGAAGTCCGAATCCGGTTCGGGCACATAGTATGCGGCGAGGATCGGGCCGCCCGCGTGCGGCACCGCGACGGCGGCGGCGGAGGCGATGCCCGGCATGGCGCGCAGCACCGTACCGATCTCCCCCAGCTCGATGCGGTGGCCGCGGATCTTCACCTGGTCGTCGGAGCGCCCCAGATATTCCAGCCGTCCTCGGGCATTCCAGCGCACGATATCGCCGGTGCGATACATGCGTTCGCCCGGATCGGTGCCGAACGGGCAGGCCACGAACGCGCCCGCGGTCAGGTCGGGGCGGCGGTGATAGCCGCGCGCCAGCTGCACGCCACCCAGGTACAGCTCGCCGACCACGCCGGGGGCCACCTGCCGCAGCCGCTCGTCGAGCACGTACACCGACGAATTCCATTCCGGCACACCGATCAACGCCGTCGCCGGGCCGTCCGCGTCGTCGCCGATGTCGAGGAATTCCTCGCAGGTGAGGTCCATCGTCGCCTCGGTCGGGCCGTAGAGGCCCATGACGGTGCAGCCGAACACCCGGCGGGTCTCGGCGACCAGCGCGGGCGGTACCGACTCACCGCCGAGATACAGCCAGCGCAGCGATTCGAGCCGCCGCGGATCCGGCCGGGCGTCGAGGAACGCGCGTAAGGCACTGGGCACCAGCGACATCTGCGTGACGCGGTGCCGTTCGACGATGCCGACCAGCGACTCCACATCCGCCTGCCACCACTGCGGCGGCGGCAGCACCGAGGTGCCGCCGTTGCACAGCGCGACCACCAGTTCGCCGACCGAGACGTCGAACCCGATCGGTGCCTTCTGCAGCACCCGCTCGGCGTCGAAACCCGGACGGCCGCGGAACCATTGGGCGTGCGAGGCGATGCCGAGGTGATCGATGACGACGCCCTTGGGACGGCCGGTGGTGCCGGAGGTGTACAGCAGGTAGGCGGCGTCGAGCGGCTGAGGGGAGCGCGCGAGTTCGTCCGCGCCCAGCGGCGACCCCGCGAGCCCGGCGAGCCGCGCCCCGGTCGCCGCGTCCCCGAGGTCGATCACGGGCATGTCAGTCACCACATCCGGCACCGGCACGCTCGAGACCGACCGCACCAGGACGGCGGGTTCGGAGTCCGCGAGCAGATATTCGATCCGGTCGGCCGGGTAGCCCGGATCGATCGGCACATACACCGCCGCGACCCGCAGCACGGCCGCGAACGTGATCGGCAGCCACTCGCTGCGCTCGGCCAGCACGCCGACATGGTCGCCGGGGCGCACACCGTGCTCGAGCAGCAGCCGCGCCAGCCGGTTGACCTGTGCGTCGAATTCGGCGTAGGTGAGCTCGATATCGTCGAAGACGACGGCGATCCGCTCCGGATGGCTGGCGGCGGCCGCGCGAATCATCGCGTCGGTCGTCTCCGGCGCGATCGGCACCGCCGGGCCGTGCGACCAGGTGTGCAATCGCTCGGCATCGGCCGCCGAGAGGGTCAGCAGCCGCTCCACTGGCACGGATTCCGTTGCCGCGGCGAGCATCCGGTCGATGTACTCGTGCAGACGGTCGACCGTGGCCGGATCGAACAGGTCGGTGCGGTAGGTGAGCTGCACGTCGGTGCGGTCGGCGTGCATGAACGTCTCGCACACGATCGGCAGCAGCGCGGCGCCGTGATCGATGAGCTCCCAGCTGGTGGCGGCGTCGGGCAGCTGCGGTCCGTCGATCCGCTGATGCAGGAACAGCACCATGGTGTCGAACAGCTGCGATCCCGCGTGGCCGGTGGCCCGGTGCACCGCGCGGGCGATCGCCTCCTGCGGAAATGTCTTGTGCCGGAACGCTTCCGTGGTCACCTCGCCCACGTGGGCGACCAGTTCGGCGAAGGTGCCGACGGACCCGGCCGCGAGCCGCAGCGGCAGCACATTGCTGAAATTGCCGATGAGCAGTTCCTGGCCGGACTCCTCGCGATTGGCCACGGTGGTGCCGACGACCATGTCGTGCTGTCCGGTCAGCTGCCGCAGCGCCAGATAGTAGGCGGCGAGGAACACCGAGAACGGTGTCGTGCTCAGCGCGGCGCTGAGCCGGCGCAGCGCGGCGTCGGCGCGGTCGCCGAGCGGGCGATCCGAGCGCGCGCCGTGCAGGGCCGGGCCGAGCGGGCGCCGGTCGTAGGGCAGCGACAGCTCGGGCGGATCACCGTCGAACCTGCTCTGCCAGAACGCGATATCCGCGGCGCGGTCGTCGGTGCGGAAGCGCTCCTGCTCCCACTCCGCGAAGTCGGCGACCTGCAACCGCAGCGGTTCGAACTCCACCGGGCCGGTGCGGGCCTGCCCGTAGAACCGCTGCACGTCCTGCGCGAGCGCGGGCAGCGTCATGCCGTCCCAGGCGATGTGCTGGATGACCAGCACCGCGACCACCTCGGTCGCGTGCACCCGCACGAAGGTCACCCGCAGCGAGGATTCCCGGGTGAGATCGAACGGCTCCCGCGCCGCGGCATGCGCCAGCTCGTGCACCCGGGCCGCGGCATCGGCCGCGCCGGTCAGATCCAGCTCGGCGAGCCGGGCCGTCAGATCGTCGTGGATGCGCTGATACGGCTCGCCGTCGTCGTCGCAGTGGTAAGTGGTGCGCAGCACCTCGTGCCGCCGGACCAGGGCCTCGAATGCCGTCCGCAGCGCCGCCACGTCGACCTGCCCGCGGAAGGTGAGCAGCAGGCACAGGTTGTAGGCGGTGCTGTCGGGCGAAAGCTGTTGGTGCGCCCAGACATAGCGCTGCCCGAACGACAGCGGGGCACGGGCGGGGTCGCGGCGCACGGGCACCGTGGGCGCGGTGGCCAGGCCCTCCTGGGCCAGCCGTTCCTGCATGGCCTGCTGCAGGTCTTCCAACGAACGCATCGAATAGAACCAATCCGGGAGGCGGCGAAATCAGTGGGCTGACACGGGCTGTGGGTCCCCGGCGGGGACGCCCACCCCGGCGAGCTCCAGCAGGATTCGCGACACCTGTTGCAGCCGTGCCGGTGTGGGCTCGGCGGCGAGCAGACTCGTGCACATGGCGCGAACGGTCCGCCCGCCGAACACCTCGGTGACGCCGAACTGCTCGACCTGCAGCAGCCCGCGAACCTTGGCGGTCAGCGTGGTGGCCAGGATCGAATTGCCGCCGATATCGAAGAAGTCGGTCTCGACGCCGACCGAGTCGACCCCGAGGACCTGCGCGGCGATGTACTCCACGGCCGCCTCCACCTCGTTCGCGGGCGGCACGTGGACATGGCGGGCCGCCAGCGCGTCTGCGGCCGTCCGCCGCCGGATCGCCGCGCGGTCCAGCTTGCCGTTGGCGGTCAGCGGAAGCTCGTCGAGCACCTCGATCGCCTCGGGAATCATGTGCGCGGGCAACAGCTCTCGCAGCGCCTCGGTCAGCGGTTCCACGGCGTCGGGGCCGGTCACCGCCGCTACCAGCCTGCCGCCCTCGGTCACCAGTGCGACGGCCTCGCGGACCTGCGGCAGCGCGGTCAGCGCCGATTCGACCTCGCCGAGTTCGACGCGGTAGCCGCGGATCTTGACCTGGTGGTCGGCGCGGCCGAGGAAGTCCACCGTGCCGTCGGGCAGGTATCGCGCGAGATCGCCGGTCCGGTACCACCGCACACCCTCGACCTCGACGAAGCGCTGCGCGGTGCGCTCCGCATCGCCGCGGTAGCCGTCGGCGACACTCGTTCCGCCGATCCACAATTCGCCGATCACCCAGTCCGGGCAGTCCTCGCCGCGCTCGTTGACCACCCGCAGGTGCACATTCGCCAGCGGCGTGCCGTAGGGCACGGCGGACCACTCGGACGGGAAGTCGTCGGTGACCTCGCACACCGTGGAATGGATGGCGGTCTCGGTGGTCCCGCCCAGCCCGGCGAACCGCAGCCGCGGGACCTGCGCCCGGAACCGTTGCCCCAGTTCGGTATTCACCCGGTCACCGCCGGTGATCACGACCCGCATCGACCGCAGCTGCCGGGCCGTGGCGGTATCGAGCAGCATGCCGATCAGGCCGGGCGCGCAATTGAGCACGGTGACACCGGTTTCGGCGATGAGCGCGGCCCATGCCGCGGCGTCGCGCTCGGTCTGCTCGTCCACGCACACCAGCGCGCCACCGAGCGACAGCGGGCAGAAGATGTCGAACACCGACAGGTCGAACTCCAGCGAGGACAGCCCGATCAGACGGTCGTCCGCGCCCAGCGCGAAGTGCGTGGCGAGCGCGTCGACGGTGTTGGCGGCGGCGCGATGGCCGACCTCCACGCCCTTCGGCTCCCCGGTGGAACCGGAGGTGAACAGCACGTACGCCTGGGCGTCCGGGTCGCCGCCGTGCGCACGCTCCAGGCGCGGCCCCCGCACCGCCTCGTCCAGCCGGACCGCGGCGACATCCGGCGGCAGTTCGAGGTGGTCGTCGACGACGGCCACCCGGGCACCCGAGCGCGCCAGGATCCGATCCCGGCGGGCCCGCGGCTGACCGGTGCCGATCGGGACGTAGGTCGCGCCCGCGGCGAGGACGCCCAGCACGGCCGGAATCTGCCGGTGTCCCTTGGGAACAACGACGGCGACCGTGTCGCCGGGCCGCACTCCGGCGTCGGCCAGCGCCCGGCCCACCGCCAGCGCCTGCTCGGACAGCTCGCGGTAGCTCTGCGAACCGCCGTCGCGCCAGCGCAGCGCCACCCGCTCCGGATCCTGTTGCGCGCGTGCGAAGAACGCGTCGTGCAGCGTCCGCTCGCCCAGGTCCCGGCGCGTCGCATTGACCGAATCCCGCACCGCGCGCTGTGTTTCCGGCAGCGCGATCGACAGCGGCGCCTGCCAGTCGGCGCCGGGTTCGACCAGCGCCAGCAGCAGCCTGCGGAACTCGGCGAACATCGACTCGACGACCCCGGCGGGCATGGCATCGCGGCGAACGTCCCAGTTGACCAGCAGTCCGCCGTCCAGCTCGACCACCTGGGCGTCCAGGTCCACCTGCGGGCCCTGCGACAGGATCCACACCGGCTCCCCGAAGATCCGGGTGACGCGATCGGAGAACAGCTCGCCCAGATCGAGCCCGGAGGTGAACACGACCGACGGGGTCACCGGGGCGCCGCGCAACCGGCCGAGGTCGCGCAGCACGTCCAGCCCCTCGTAGGTGGAATGCGCCGCGCAGCTGTGCAATTCGTGTTGCAGCCGCCTGGCCCGCGCCACCATCGATTCCGGTTCGCGCGCATCGACATCCACCAGCACCGAGTTGGTGAAGTCACCCACGACCCGGTCGATATCGTCGTGCAGCGGCTCGCGGTCGAACAGCGGCACGTTGAGCAGGAACCGCTGCTCGGCCGACCAGCGCGCGATCACCTCGGACAGCACGGTGGCCAGCGCCACCGCCGTGGTGACGCCGTGAGCGTGCGCGACCTTGTGCAGCTGCGCCTTCGCCTCGGGCGGGAACCAGTGGTGCAGGCGGACGCTGCGCGCCGGATCGGCCCGCTCGCTCTCGGGCAGCACCGGGAGCGCGGGGGTTTCGGGCAGGTGGTGAACCCGGTTGTCCCACCACGCTTTCGCCGCCGAGTTGTCGGGGGCGGTGCGCCGCTTGTCCGACAGATACTCGCGGAAGGTGTACCCGATGGCCGCCGCCGGGTCGGCGTCGGTGTCGTAGGCGGTGGCCAGATCGTCGAGAATTCTGCGGTAGCTCAACGCATCACCGGCGAGCATGTCGACATCGACGTGCACGCGGTGGCGGCCGTCGGGCAGCAGCGTGAGCGTGATGTCGATGACCTGGCCCGACTCGATGTCCATCCGCTGATGGCTCTTCTCCTGGCGCAGCCGCTCGAGTTCCATCCGGCCACCGTCGAATTCGGCGGTGAGGTCCACGAGGTGGAACACCGGCCGCAGCGGTTCGGGCAGCACGCGCTGGGTGCCGCCGTCGGTGAACTGCACGCGCAGCTGCTCGTGTCTTCGCACCACCCGCTCGACCGCGCGGCGCATCCGATCCGCCTGCACGCCCGCGCCGTCGAACTCCACGTACAGGTGCGCCGCGACGCCACCCAGACGCTGGTCCTGCCGCCGGCCGACCCAGTAGGCGTGCTGCATCGTGGCGAGCGCGAACTCGTCGGTCTCGGCCGCCTCGGCGGGTGCGGCCTGCGCGGGCCGCGCGGGCTCGGTGGCGCGAGCCCCGGCGAGCAGCTCCGTCCACGCTGCTACCGTCGGCTGCAGGGCCAGCGCGGAGCTGCGCACCTCGTGACCCTGCTTGCGCCAGCGGGCGGCCAGCTGCATCAGCATCATCGAATGCATGCCCAGGCTCACCAGATCGTCGTCGTAGCCGATCGACTCGGGGTGCACCCCGAGTTCCGCCGCCACGATGTCGCGAACGTCCGCCTCGCCCAGCATCAGACTCCTCACCGGCCACAGCCTTCATCAGCTAAAAAGGCTAGGCTTGCCTAACCTTTGTGCATAGTAACTCACGACACTGGCCGTGACGTAGGGATGTGGTTTGGCTAACCTAACCACATGGGCAAAGGCTTCAACGGGTTCGTCCTCAAGGCGCTGCGCGCCGACGACTACCGGCTGACCGTCACCTCGACGGACCGCATCAGCGACAAGTACCTGCGGCTCGGGTTCAGCGGCGGCGGCCTGCTGACCGACCATCCGGTGCATCCGACGCAGTGGATCCGGATGTGGTTCCCCGACGGCAACGGCAGCCTCCAGCAGCGCGGCTACACGCTGGTGGATCCCGATCCCGCCCGCGACGTCTTCGATATCGAATTCGCCCTGCACGGCGGCCCGGCCTCGCTGTGGGCCGAGCGGGCCGCCGCGGGCGACGTCATCGACGCGACGGTGATGGGGTCGAAATTCGCCGTCCCCGAACCGGTTCCGTCGGAGTTCGTCATCTTCGGCGACACCGCGTCGCTGCCCGCGATCAACTCGCTGCTGGACGCCATCGGCGAGACGCCCGCCCGGATATGGCTGGAGTGGCAGTACGAATCCGATCGGACGCTGCCGGTGCGCTCCGGGCCCGAGACCGAGGTGACCTGGGTCGAGCGGGTCAACTACGGGCAGCTGCTGCGCCAGGCCGCGGAGACCGTGACCTGTGCGCCCGACGGATTCGGCTGGGCCGCATGCGATGCGGCGACCACGCGGGCGATCGTGAAGACGCTGCGCACCAAGCTGCCGAAACAGAATATCGCCGCGCGGGCCTACTGGCGGTGATCCGCTACGCGGGCGCCAGATGCCAGCCCGTCGCCCGCGAGCGCTCGTTCCAGAACTCGGCGTAGCGGCCGCCGCGCGCCACCAGCTCGGCGTGCGCGCCGCGTTCGACGATCCGGCCGTCCTCGACGAACAGGATCTGGTCGGCATGCTGGATGGTCGACAGCCGATGCGCCACCACGACAACGGTTTTGTCGCGGGTCAGCTCGTGGATGCCGCGCGCGACCACCGCCTCGCTGTGCGGGTCGAGGGCACTGGTCGCCTCGTCCAGCAGCACGATCGGCGCATCCTTGAGCAGTGCGCGGGCGATCGAGACGCGTTGCCGCTCACCGCCGGACAGCGCGCTGCCGCCCTCGCCGACCACGGTGTCCCAGCCGTCGGGCAGCCGCTCGACGATCTCGTCGACGCGGGCGATCGCCGCCGCCCGGCGCACCTGCTCCGCGGTGGCCTCCGCGCGGCCCGCCCGGATGTTCTCCTCGACGGTCTGGTTGAACAGGTACACGTCCTGGAACACCAGCGACACCTGCCGCAGCAGTGCGTCCGACGGCAATCGGCGAATATCGTGGCCGCCCAGCGTGATCCGGCCGGAGTCGACGTCGTAGAAGCGCGCCGCCAGCCGGACCAGCGTGGTCTTACCGCTGCCGGACGGTCCGACGATCGCGGTGGTGGTGCCCGGCGCCACCGTGAACGAGACGCCGGAGAGCACCGTCGACTCGTCGCCGTAGCCGAATGCCACATCCTCGAACACGATCTCCGCGTTCTCCGGCTCGACCGGTTCGATGGGCTCCGGAAGGCCCTGTACCGCAAGGAATCCGGTGATCCGGTCCGCGGCGTCCGCGGCGCTGCGCATCGCGTTGCTCAGCTGCGCGGTCCCCAGCAGCGGTTCGATGTAGCGGGATCCGACCGCGACCAGGGCGAGGGCTGCGGGCACCGCGAGCGTGTTGTCCAGGGTCCGGGCGACGATCACCGAGACCACCAGCAGATACACCGCGTGCACGAGCAGCGCGAACACCATCAGCCCCGGCACGCTGGCGGCGATCAGCCCGGTGGCGGCCCGCTGCTGATCGCGCAGCGCCCCGGTCAGCGCCCGGTTGCCGGTGCCGACCGCGCCGAAGGCCCGCAGCACCGGCTGTGCCTGCGCGAACTCGACCACCCGCGCATTCGCCTCGGCGGACGCGTCGTGCAGGCGCTGGTTCGAGCGGGAGTGCAGATTGTTGGCCCAGCGGCTGACCAGCAGCAGCACCGGCAGGCCGACCAGCATCGCCAGCGCCACCCGCCATTCGACGAACGCGACCCCGACGGCGACACCCAGCGGAATCACCACGGCGCCCACCATCGGCGCCACCAAATGCGTGACGACGTCGAGGATCTCGCGCACATGGGCGACGATGATCCGCGACACCGATCCGGAATTGGCCGTGGCGAACCACCCCAGCGGCAGCGTGCTCAGATGATCACCCAGGCGCGTCTGCACGCCGCGCAGCATGCCGACACCGATCCGCAGCCCGGCCTTCGCCTGCAGGTACCACAGCACCGAGGCCGCGGCCACCGCGACCGCCAGCCAGATCGCCCACCGCCACGCGGTACCGAACTCGCCCCGGAACAGCGCCTCCAGCAACGGAATCACCAGCAGGTAGGCCGCGACCTGGCACAGCGCCTGCGTGACGACCAGCGCCAGATACCGCGGCACCTGCGGGCGCAATTCGGCCGGAACGAGCGCGAAAACCTTGGTGATCACCGGATCTCCTTCTGTCCCGCCGCGGCCGGGGAGCCCGTCAGCTCGACCAGCGATGCCTCGTTGATTTCCCACAGTCGCTGGTAGAGCCCGCCCGCCCCGGAGAGGGTGGCATGATCTCCGCTCTCGACGACGCGGCCCTTGTCCAGCACCAGGATTCGGTCGACACCGGTGATGGTGTGCAGGCGGTGCGCGATCACCAGCACGGTGCGATCGGCCACCAGCACGGCCAGCGCGTCCTGCACCGCGGCCTCGGACTCCGGATCGGCGAAGGCCGTCGCCTCGTCCAGGACCAGCACGGGCGTATCGGCCAGCAGCGTGCGGGCGATGGACAGCCGTTGCGCTTCGCCGCCGGAAAGCACGGCGTCCACGCCGATTTCGGAATCGTAGCCGCGCGGCAGGGTCGCGATGCGCTCGTGGATCTGCGCGGCGCGGGCGGCCCGCTCGACCGTCGCGTCGTCGGCGTCGGGGCGCGCCAGGCGGATGTTGTCCCGGATGCTGCCGCGGATCATCCGGACGTCCTGCAGCACGAATCCGACGGTGCGATAGAGCTCCTCGGTGGAGAACTCGCGCACATCCTTGCCGCCGATGGTGATCCGGCCGTCGGTGACGTCGTAGAAGCGCGGGAGCAGGCGGGCCAGCGTGGACTTGCCGGAGCCGCTCGGCCCGACCAGTGCGGTGATGGTGCCCGGACGCAGCTCGATGTCGATGTCGTGCAGAACGTTTCGGTTGCGCCGGTACCCGAAGCTCACACCCTCGAACCGCACCGTGGCGTCGGCGGCCGGTTCCGATCCAGCGGCGGCCGTCACCGCCAGCTCGGCCGTATCCTGCAGGTCGGTCAGTCGCTGCGCCGCCGCGGCGGCCTGCCGCATCGCCTGCCCGCCGTAGCCGATGCCCAGCAGCGCACCGCCGAGCCCGACCCCGACCAGCAGGAACGGCAGCACATCCGCCGCCGCCATCCAGTCCAGCTGCACGAAGCCGATCCCGGCCACGAGCACGACCAGCGTGAGGAACAGCGGGGTGAGCAGGACCTCCGACGCGGACTGCAGCCGCGTGATCGGCAGCTTCCAGGCCAGCAGCAGGTCGGCGGTGCGATCGACCGCGCGCTGGAAGACGTTGTGCGCCTTGCGCGCCTGACCGAAGGTGCGCACCACCTGGATGCCGTCGACGAATTCGATCGTGGCGTCCTCGATGGTGCGCTGCGACCGCTCGAACGCGGCCAGCCGCTCGACGTGCGCGGGCGCCATCATGACGCCCAGCAGCCGCGCGTACAGCGCCAGGGGAATCAGCAGCACCAGCGCCAGCCGCCAGTCGACGATGAACAGATACACCAGCGCGACCAGCTGCACCGTCACCGCATCGACGAAATCGAGCCGGGCGTGCGCCACCATGTAGTGCAGCTTGTCGACATCGTCCTGCAGGAACTTCTTGACCTCGCCGGAGGTGCGGTCGGTGAACCAGCCCAGCGGGACGCGGGTCAGCTTGGCCGCCAACAGTTCCCGCAGGCTCAGCTGGAACTTGGCGTCCACCTGGTGGCTGTAGGCCAGCGCACCGGCCTGCAGCACACCCCGCACCACCAGGACCACGACGGCCGCGATCAGCAACTGCCACACCCGATCCGAGTCGGCCGACCCGGACAGCAGCTCGCGGCACAGCTCGACGATCAGGATGAACGGCACCACCGCGCACACCGCCGCCACGGCGATCACCAGGCTCGCGAGCGTCAGGGAACCGTTGACCGGCGCCAGGATTCGTTTGCGCGCCGCCGCGGCGGCCCGCTGCTGTTGTTTCAGCGCGACCCGATCCGGCTCCAGCTGCTCGACAGCGTCGACCGTCATGACTCCCCTTCCGATCGTGTCCCCGCGAACGCCGACAGTATTGCCGACCAGCGCTGCGTGCGCGCGGTGGCGGCGGCCTCGTCGAGTACGGCCGAATTGACGTCGAAGCGCGCCACCAGCGACGGGCCGTCCGCGCGCGGGACCACCGCGGTGGAGACGTCGACCGTGAAGCGCAGCGGCAGGTCCGGATGTGTTGCCCACCCGACGTTCTCGCTGTACTCCGACAGCGGCACCGGCGACCAGGCCCCGGTCCCGAACTGCAGCAGATCGAATCGCCCGAGGTGGTTGAGGCGGACCTGGCCGCGCACCGCGGGGCTGCGGTCGGCCAGCGCGGGCGGCCCGGCGCGCAGCGTCCACCCGGCGGTCCGCGCCGAATCCACCAGCACCGTCTCCTCGACCGTGAACCAGCCGACCCTGCGGTCGTCGCCGCCGGATTCGGCGGCCGACATCGACACCCCGCGCCCGTGTGATTCGCGGGTGATCGCCACGCGCCCGTCGGCATCGGCGCCGTCGGCGAAGGTGGCCGCGCAGGCCAGGATCAGCACATCCTCCAGGGCGACACCGGATTCGGAGCACAGGTCCAGCAGCCGCCGGGTCGCCGCGGCGCCGAGTTCGGCGATGCTCGCGCTCGTCTTGCCCGCGCGATCCACGGCCGGATCGGTGTAGCGGCCGCCCAGCGGGGCGCCGATGATCCGCGGCGTCGAGGCGGGCTCGGTACCCGCGTTCTCGGCCGGAGACTCGTTCATCGGGGCAGCACCCCGGTCCAGCAGGCGCAGATCGTCGAGGAGCACGAACCAGGACACGACGTCGACCGCGAGGTGGTGGATGGCCAGCACGAGACGGCGGTGCGTGCCCTCCAGCACGGTGGCCGCGATCATCACACCGGCGTCCGGATCCAGCCGGTCGACCGCGGCGGACACCTGTGCGGCACCGTCGCCGCCGTCGGAGACCACCTCGAGATGTGTTGCCGCACTGGATGTTTCCTCGACCAGCAGGCACGGTTCACCGGAGGGACCGCTCGCGAGGCGTGAGCGCAGCGCGGGATGCGCGACCGCGATCGCCTCGAGCCGTTCGACGATCGTCCCCACCGGGACGTCCGGGGGCAGGGTGACCACCTGGGACTGCGCGAGGTAGCGGTAGTCGCCGAGGCCGATGATCTCGCGGGCGAGCGGAGTGAGCGGCAGGATCGTTCCGGCGGGGATCGCGGGCGCATCGTCGCCTCCGCGTCCGGCGGCATCCAATTCCCGCGCCAGCTCTCGCAGATCGGCCGCCGCGAGTACGTCGCGCGCGGCGGCCCGATATCCCGCACCGCGCAGGCGGGAGACGAGATCGATCACCCCGATGCTGTCGATGCCCAGGTCGAGCAGGCTGTCGCGAATCCCGATCCGGCCCTGCGCGCCCAGCGCGCCGACCAGGTCGAGGAGGGTCCGTTCGGTCTCGGTCTCCGGCTCGTCCGCCGCGGTGTCGCGATCCGGACGGGCCAGCAGCGCGGTGGCGGCGTGGCCGTCGAGTTTGCCGTTGCGGTTCACCGGCAGCTGCTCCACCGCGACGATCCGGGTCGGCACCAGGAACTGCGGCAGCCGACGCACCAGTTCGGCGCGGATCTGCCGGACCGGAAGGTCTCCCACGACCAGCGCGCCCAAGCGGGTGCGTCCCCGTTCGGTGAAGGCGAGCGCGGCGGCATCGGCGATGCCGTCCAGCTCCCGCAGCACCACGGTGACCTCGTCCGGTTCGACGCGATAGCCGTTGATCTTGACCTGGCTGTCGATGCGGCCCTCGTAGATCACCGTGCGTTCCGGGGTGCGGCGGACCAGATCGCCGGTGCGGTAGCGGCGTCCGCCGGGCCCGGCCACGAAGGCGGCCGCGCTCGCGCCGGGTCGGCCCAGATATCCGAGGGCGAGCTGATCGCCGGACAGGTACAGCTCACCGTGCCCGCCGGGCGGGGTCGGGCGCAGCCGATGGTCGAGGACCTCGGCGGTCATCCGGTCGAAGGGCCGCCCGATGGTCGGCGCCGGATGCTCGTGCACGTCGGCCATCAGGGCCTCCACGGTGGCCTCGGTGGGCCCGTAGAAGTTGATGACGCGGGTATCGGGCAACGCGCGCAACCGATTCCAGGTGTCCGGGCTGATCGCCTCCCCGCCGAGGGCCAGCACCGCCAGCGGGCAGCGCTCGGCACCGTCGCGCTCGGTGAACAGGCCCGCGGCGATCAGGCGGCTCAGCATCGACGGAGACGTGTCGAAGATATCGATGCCGCGCTGTTCGACGGCCGCCACGATCCGCTCGGCGTCGATGCGTTCGGCTTCGCTCAGCAGCACGACCGCGTGCCCGCTCAGCAGCGCGACCGTCGGCTGCCAGGCGGCGTCGAAACCCGTCGACCAGCCGTGCCCGATGCGCAGCTGCCGACCGGCCCGCTCGGTGAGCGGGGCGAAGATCCGCCGCTCGTGGTTGGCCCAGTGGCTCAGCAGCGCACGGTGTGACACCGCCACGCCCTTCGGGCGCCCGGTGGTGCCGGAGGTGAAGACCGTATAGAACGGCGTATCGGGATGGGCCGCAACGGGGTTCGGACGGTTGATCGCAACGCGGTTCGACCGATCCGGGCCCGGGGCGTCTGCCTCGCCCGCACCGAGGACCCGCAGCCGCCCGTCGGGCGCGACGACACCGTGGACGCATTCCACGCCCTCGGCACGCACCTCGACGATCAAATCCGTGAGCGATTCGTCGGCGAGCACGATCCGCGCCCCCGCCGTCCGCACCATGTACGCCACGCGCTCGGCCGGAGTGGCCGGATCGACGTGCACGCTCATCCCACCGGCAAGCGCGACCGCGAACGGCGCCTGCAGCACCCGCCGGTCCCGGGGCAGCACGACCGCCACCGCCTCGCCCGGCCGCACGCCCTGCGCCCGCAGCCCGTCCGCCAATGCCCTTACCGCCGCGGCGAATTCACCGAAGCTCTGCTCCCCCTCGCCATCCACCACGGCAACCCGATCGCCAACACGATCGGCCTGCCGCAGCAGCGCCTCCGGCACGGAATCCCCTGCGCCGCCCGTACTGCCCGGCACCGAAGCCCATGCACCGCCTGCCCCTTCCGGCGCTGTCGTGACGCCCTCGCTCGGCGCGCTCAGTACCGCGGGCTCGTCGTCGAGCAGCACGTCCAGGTCGCAGTAGCGGGCACCCGCGACGATTGCGCGCACCACGTGCAGGACCCGGCGCGCCAGCCGGTCGGGGTCGAATCGCTGCACGAGGTCCGGGCGGATCTCGGTGCGGCTCACCAGTTCTCCCGCTTCGACGATCGGCACGATCGTGATCGGATAGTGGCTCGGTGAGTCGATGCGCCGCGACCGCATCCGGGCGCCGTGCCCGAGTTCCATCTCGGCGGTCATCGACCCGGTGGGCACGTTCTCGAATACCAGCAGCGTGTCGAACAGCTGCCCGGCCCCGGCACAGCGGGTGATCTCCGCGATGCCGACGAATTCGTGGGTGCGCAGCCGGGCCACCCGCCGCTGCAGTTCGGCGGCGACCGCCTCGACATCGCGCTCGTCGACCTCCACACGCACCGGAATCGTCGCGACCAGGGCCCCGACCAGGCGGTCCGCGCCGGGCAGGCTCGCATCCCGGCCGGAGGTGGTCTGACCGAACACCACGTCGTCGCGGCCGGTCAGGCTGGAAAGAATACGGGCCCAGGCCATTTCGAGCACGGTGTTCATGGTCAGGCCGCGGCCGCGCGCCCAGGCGGCGACCCGCTCGGTCTCCGCGCGGTCCATGCGGGCCTCGCCCACGACCGGCAGGTCGGGTTCCGCGGGCGGCGCCACCATCGGCATCGGTTCCAGCCCGGACAGATCCGCGGTCCAGGCCGCCAGCGCGGCCGGGGCGTCCCGCGTGGCCAGCCAGGCCGCGTAGTCGCGCAGCGCGGGCGGGCGCGGCAGCGTGTCGCCCTGCCCGCGGTGGATCGCGATGAGGTCCTGGAACACCAGCGGAATGGACCACCCGTCGATGACGAGATGGTGTGCCGTGCAGATCAATTCGTAGGCGTGCTCGGCCACCCTGGCCGCCGTCACCCGGAACAGCGGCCCGTTGTCCAGGTCCAGCCGGTAGCGGCCCGAGTTCCAGTAGATGTCCCAGGCGGCCTGTTCGGGATCCTCGGCGTCGCGCAGATCCACCTCGTCCCAGCCGATCCGGCCGGACGCGGGGACGACCAGCACCGGATGCGGCAGATCGTCGGCGACCACCGCGCCCGCGAGGTGCGGATACCGCTCCAGCACCGCGTCGAACGCCGCCCGCAGCGTGGACAGGTCGGACAGCTCGTCCACCCGCACCGCGAAAGTCACCAGGTAGGGGTCGATTCCGTCCGATATCCGGCTGACCGAGTACAGCCCCCGCTGCAGCGGGGACAGCGCCACGACATCGAGGATCCCGTCGCTCATCGACCCGCGAACCTCTTGCCGAGCGCGCCGAGCGTGTCCGCGTCCAGTCCGGACGCGCTCATCGGCGCCGACTCGGGCACGGGAGCGGCGGCCGCCTGCCCGCCGTCGAATTCGGTGAGCTGCGCGGCCAATTCGTGAATGACCGGATATCCGAACACCGTCTGTACCTGCAACGCATGGCCCTGCTGCGCCAGCACGGTGACCAGTTTCAGCGCGGCGATGCTGTCGCCGCCCAGCGAGAAGAACGTGTCCTCGCGGCCGATCTCGTCGTCCTCGTCCAGCTCCAGAATCTCCCGGATGGCCTCCACCACAACGCGTTCGGCGTCGGTCTGCGGCGGCCCGCCCAGCCCCGATTCGCCCATCGCGACGGCCGGTGCCGACGGCGGCACGAACAGTTCGAGGAAGTCCGGGGACTCGGGCAGGGCGGCATCCGGCGCCGCACCCCACTCGCGGCAGCGCAGTTCGAGGTGTTCGACGAACTCGTCCACCTGCGGCTGCCCGGCCAGGAAGTCCGGGTATCCGACCGTCACCGTCGCACCGTCGCCACCGAGCGCGATATCGAAGGTCAGGCCGATCCCGCGGGGCCGCGCCGGGTGACGCACGAGTTCCCGGGCGCCACCCTCGTCGCGCACCGCCACCAGCACCTGGAACAGCGGATCGTCCGCGGCATTGCCGCGCAGCAGGTGGGTGAGCCGTTCGATGCGCACCCCGGCATGGGCGCGCGCCTCGGCGGTCGCCTCGGCCGCGGCGCCGATCAGCTCCGCGGGTGTGCGGCCGCCGGACGGGTCCTGCCGCAGCACAAGGTAATTGGCGAAGTTGCCGATGACCTTCTCGGCCTCCGCATCGGGCCGGGCGGGATCGACGATGCCGACCGCGATATCCGTACCGGCACCGGCCTCGTACAGCGCGCGACTCACCAGCGCGGCGAAGCCCGCCGTGCGATCGGACCCGGTGAGCCCGGCGACGGTGCCGGTGTCGAGCCGGAAGCTGCTGTGCGCCAAGGTCGCCGCCGACATCGGCAGCAGCGGGGCGGGCAGATCCGCGAGACGCCCGACCCAGTACGCCACATCGGGATCGGAGTCCGCGGTGGCGGTCAGGTTGCGCAGCTGGGCAGCGCCGTAGTCGCTGTAGCCGCGCGTCCCGGTGGCTGCGGCGGGGCCGGACAGCAGGCGCTCCACCAGCAGGTCCAGCGCCGCATCGTCCGCGGCGACCGGATGTACCGCGATCGAGAGCACCCGGCGATCGGGCATGCGGTGCAGGCGGATTCGCACGGGCGGCTGCTGCGTCAGGTCGAACCGGTGCCGGGCATCGGCCTCCAGCGCGGCCTCCAAACCGTCGGCTGGCGTATCGACGCGCTCGAGCACTCCCTCGGGCGCGTCGACCACCTGGCCGCTCGGCATCCGGCGGCCCTGCGGGTACACGGTGCGCAGGATCTCGTGCTCGGCGACCACCGCGTCCGCCGCCGCGGCCAGTGCCGTGGCGTCGTGGTCGCCGGGCAGTTCCAGCGCCCGGAAAAGATTGGCTGCCACCGCCTTTCGCAGCCGCTCCGGCAGCAGTGCCGCCTGTTGCGACAGCGACAGCGGGATACCCTTGTGATCAGGCATGAAAGATCCTTCCTCGGCGACCCGGTACCGCGTCTACTTCGCGACGTTCGCCAGCGCCGGCTCGAGCTTGCCGAGCACGAACGGAACCGACAGGGCGGTCGGGGTGTTGATCGCGTTGATGGTCGCCGCGTCGACGAAGGCGAGGCCGTTGGACCGCACCGACGGGAGCTGCGCGTACCCCGGCAGCCCCTTGAAGTTCTCCTCCATGCCGGGCATGGCGCTCGCGACCAGCAGGTCCGAGGTCAGGTCGGCGAGCCGTTCGGGCGAGAGCGCGAGCCGACCGCCCGCCTTCCCGGCCTCCTGCACGAACCGATCCGGAATGCGCAGGCCCAGTTGCTCGAAGAGCTTCGCGGAGCCGTCCTTGGGGTCCGCGAGCACCATCAGCTGCGCGGGACCCGTCAGCATGGTGGTCAGGTAGGTCTTGCCCCGCAGGCCCGGGTACTTCTTCGCCAGCTCGTCGATGCGGCCGTTCACGTCGGCGATCACCTTGTCGGCCTGCTCCTGCTTGTGCAGCACCTTGCCGAGCGTGGTGACGTCGTCGGTCCACAGGTCGACCTGCACGCCCTCGCTCACCGCGCCGATCGTGGGCGCGAGCTTGGACAGCTGGTCGTAGGACGACTTGTCGACACCGTAGGACGGGACCAGGATCAGATCCGGATTCAGCGCGGCGATCTGTTCGACCATATTGCCGCTCGGCGAGAGCTGCTTGGCGTCACCGAGGGATTCGGGTTCCCAGGGCGCCTTGGTGTTGGTCCCGGCCGCGACCATATCCACGTAGCCGACCGGTGTGACCTGCAGCGCCAGCGCGGCATCGAGCCACTGGTTGCCGATGGTCACCACCCGCTGCGGCGTCCCCTCGACGGTGGTCTCCCCCAGCCGGTGCTTGATGGTCACCGCGCCGCCGTCGCCGCTGCCCGAGGCACCGGAGTCGGAGTCGGAACCGCAGCCCGCCACGGTGACCGCCAATGTCAGTGCGACGGCGGCGAATCCGATCCGTTCGATCGACTTGCGAACGGCTCCACGCCGGTTCCGTCTCTCCGCTTTTCGGCCTGACCTCATGCGGACCACTCCTTGCCCTCGAAAACCGCGCAACTGCGCAAACTATAGCCCAGGTTAGGCTAACCTGATTTAGCCCGTGCTCATCGGGTGCCCTGCGGACAGCGACGCACCGTGTACCGCGGCGGATTCGATCAGCGCGGCCAGGCCCGACACCGTCGCCGTCTCGAACAGCAGCCCGGCCTCGAGTTCGACTCCGAACTCGGTGCGCAGCGCGGCCACCAACCGGGCCGCCAGCAACGAATGGCCGCCGAGTTCGAAGAAGGAATCGTCCCCGCCGACCGCGTCCCGGCCGAGCAGCTCGCCGAACAGTTCCGCGACGCGCGATTCGGTGGCCGTCGCGGGCTCCCGGTACCGGACCGCCGGGGCGTGCCGCGGCGGCGGCAGCGCCGCGCGGTCGAGCTTGCCGTGCGCGGTGAGCGGAATGTCGTCGATCACCGCGAACCCGGAGGGAATCATGTAGCGCGGCAACGTCGCCGACGCGTGGGCCCGCAGCTGCGCCACGTCGATCTGCTCGTCGGGCGCGGGCACCACATAGGCCGCGAGCATCGCACCGTGCCGCGGATCGGCGACCACCTCGGCCAGGCAGTGCCGCACGCTCGGGTGGCTCACGAGGGCGGCCTGCACCTCGCCCAGCTCGATCCGGTAACCGCGCACCTTCGCCAGATCCGCTACGCGCCCGAGGAATTCGAGTTCGCCGTCGAGGTTGCGGCGCGCCAGGTCGCCGGTGCGATACAGCCGCTGTCCCGGCCGGAACGGATCCGGCACGAAGCGCTCGGCCGCCGGTCCGGGGCGGTCCAGGTATCCGCGCGCCAATTGCGCTCCGCCCAAGTAGATTTCACCCACAACCCCGGCGGGCACCAGGCGCAGGCGGGCGTCGAGCAGGTAGACGTACACGTTGCGATTGGGCGCGCCGATGGGAACGATCCGGGTGCCCTGCGGGCCCTGCACGCTCAGATGCGTCGAGGACACCACCGCCTCGGTGGGGCCGTAGTGATTGCGCAGCTCGGCATCGAACACCCCGGCGAACCTGTCCGCCACGTCGCCGTGCAGCGCCTCGCCCCCGACCGGGACCTGACGCAACGAGCGCCATCGCGTGGCCTCGGGCAGGGTCAGCAGCGTGCGCAGCATCGACGGCACCATGTGCAGCACGCTCACGCGGTGGCGGGCGATCACATCGGCGACGTAGGCGATGTCCGCGAGCGCGCGGGGCTTCGGAATCACCAGGCACGCACCGACGGTCAGCGGGCCGAACATCTCGATCAGGGAGGCGTCGAAGGTGGTCGGCGACGTCTGCAGCAACCGATCCCCGGCCGTCAGCCCCCACTGCGCGCAGAATCCCTCGACGTGGTCGGCGATCGCGGCATGCGCCACGGGCACGCCCTTCGGGAGCCCGCTCGAGCCCGAGGTGTAGATGACGTAGGCCAAGTTCTCCGGCCGCAGCGGTCGCACCCGGTCGGCATCGGTGGGCGCCGACTCCGGCAGGCCGCGCGCGGCCCGCTCGGCGGACAGCAACTCCTCCGGTCCGAGCACGATTCGCGGCCGGGCCTCGGCAATCATGAAGTCCTGCTGCTGATCCGGGGCGTCCGGATCGATCGGCAGGTACGCCGCACCCGCCCCGAGCACGGCGAGCACCCCGATCACGAAGTCCGCGCCGGTCGGCATGCGCAGGCCGACGAGGTCCTCGCTGCCGATGCCCTGCCCGATCAGCCAGTGCGCCAGGCGATTCGACCGGCGCGCCAGCTCGGCGTAGGTGAACTCGGTGAACTCCGGCCCACCGGTCGCGGCGATCACCGCCGTGACGTCCGGCAGCCGCGCGGCCCGGCGTTCGAACATCTCCACCAGCGTGGCCGGTGCGGCCGCGACCAGTTCGCCGTGCGATCGGGCCAGCAGGTCCGCTCGCTCCGCACGGTCGAACATGTCCAGCTCACCCAGGCGGCGGTCCGGCTCCGCGAGCGCGCCGTCGAGCAGCCGCAGGCAATGGGTCAGCAGCTGGTCCACCAGTCGCTGGTCGAAGGCGTCGGCGCGATACCGGGCCTCCAGCGCGATCTCGCCGTCGCGCCGGACCATGGTCAGCTGCAACGGAATTCGCTGCGCCGGGTGACCGAGTTCGAGGCGGTCCGCGGTGACACCGGCGAAGCCGAAACCCGCGTCGTCGTCGCGCACCCCGAATCCGAGGCGCACCAGGTGTTCCAGTCCGTCCCGGCCGTCGGAGCGGTCCGGACGCAACTCCCGCACCACCCGATCGATACCGGCCCGCCGATGACGCAGGCCCGCGGCCCAGGAATCCCGGACGGCGGCGGCGAAGCGCGTGAAGGTGCCGTCCTCGGCGGGTGTCGCCCGCATCAGCAGCAGATTGTCGTGGTTGCCGAGCGCGTCGGCGGCGTCGTCGCGCACCGGGACCGGCACCGCGATCAGGAAGTCGGCGGCCGCGCAGTAGCGGTACACGACCAGTTCGCAGGCGGCGAGCAGCACCGCGGCCGGATCGGCCTCGTGTGTGGCGGCGAAGGCGCGCAGCCGGTCCGCGAGCCCGGCCGGAAGCGACCGCGCGGCATATCCGGCCGGTCCGGATCCCGGCCCGGGAAGCGTTGTCCGGCCGGGTATGTCGAGTGGTTGCGGTGGCGGACGCAGCAGACCGCGCCAGTACTCGACCGCCGCCTCCTCCGGCAGCGTCCGGTCCGCGATCTCGGTGACGCGTTCACCGGGCATCGCGTCCCCGTTGTACGCGGCGGTCAGCTCGGCGTGCAGCACCTGCCAGGAACGCTCGTCCCAGGCGATGGCGTGGGCCACCACGACGAACCGGTATTCCACTGCGCCGCAACGGATCAGAGCGCACCGCAGCGGCGCCTCGTCGCCGAGGTCGAACGGCCGCGCCGCCACCCGGCGCGCGAGCACCCGCACCCGCACCGTCCGGCCGGGCTCCGGCAGGCCGGACACGTCGTGAAACTCCCACGACGGCAACAGATCCGCGCGGACGGTCCGCTCCGGCTCGCCGTCGGCGCCCGCCCGGTGCACGCTGCGCAACACCTCGTGCCGAGCGGCCACCGCGCCCACGGCCGCCCGCAGGCGCGCGATGTCGAGCGCACCGGTGAGTCGATAGGTGGCGCGCACGGTGAGGGCGACGTCCTCCGGATCGCGCCTGTGCAGGAACCAGATTCGGCGTTCGCTCGCGGTCAACGACATGACAGCACCTACGATCTCGCCAGCCGGGACAACCCCGCGGCCGAATCATCCACGGTCACCGTGGCTCCCAGCACCCGATCCGACAACGCCCCCAGGCAACTGAGATTCGGGAATCCCGGGCCCTGCGCCACGGCCGCCAGATTCGGCAGATACAGCTTCGCGTCGAGCCCGGTGACCGCGAGGTCGTAGCCGATCGACGACTCCAGGCGCTCCGGGGTGAGGGGCCCGCCGACGGCGAGTTCGACCAGATCCGAAGTGTCCGAATCGAACAGATCGCAGAACCACAGCGGCTGACCACCGGTCGCGTCGACGACCAGATCGAAGTTGTGCTCCTGATCCGGCCGCAGCTCGTTGCGCAGCGTGAGCCCGATGCCGTCACCGTGGTCGGCCGTCCGCACCACCCGGCCCTGCAGGTGATGCACCCGGTTGTCGCCGAGCACGTTCTCCTGCACCGCGACCGAGAACACGCCGCGATCGGTGCGGCGGATGACGTCCCGGCGCTCGCGCAGGGTCAGCCCGGCCCACGTGGTGGGATCGCTGAACAGCGAGTTCTCGAAGTAGCTTTCGCCGCGGGTGTAGATGGTGGCCGCGGGCGAGATCACCGCGACGGTGAGCACGTCGTGCCGGACCAGCTCGTCCACCGCCGAGCCCGCCGTCTCGCCGCCGCCGATGACCGCGGCCCGCGACGACGGCGGCAACCGGCGCTTCCCGGCCAGGTCCCAGAAGTCCGCGATACTCAACATCTTCGGGTGCTCGGCGAGTGCGCGGCGGCTGCTGCCGGGCCCGGTGATCATGACGCCGTCCGCGTCGATCCGGGTGCCGGATTCGGTTCCGGTGACCGTGACCCGCCAGCCGTCACCGGCGGGCGAGATGCTCGACACCGTGCCGTTGATCAGCCGCACCTCGGCCCTGCGCGCCACCCATTGCAGGTATTCGGCCCAAACATGGTGGTGGGGGCTGGGTTTGCCGCGGTCCACCCATTCGGCATAGGTGCCGCGGTCGATCAGGAACGCGGTCCAGCCGAACGCCGTCATCGCCTCGTTGATCGCCCGGTTGTGGCCGCGCGCCCACGTCGAGTGGTACGGGAACCCGACATCCTTCTCCGGGCTGGTCCCCAGCCGGTGCTGACCGTCGGTCCATCCCCCGCTGGGCAGCCAGTTGCCGCCCACGGTGTGCGACTCCACCACGATCACCTGCGGCGCAGGCATTCCCAGATCACGCAGTACGCGAGCCTTCGCCGCGACGGCCATGGCCTTCGGTCCGGCACCGACGACGAGAAGCTTTTCCACTCGGTACTCCGTTCTGTGATTCCGGCCACCGACATGCCGGGCCCCGGATGAGGGTGGCCTTCCTTTGCATAGGCTTACCTTATATTGTGGGGATCGCCAACTCCCGGCAAGAAAACAGCGAGGCACGACACACGTCGGCCCCGCACAGATCGAATCGGAGACAAGATGCCTGCATTAGCTTCCCGGACCGCCGCCGCCCTCCTGCTCGCCGCCGCGGCGTGCACCAGCGTCGCCGTCAGCGCGACCCCGGCCCTGGCGGCACCCGTGGTGGCGCCGATGCACTCGGCCGCGCCGAGCGTCGGTGAGCTGCAGAGCAAGCTCGAGGTCCTGCTCGACACCGGTGCGCCGCGCGCGAACCGTGCCGCCGAACTGGAGGCCGGCGAGGCCGGGCTGGGCATGGCGGATCAGATCGCGAACGTGGTCAACAGCGTGCCCGGATTTCACTGGAACGCCGCCGGTCCGGTGAATGTCAACGGGGATACCCTCACCCACCAGCTGCAGTTCGGCTCCCCCGGCTTCGAGGGCTACTCTCTCGAACTGTCCTGGCGTGAGATCGACGGCGCCTGGAAGCTGACCCGCGAGTCGGAATGCCAGCTGGGCACCTACGCCGGTGTGCCCTGCTCGGTGTAGCCCGCCGCGCGCCGACCGGTCGTCGACGGAAGAGAAGACAGCCCACCATGAACCAGGCCTCCACTCCCTACGTGCTGCCGCGGGAGTTGACCGACATCCCCGACGCGGTGCGGCAGGCTCCCGCGCCGCCCGTACCGGAATTTCACGCGCCCTATTCCCTGCGTGTGATCGATGCCGACGGTGACGACCCCGCCACCGTCGCGGCGTGGATGTCACGTCCGCACCTGGTGCGGACCTGGGATCAGCCCTGGCCGGTGGATCGATGGCGCCAGCATCTGCGCGCCCAGCTGGAGGGCGGCTATACGCGGCCCTGCATTCTCTCCGTCGACGGCCGGGAGGCGGCGTATATCGAGATCTACCGCGTCGCCAAGGACGAATGCGGCAGACTCTACGACGCCGACCCGCACGATCTGGGATTCCACATCGCGACCGGCGAGCTGGAGTTGACCGGGCGCGGTGTCATGTCGCGGTGGATCGCACGACTGCCGTCGGCGTTGTTCGCCGCCGATCCGCGCTGCCGCCGCGTCCTCGGCGATCCGGAGTACAGCAATCGCGCGATCCGGCGCGCGTTCGAGAAGTCGGACTGGACCTGCGTGGGTGAGTTCGACGTCCGGCCGGACCGGCGGATCGCGCTCTACGCCGCGCCGCGCACGCCCGGCGATCTCCCGGTCACCCGCGGCTGAGCGCACCCGGCTCGGTCTCGATGACCAGCCAGCCCTCGGAGTTCCAGCGCGCGCGGGCACCGGTGCGCACCAGCCGCCCGCCCGTACCGTCGACCGGATACGGGTCTGCCACGACTCGACTCGAAACACCCTGGGCGCGTTCGTCTTCCGCCAGCGCGGCGCCACCGGCCCACAGCTCGCCCACGACGTCCGGTGGCACCGGCCGACGGTATTCGTCCAGCACCAGCAGCCGGGCGCCGGGGATCGGCCGCACGCGGCCCGTGCCGTCGAGCGGCCCGCGGGCAAGGGCACCGGCGTATTCCGGTGGCGCGTAGGCGAAACTGGTGAGGGCGTCGGGAGACAGCGTCAGCAGCCAATCGGAAAGCCCTGGCGGACAAGCGTTCCCGACGACATCCCAGCGCCGCACCGAGGGCAAACGAGGCGACGTGCGGTCGGGAATACGAGACGACTCCTCGCCGGGCAGGGCGGTCTTGCCGCCCAGGCGCAGCAGGGTCGCGGGGGCGGCGACGACGTGTGTCACCGACAGCGCGCCGATCAATGCGGCCAGCGCGGCCGGATCGTCTCGCTGCGCCGCGGTCGGCACGACCAGCGTGGCGCCGTCGGCGACGGCCGCCAGCAATTCGACCAATGCGTGCGCGCTGTTCGGCGGCGCGACGACCAGGCGCACGTCGGCGGAGCCGAGCGCGGGATCCACCGGGCTCCACCGGCGTTCGACGGCGACCGCGCGGCGATCGGCCACCGCCGCGGCCACCGCTGCGGCGCTCAGCCGCACACCGTCGCCGGTGCCGCCGAGACGGATCGACGCGCCGCCGTGGACGCCGAGGGCCGCGAGCATCCGTACGCAGACACCGATGGCATCGTTCTCATCGGTTCGTACCGCCGGGCCGGTCGCGTCGACGCGGTCGAACAGTTCGCCGTAGTCGATCCGCCGGGCCCCGCAGTGCACCGCGGGCCGGATCACCGGAACCGCCCGGCCGCGCCGGAGCAACCCCGCGACGGCGACCACGTCCGACAGCTCCACGCCGGTCGCCCACTCATCGAGCACCCGCCGCCGCAGGTGCTCGGGCAGGGCGGATTCGGGCCCGGCGACAGTGGTCTCGGGCAGCACGCTCAGCATCGTCCGTCCTCATCTCCGGTCTACTAAGGGTAGCCTAGCCTAGTGACGGTCGGGTTACGATGCCGGGCCTTGCGCTCCGGGCAGGCCGCGGGAATCCTCGCGAATCGGTCGGCGTTGTGCGACGGGAATCACGACACGACCGTCATGAAGGAGTTCCGATGACCGCGACCGGCAGCACCCCCGTGGTAGATGTCAGCACCGAATTCGGCGCCCACGTCGCCGAGCGGCTGGGCCGCGAGGCCATCGCCTGGCTCACCACCGTCGGGCGCAGCGGCACCCCCCAGCCCAATCCGGTGTGGTTCCTGTGGCGTGACGGCGAATTCCTCGTCTTCAGCCAGGCGAACCAGGCGAAGCTGAAGAACATCACCGGAAATCCGCGAATCTCGCTGCACCTCAACAGCACCGAGCACGGCGGCGAGGTCGCCGTCCTCACCGGCGACGCCCGCATCGACGAGGCGGGAGCCACCCCCGAGGAAATCGCCGAATTCTCCACCAAATACACGCAGGGCTTCGTGGACATCAAAATGCCCGCGGAGCAGTTCTACGCCACCTACTCCACCCTCATTCGCATCCGCCCCGACCGCCTGCGCGGCTTCTGAGTCACCGGGAAAGCCCCGCGACCTGTGCAATCACCGCTCAACTCCGGCCGCTAGGGTCGATATCGTGAGGCGCAGGCAGAAGCCGCCGCTGGCCAAGCGGCACGGGTTGGACCCGGCTCGGCTACGGCTGCCGGAGGACGGCACCTGGGCGACCATCCGCGATCACCTCGTGGAGCGGTTGCCGCGGGTGCCCGCCGCGCGGATCGACGAGTTGCTGGCCGAGGGCGGCATCGTCGACCTGGACGGCCCGATCGCGCCGGATGCCCCCTACGTGCCGGGCGGGGCGGTGTGGTTCCACCGGGACCTGCCCGCGGAGACCGAGGTGCCGTTCGAAATCACGATCGTGCACCGCGACGAGGATCTGCTGGTGGTCGACAAGCCGCACTTCCTGGCCACGATTCCGCGGGGTCGGCACATCCTGCAGACGGCACTGGTTCGGCTGCGCCGCGAATTGGACCTGCCGGAGCTGGTGCCCGCGCATCGGCTCGACCGGGCCACGGCGGGGCTGCTGCTGTTCGTGATCAATCCGGCCCGCCGCGGCGCCTACCAGACCATGTTCCACCGGCGCCGGGTCTTCAAGCAGTACGAGGCCGTCGCCCGCTACGATCCCGGGCTGACGCTGCCGCGCACCGTCACGAGCCGAATCCTCAAGGAGCGCAACATACTCCGGGCCTTCGAGGTGGCGGGCGAGCCGAATGCGGAAACCCTGGTGGAACTGCTGGAGCACCGCGACGGCCTGGGCCGCTACCGCCTGACCCCGCACACCGGCCGCACCCATCAGCTGCGAGTGCACATGAACGGCCTCGGCGTTCCCCTCCTCGGCGACGACTTCTACCCCGAACTCACCGACCGGCCCATCGATGATTTCACCCGCCCGCTCCAATTATTGGCCTCCACACTGGAATTCACCGACCCGATCACCCGCGAGCCGCGCCGCTTCGACACCACGCGCACCCTGCGGGCATGGACGGACCCGACCGGCTGGGCGGCGGGCGCCTGAAGCGGCTGTCGAATTTCTGGGAAATTCACTATCGTGGGTAGGGAATTCGATGAAATTAATTGGGGCACAATAATTTCGATGGAGGCGATGCCGCATGCCCGGACTGCTCTACTCCGGCTCCGGCCCGTATTGTTACAGCCATTCGCTGGCGATGATGCTGGGGAATGCGGCACCGGAGCCGGGAACCATCGAGGTGCTGACCGGGGCGCCCTTCGGAATGGCGCTGGTGGCG
The DNA here is from genome assembly GCF_029869545.1 of Nocardia wallacei. Taxonomy (GTDB): domain Bacteria; phylum Actinomycetota; class Actinomycetes; order Mycobacteriales; family Mycobacteriaceae; genus Nocardia; species Nocardia wallacei_A. The sequence continues at coordinate 12,684 of NZ_JARWQD010000183.1, read as the reverse complement.
GGCGAGCTGCCGTTCTTCGACCCGTACGGGTGGGATCCCGAACTGGGCCTCGATACCGCGCTCTCGCTGCTGGGGTGGCGGTGCCGGTGCGACAGCGGGGGTGAGGAGGCCGAGGCGCTGCGGAGGCTGCGGCGGGCCACCGCGGAGGGCCCGGTGCTGGTCGGCCCGGTGGAGATGGGACTGCTCCGTCATCAGCCCGGCATGTCCGGGCCGATCGGGGCGGACCATTACGTCGTCGTCCTGGAGGTGGGAGACGAGCGGGTGGTGATGCACGATCCGCAGGGATATCCGTTCGCGGCGCTGCCGGTGCCGCTGTTGCTGAGGGCCTGGCGGGCCGAGACCATACCCTACGGCTCGCCGTTCACGATGCGGCACGGTTTCGCCCGCGACCGCGAGGTCGCCGTCGACGAGGCGTTGCGGGCCGCCGTCCCGAATGCCGTTGCGTTCCTGTCGAACCGGGCGGATCTGCCCGTCCCCGAGGGCACGCTCGGGACCGCGGCGGCGGCCCGCGTTCTCGCCGATATGCTGTCCGCCGGTCCCGGCCCGGAGCTGAAGGACCACCTGATGCACTTCGCGATCCGGGTCGGCGCGCGGCGCCTGTCCGACGCCGCCGCGGCGCTGTACGGCCTCGGTTTCGATGCCGCCGCCGACGTGGCCGCCACGCAGGCCCGCCTGGTTGGTGCCCTCCAGTACGACATCGTGACCGACGACCACGCCGCGGCCGCGGCCACACTCCGCAGGCTGGCGCCGACCTATGAGCGGCTCGGCGCGCTGCTGTCCCGGGCCGATGGTTCGACCGCGCTGTCGGCCGGTTAACGGGCGTGGTCCGACGGGCGATGATTCAATCGCTTGCCGATCGGCATCGAGGCGAGAGGGAGGAACTCAGCATGTCGCAACCATCCCGGCGGGTCACTCCGTCCGGACGCTGGTACGCCTTCGCCGGAGCGCTCGCCGCGATCGGCATCGTCGCGGCCGTCGCCATCGGCGTGCTGGGCTTCGTGCGGATGTCGGACCGGGTCGACAACTTCCAGCGGGTCGAGATACCCGGCTCGGCCGACGTGCGGATCACCGAAACGGGCGGCTACACCGTGTATTTCGAATATCCCTCCGCCTCGTCACAGGTTCCCGAGGGTAGCGTGAACGTCCAGCTCGCCGACCCGGACGGTGCACCGGTATCGCTGCGGGACTACGACTCGGAGCTGACCTACGCCTTCGGCGGACACGAAGGGCGGGCGGGCTTTTCGTTCGATGCCGCCCGGCCCGGCACCTATCACCTGGTGACACAGGGCGATTCCGCGGTCACGGCGGCGGTCGGGCGCGGGATCGGCACCTCGATGGTGACCACGATCCTCCTGGCGTTCGGCGTCGCCGGTGCCGGAGTGCTCGCCGGTCTCATCATGCTCATCGTCGTTGCGATCAAACGTGGTTCGAGCAAGCGCAGGCTGGCCGTGGCCCAGGGCTGGGGAAGATATCCCCAGCCCTGAGAGCACCGCCGGGGGTACTGCTCACCTGCGCCGCTCGGATACCGACACCCGGGGTACACCGTTGTGGTCGTAGGTATCGGCGTGCATGTACTTCGACCAGTTCGGATCATGCTGCACCGCACCGGTATTCGGCGTGCGCTTCCCCTTCGGCTTGCTGTCACCGTGTCCCGGCCACCACGCGCGGTGCCCGATCAACGCCGTGACCGCCGGGGTGAAGAACAGCGCCATCACGAACGCGGCGATCGCGATGCCGACCGAGATGGCGAAGCCCATCTCCGACAGCATGGTGTTGCCCGCCAACATCATCGAGGCGAACGTGCCCGCCAGGATGACGCCCGCGGCGACGATCGTCGGCCCGGTGTGCCGCACCGCCAGCGCCGCCGCCCGGTGCGGATCGTTGCCCTCGCGCGCCTCCTCGCGCAGCCGGGCCACCATCAGGATGTTGTAGTCGGTGCCGAGCGCGACCACGAACAGGTACATGATCACCGGCAGCGTGAAGATCAGTCCCGGCTCGCCCTGCATGTGCTGGAACACCAGCACCGAAGCGCCCAGTGTCGCAGCGAATCCCAGGAATACCGAGGCCATCAGGTACCACGGCGCGACCAGGCTGCGCAGCAGCAGCGCCAGCACGATCATGATCAGGATCGCCGCGACCGGGAATACGACCGTGTAGTCGTGGTTCATCGCATCCTGGAAGTCGACGAAGACCGCGGTCATGCCGCCCACCGCCGCGGTCGTGCCCGGCGGCGCGGCCGCGTGCGCCGCATCGCGCAGCGGGCCCTCGACCGTCTCGATGGCCGCATCGGATTCGGGTGCCGAGGTCAAGGTCACGCGGAAGTCGGCGACCGTACGATCCTGCGAGAGAGCGGGTTCCGCGACCTGCCCCACGCCGGGCACCGCGGCGAGTGCGTCCCGATACGAGCCCAGTTGTTCGTCGGTCAGCCCGCCGGTCGACTGCAGCATCACATCCGACGGCTGGGTGACACCGGCGGGCATGCCCTTCACCAATTCCTTGTTGTAGACCACGGATTCGGAGGCATTCGAGGTGGATCCGGACGTGAGGTCGAATGTCGGGCTGAAGCCCACGGCGAACACACCCAGCACCACCAGCACGCCGCCGGACACGACCGCGAAGACGCCCGGCCGCTTGCCGAGCCCTCGTCCCACCTTGGCGAAACCCGCGCCCTTCGGCTCGGCCCGCCACGCCTTCGAGGGCCAGAACACCTTGGTGCCCAACAGCGAGACGATCGCGGGCACCAGGGTCAGACCGGCCAGCAGCGCCACGGCCACCGCGATCGCCAGCGCCGGGCCGAGCGATTTGAACAGGCCGAGGGTCGACAGCGTGAGCGCCATGAAGGCGATGATCACCGCACCGGCCGCGGACGTGATCGCCTCGCCGACCCGGGTCACCGCGCTCACCATCGCGGTTTTGGGATCCTCCCCCGCCCGCAGCCGTTCCCGGTAGCGGAACATCAGGAACAGGATGTAGTCGGTGCCGACCCCGTAGAGCACGACGAGCAGAATCGAGGTCACGGAGCTGTCGACCTTCAGGTCGAAACCCTTACTCACCCAGGCGATCAGCCCGTTGACCACGCCGGTGATCGCGCCGATCACCAGAATCGGCAGCAGCGCGATCACCGGACTGCGGAAGATGACCAGCAACAGCACCAGGATCAGCAGGATCGTGGCGACACCGATGATGGCCATGCCCTTTTCGGAGGATTCGGTGGCATCGAGCGTCTGCGCGGCCTGCCCCGTGACACCTCCCCGCAGATCCGTGCCGTCCACCTTCGACCGCAGCGCATCGCGCAGATCCCGCACCGCATCGCCCTGCCGGGTGTCGGTGGCGCCGGTGGGCTTGGTCATCTGCACACCGGCGATCTGGATCAGCCGGTTGTCCGACGGCGGCGCCGCCTGGATTCCGGTGACGTTCTCGATGCGCGCCTCGCCCAGCTGCGCCGTGATCGCTTCGACCGCAGCGGAATCGGCGGCGGTCAGCGGCGCGCCGTCCGCTCGTTCGAACACGACGATCGCCGCGGGTGCGGAGCTCTGTGGAAATGCCTTCTCCTGCAGCTCCATTGCCTGAATCGACTCGTAATGCGAAGGCAGGAAGTCGGATTGGTCGGTGGTCGAGGTCAGTTTCGGCGCCGTTGCCATGACCGCGATCACGATCAGCACCCACAGGCCGATCGTCTTCCACGGATTGTGGACGACCACTGCGCCCAGCCGTGCGAACATGTCAGGTCCTTTCCGGGAACGGGCCCGATCAGATATCGAGGGTCTCGGCCTGCGGCCGCTCGACCGCGGCGGCGACCCGGCGATGCAGCTTGGGCGACACGGCCGCGCGCAGGTCATCGAGCGAATCGACGATCTCCACGGTGAAGTCGCCCCAGTCGCCGTCGCCGAGGATCGAGCGCCAGTTCTTCCAGTCCGCGGCGAAGTTGGACAGCGTCGAGAAGTCGGACCAGTCCGTCTGCTGGCGCTGAATCACGAACTTGCCCTTGCGGCTGCGATAGACCTTCGTGATCTCGATGCCGGTCTTCGCCACCTCGCGGACCTCGGCCAGGTAGCGGCCGGTGAAGCGCTTGATGCGCAGGCCGCCGGGGCCGTCCTTCAGGGTGATGTCGCCGAACGCCGCATCGGCCGGGACGAGCTCGCCCTGGTCGTCGGCCCGATTCTGCTCCTCGAGGTGCTGCGGATCGGTGGTCATTCGGATCTCCGTTCATGCATGGCTGCGCACGTGCGCATTCATTGATCTTTGAGGCACGGTGATCACCGGTGCCCGCGGGATTCGGTGAGCGCGAACTCGAGCCCATACCCCTCGTCGGATCAGCTCGACACCATCGCCGGGGCGCTCATACCTTCCACCCGAATGAGACTATACGTAGACGTATACATACAAAGCAAGTCCCGGATCGCGGCGATGTTCGGAGGAACACAGCGCGCCCGCGGCGGATGAACGTAGACTGGCGGCGATGTCTCGAAACGATAACGACGCCGCACCGAAACCCGAGGTCACCGGCTCGCCCCGCCGGTTGCACGCCTACCTGGACGTCGCCGTTGTCGTGGTGGTGCTGGCCTGCACGAACCTGATCGCGCACTTCACCTCGACGTGGGCCAACATCGTGACGGTGCCCATCGCCGCCGTGGTCCTGGTGGCGATGATGCGGCGGCGCGGGCTCGGCTGGTCCGAGCTCGGGTTGTCACCGCGGCACTGGCGCAAGGGCACGCTCTATTCGGTGGCCGCCGTCGGCATCGTGCTCGGCGCCGTCGCGATCGGCGCGCTGCTGCCGATTACGCGGCCGTTCTTTCTGGCCGATCGCTATGCCACGATTTCCGGCGCACTGATCGCGTCGATGATCGTGATCCCTTTGCAGACGGCCATTCCCGAGGAGCTGGCCTTCCGGGGCGTCCTGCACGGCGCGCTCGACCGAGCGTATGGCGCGCGCGGCGTATTCGCCGCGGGCTCACTGCTTTTCGGCCTCTGGCACATCGCCTCCTCGCTCGGCCTGACCAGCAGCAACCGCGGGCTGAGCACATTCCTCGGCGGCGGCCTGGCCGGGCAGATCGGCGGCATCGCACTCGCCGTGCTGGCCACCGCCGCGGCGGGCGCGGTATTCACCTGGTTGCGTCGGCGCAGCGGTAGCGTGCTCGCGCCGATCGCCCTGCACTGGTCGCTGAACGGGGCGGGCGCCCTGACGGCGGCGATTCTCTGGCATACCGCCATGCGCTGAATGCGCCCGAACCGAACTGATGTTCGGTGTCACCATTGACCGCCCGTAGGTCACGGATTACTCTCACTGCGGTCACACATATGTTCGAGTAATCGGCTGTTGCGGATATTCGGCACCATACCTGCGTCATGGAAGGCTCGCGATGCGCGACGACCAGTCGGCCGGGAATGCAGAGACGTCCTACGCCAGCGCGGAGATCGCGGCCCTGGCCCAGCGGGTGGCGACCGCGCGCGGCAAGCTCCCGCTGCAGACGGATCCGGCGCTGTTCGACGAACTGTCCGAATCGGAGATCGCCGCGGAACGCGATCTGGCGGAATGGATCCGGGCCCAGCGCAGGCGTCAGCGGCGCGGCGCGGTGGCCGCCGAACTGGCCGCGGAGAAACGCGACCGCCGCGTCGAGCGCGCCCTGCGCCGGGCCGACGACGCGGACGCCCGCTGGCATCGCAAGGCGCTCGCGGCGCGGCGGCGGGTGTCGAATCCCGATGCGCGCCTTGCCCAGTTGTATCGCCGTGCGGAGTGGTCGTCGCGGGCCCTGATCGGCGTGGTCGTGCTCGGCATGGTGTGGGCGGGCGTCAACGTCCAGCAGAATCTGGTGCCCAGCGGCGACATGTCCGATCCGCTGTACTGGCTGAGCTACGGCTTCGAGGCGATGATCTCCATCCCGATCATCACCATCATGGTGGTGGCGACCACGGCTGCGCGCTGGGGCCGCGAAATCGCCCGGGGCAAGGTGGTTTTCCTCGAGGCGGCGCTGCTGGGCGTCACCATCGCCCTCAATGCCGGGCCGCACCTGGCGAACGGCGCTCCGGCCCGCGCCGCCGAGGCCGCGGTGGCCCCGGTCATGGTGGGCGTCGTGATCTGGCTGCACGCCTGGGTCTCCGCCCGCTACGCCCAGCTCATCGACGCGATACCGGACCATTCGACGACGGACCACGGCCGCACGGTCACCCACCGCATCGTCGACGCCTTCGCGGTGCGCGAGGGCTCGGTAGGCCACCGTCGCCTGCCCACGCACGAATCCCACTCCGGCCCAATGCTTTCCGACTACCGGCCCGAACCCGCCCCCGCCCGCACCGAGGCAACGCATCCCCGCCGCAACGGCCACCCGCACTCCGCCGAGGCCGCGCCCAGGGTCGATGGACATCACCACGCATCGGCGGCCGAGATGCACCCGAGTGCCGACCTCCGTTCGCACAACGGCAGCACGGGCCCCACTGCGCCACCTGCGGCCAACGGTCACCGAACCGGGCACGGCCTGCCCACAACCCCTGTGGAACACAACGGGTTTCACGAGCCGCCGACAGCTCCCCCTTCCAACGGTTTCGACCCCCACCTGCACAACCTGCCGGTAACCGAATTGGGACACAACGGCTTTCACCTGACCACCAGCACTCGGAACGACCGGTCGGACGATGCGCGGATGGCTCGCGACGGAGCCGCTGCGACGGCCCACCGCAATGGCAACGCCGTGCATACCACGCAGACCGAAGGGCAGGGGCTGGGCGACATCGCCGGGCCGCACAGCTCGGACCTGCGGCCACTCGAGGCGCCTACGGCCGAGCAGGACCGGGACCGACCCGCGCGGAACGGATCTCCGAGTACCCGGTCCGGCGATGCGGCCGAGACCGCTTCTTCTCAGAACTCCTCGGCGGAACACCCCTACAACCGCCGCCCCGGCTCGAAGTCGGCCGCCGCGGCGCGCCCGGAACCTGCTCGACAGCAGCGGTCGGGTGAGGCCAGCACGCAGCTGGCTCTCGACGACCCGGCGCCGGTCGACGTCGCCAAGTATCGGCAGACCTATACACAGCCCGAGGAGGAAACCGAAGCGGCCGAACAGGATTCGGACGACCACGCCGGGGTGAATGATCTCGCCGCCGAAATCGATGACGTCGGGGTATGGGCGGTGGCGCGCGAGATCTCCGAGCGGCGGCTGTCCAAGCTCTCGGTCGAACAGCTCGCGGAGGTCCTGACCCTCGCCGACGAGTCCTGGACCCCCGCCGCCATCGGCGCCTCCATCGGCCTGCCCGGCTCCCGGATCCTCGGCATCCTCGAGGCCGCGCGCCGCATCCGCCGCCCCTACGCCATCAGCGGGTGACTTCGACCTCCCACTTCCGCAAGCGACTTATTACCGTTCACATACACCCAGTGGTGGGAAGGTTACGGCTTGCGGTGCTATTGCCAGCGCCACAATCTATGAAAGGGGCGCAGCGGAGGAACTGCGTAGATCGGTGATGAGGACTGGCAGCTAGGCCGAGCCGCGGCCTGCGTCGGATATGGGGAGGGCGCGCGCCATGCGGATCAACAGCGTCCTCGCCGATATATTCCGTCGAAATATCGCCCCTCGGGTCAGTCGGCTGACGGAGGCGACCGAGGCCGACTCGACATTCACACGCGGGTTCGGTGCCGGGCTGCGACGACAGGCGGAGGAGGTGCGAGAAACCGATCGCAGAGGTGCCGAGCAGGTTCGCAGCATACGCACCGATCCGGCACGGGCCACGGCTCTGTCGAGGTCGAACCGTGAGGACCCGAACACTACCCGGCCGGACATCATAGCCGTCTCCGCGCGGGCCACGATTGATCGACGGTCGGCCGAATTGGGCTTGCGCACTCCATCACAGCGCGCGCTGGAGTCGAGCTTGTTCATCGATCAGCCGCTCCACCATGCGGCCCTGATCTCCCGTCAGCCACAACCGGAGCTGTTGTTCGGCGAAGGAGAGTGGGCGGGCTATCTCGATGCCCGCGCCTTCGCCAGGCGACACGGCGATCGGAATTTGTCCGTAGCTTTCATGACCGAGATTCACCGGCGCATGTCTCAGTTCAGCACCTCCATGATGGGACAGGGAGGACAGTTCGCCAATAGCAGGCGGATCGGCGTTCAGGCGGGCAGACCGTTCACCGACCGTGAGCTGGCCGCGATCGAGGCGAATCCGTATCTGGGATACGTCCCTCCCGGGACCGTTCCGCTCCGCGCCGACCAGGCCGCATACGAATACCGTGTCAACACACCGGATGCCATTCGACGCGAACTACAGTCGCTGTCCGACTGGTACAACAACGCCCGCAACCAACCTGGGACCGATCCGTATCGTCTCGCCGCGGAACTTCAGCAGCGGTATGTCTCCATTCATCCCTTCAACGACTACAACGGCCGGTCGTCACGGGTACTGATGAATTGGGCACTGGAGCGCGAAGGCTTGCCGCCGAGCGCGCCCTCGGACTTCAACAGGGATCTCTTCTCCACACCCGACGCCTGGGCCGATGAGGTACGTGCCGGCAGTGCCGCATATTCGGAACGCACATTCCGTCTCCATAGCCTCGGAGCAGATGCCGATCCGATAGAAACCTTCGGTTTAGAGTTCGAGCAGCGGGTTTATCAGGCTCAGGGCGGGCAAACCGCACCATTCGAGTACGGCGGTCATCAAGACATCAGGGCGTGGCGACAGTACTTGGGCGAGATCCGATCCTAGGCATCGCGGGAATGGCAGCTCCGACCGGCCCGGTCACTCCGGCAGCGGATCTGCTCCCTGCGCCTGTGTCCCGTTCCCTGCCGACCGCCGCACAATATGAAATCCCTCCTCCACCATAAGCCTGCTCGTATTCGCGCATCGCGTCGAGGAGCGGACGCCCGTCGGTAACATCGACGAGCGCCGCGGCCAGGGCGGCGCCATCCCGCAGCGCCATGTTCGCGCCCGCTCCGGCGGCGGGACTCATGGCATGGATCGCGTCGCCGAGCAGCGTCACGTTCGAAGCCTGCCACCGTGGTACGGGAATACTGCTGCGCACGGTGATCGGGTAGACGCTCCCCGGAGCCCATCCCTCGACGATTCGGGTCACCAGTGGATGCCAGCCGGACAGCTGTTCCAGCACCAGGTCGCGCAGGTCCTCGCCGGACGCCGATCGCGCCGCGGCGGCCCCCGGTGATTCCCGATACTCGACCGGTGCAATGCCCACGAAGCGGTGGTCCGGCCCGATGACGGAGTTGAAGACGCTGAACATCGCCGCCGGAAGGGCGCGGCGCAACTCGGCGGTCAGCGGCACCCGGCCGTAGATCAATCGCGTCCCCGAATCCACGACGCGGGCGTGCGGCAGACGCTGCGAGCGAATCACCGACCCGATGCCGTCGGCGGCCACCACCAGCGAACCCTGCGCGGTGCCCCCGTCGGCGAACCGCGCCGTGACCACGTCCCCGTCGCTGTCATAGCCGATACACCGGCGCCCGAAGTGGACGACATCATCGAGACCCGTCAGCAGGATCTGGCGATCGATCACCGTATGCGCGGGTAGCAGGTGCTCCGCGGTGCCGGGGCTCGGCGGCGGGTCGTCCAGCGCGAACACTCCTGCCCGACGCAGCCGGTGATCGAAACCGTTGGCGCTCATCGCAGGCCGACCGGCGACGGCCGCGAGGAGCGCGAACAGATGCGGCGGCAGCGTCGCCGCCAACGCCTTCCGCCCGCGCATCGATGTGCACGCGGTGACCCTGCGGGCGGGCGGCCGCGGCGGTACACGAATTCCGGCGTCGTCGGCATCGAGCGATATCTCATTGCGCGCCGCTGCGGGATGGTGCTGACATGAGAGGGCATCGCGTCCGAATCGCTGAGTGGATCCGAGGATCAGATGGACATCACGACGCTGGAACAGCTCTGCCTGACCTGGGGCGAACGGGTCGCGGCATTGACGCCCGCGCAGTGGACGACACCGACGCGACTTCCGGAGTGGACGGTGCAGGACCTCGTCGCCCACATGGCCCCGGACAAGCAGGTGCTCGATTTCCTGCGCGGGGAACGGGTGGAGTCACCCACGGTGACCAGCGGCGCCCAGTGGCTGCGCATCTTCAACGAGCCCGGCGGCGCGGCCCACACGCTGGCCGACGACGTGGCCGAGCAGGCGCAGCAGTGCTCGGTGATCGGCCCCGAGGCGCTGGTCCGCCACTTCGCCGAGGACGGCCCGGCGATGCTCGACGAACTCCGCGACGCCGATCCGGCCGCCGGACTCGTCCACCCCGTCCTCGGCACCGTCAGCTTCCAGGCGCTGACGGACACGATGATCGTGGAGGCGACCACGCACCTGCTCGACCTGATCGACGCCATCGGAGGAGACGCGCCGCCGGAGCCGGGTCTGCGCCGGACGGTCGAAATCCTTTCCGCGGTAGCCGATCCGGTCGCCTTCATCGAAGCCGCTACCGGCCGATCGCATACTCCGGTCCTGCCGGTGATGCGTTAGCGGGTCGTCCTACTCGGATTCCCGTGCGGGACCGGAGACTCCGACCCTTTCCGCATCCTCCCGATTCGAAACATCCTCCTGCTCAGGACGAATCGGCACCTCGGCGGACTCTTTGCGCGGCGTAGCGACGTCGGCCGAGGGCCGTATCGCGGGCGGCACCGGCCCGGCACCGCCGGAAGCCTCCGCCGGATCCGGATCGGACCGACTCCACGGCGTGGGTGCGGGCGCCGCCTCCGCGGCCATCTCGTCCAATGCGGCCAGGCGTAGTCGTTCGGTGACCTCGTTGAAAATGTAGAAATTCGGGATCGTTTCGACCGAGACCAGCGAAACCCATTGTCCGCCAACCTTGATGCAGACCAGGCCGTGCTGCGCCTCGATCCGCTGGATGTGCTCCCACGGATAGGAGGTCCCCGCGTAGGTGAGGCAGTTCAGATCGACCGCGATATCGCCGAAGCGAATGGTCTGCTCGCTGTCGATGGCGGCGACCACGTGCGGCAATTGCGTTGCGGTGACGGCCGATTGGATCGTCGGGCCCCATTCCCGCGCGCCGTCGAAGATCTGCTCGTCGAAGGCCGCGGTGCTGTTTCCCGGACCGGTCAGCGTGAACGAGTAATCGGTCGCCGCGGCGGCCGCGTTGTGGAACGGGATGACCTGCTGCCGGACCTCGAGGGTGTCCCAGCGGAATGCCACGATCTTCTCGGATCCGCGGTACACGGTCATGCCGTAATCGAACAGATCCAGTCGCGCCCGGCGGCCACCACGGTTGCGGCGCCCCCGGAGGAATGCGACCGCTGCCGGGACCAGCGCCAGCCCGCCGACGGCACCGCTACCGACCAGCGAACCGGCGGCCGCGCACAGGGCGCCCACGACGACCAGTCCGCCCGCCACCAGGGCGCAGCCGCGCACCACGGTGTCCCCACTCACCGGTGGGGGTAGAAACGTCTGGCGGTGTTCGCCCAGCTTGTCGTGCTCGGCCATGAGGTAGATCAGCTGAGACAGGGGTACCGTTCGCCGACCTGCGGTTCCCCCGGTCTCGCGCTGCAGCGTACTCGGGGTGGTCAATTGTCCCTCCAACGGACGGTTGGTTCCGCGCGGATCGTATTCGACTCGACGGAATTCCGCCACCGCTCCACGCGATTCGGCGGCAACCAATAATGCGGGGCTTCGCTTTTCGGCCGATCGCCAGGGGAAATCCGTCTCCGCCATTTGCTCTCACCGTCGCGAATAGCGCTGTCCCCGTCGAGTTCCCACCCACGCCTTCAGCTCTATTGAAGGCTTCGGGTTCTTCCGCTACCGTTGGGCGGCATGAGCGAGTCTACTACTGAGCGTAGTAACACCGGTCCGGTCGATGGCCGAGTCTCGCGACGAGCGATGTTCGGATCGGCGCTCGCGATGGCCGGAGCGGCGTCCGTCGGCGTCGTCGCGGGACGTGCGACGGCCCCGGAGCACTCCGGCCCCGCCCCGGATGTCGAGGCGTTCCACGGATCTCGCCAGGCGGGCATCGCCACCCCGGCGCAGGCGCACGCGCTGTTCCTCGCCTGCGATATCGCGCGCGCCGACCGTGGCGCGCTGCGAGATCTGTTGTCCGCCTGGACGGCCACGGCCGCCGCATTGACCGTGGGCGACAGGGTGCCCGAAAAGCCCGGCACGCCAGCCGTATTCAGCGCCCATACCGATTTCGCGACCGGACTCGTTCCCGCGCGCCTGACCGTGACCTTCGGCCTGGGCCCGGGCATCTTCGACGACCGGTTCGGCCTCGGCGGCCTGCGCCCCGCGCATCTGCGGCCGCTACCCGAATTCGCCGGTGACGCACTGCGTCCCGCCTGGTGCGGCGGTGACGTGCTGGCGCAGATCTGCGCCGACGACCCGCAGATCGTCAGCCACGCCTTCCGCGCGCTGCGCGCCCGCATGCCCGGTCTGGCCCGCATGCGCTGGACGCAGCACGGCTTCCTCGGCAGACCGTCCGACGGCGGTACGCCGCGAAATATGTTCGGCCACAAGGACGGCACCGCGAATCCGAAACCCGGGACACCGGATTTCGATCGCGCGGTGTGGGCCGATTCGCCCGGGGAACCGGCGTGGTTCCGCGGCGGAACCTACCTGGTGTTCCGCAAGATTCGAATGCGGACCGCCGAATGGGATCATTTGCCCGCGGTGGAACACGACAGCATCATCGGGCGCCCGGGCGGGGGGGGGGCCGGCCCCGCGGCGCGGGGGGCCTTAAGAGCGCGGGCAGCAGCCCGCCG
>NZ_JARWQD010000182.1 GCF_029869545.1 Nocardia wallacei | reverse complement strand
GCGGAGGCGGGCACCCACTACGCCGACCTCACCGGTGAGCCGCTGTTCATCCGCGAATGCATCGACCGGTTCCACGACCGCGCCGTGGAGACGGGCGCGAAGATCGTGAATTCCTGTGGCTACGACTCGATTCCGTCCGATCTGAGCGTGTACCGGCTGTACCGGCGCTCGGTCGAGGACAACACCGGCGAGCTCACCGACACCACGCTGGTGGCCTGGCTCAAGGGCGGCGCCAGCGGCGGCACCATCGACTCCGGGCGCGCGATGATGGAGGCGATCGCCGCCGACCCGTCCAAGGGCTCGGTGATGGCGCACCCGTATTCGCTGAGCCCGGACCGGGCCATGGAGCCCGACGTCGGGCGGCAGTCCGATCAGGCGCTGGCGCGGGCCTCGACCATCGACCCCAGCCTCGACGGCTGGGTGGCGACCTTCGTCATGGCCGCGCACAACACCAAGATCGTGCGGCGCAGCAACGGCCTGCTGGGCTGGGTGTACGGCAAGAACTTCCGCTACCGCGAGGTGATGAGCGCGGGTAAGTCCCCGGCGGCGCCGCTGGTGGCGGCCGGGATGGCGGGCGGCATCGTGGCGACCATGGCGGCGGGCGCGGTGCTCTCGCGCGTGGCGGCGGGTCGCAAGCTGCTCGACCGGGTGCTGCCCAAGCCCGGCACCGGGCCGAGCGAGGCGGCCCGGCGCAGCGGCTGGTTCACGATGAAGACCTTCGCGCGCACCACCTCCGGCGCCAAGTACGTGTGCACCTTCGCCGGTCGGGGCGATCCGGGCTACCAGGCCACCTCGGTGCTGCTCGGCGAGTCCGGCCTGAGCCTGGCCTTCGACGAATTACCCGAGCTCGCGGGCATTCTCACCCCGGCGGCGGCGATGGCCGATCCGCTCACCGAGCGGCTGCGCGCCGCCGGGATGACCATCGAGGTGGACCTGGCGTGAGCCTCGCCGCGGCGGTTCGCGGAAGGGCGGCCGGGTGAACCTCGCGCGACGGACGATGAACCACCCCGCCTTCGCGCTGGTCTACGAGCGCGCCTGGCGGCCCGCCGGTTTCTTCGCCGTGACGGGCCGCACCATGCAGGCCGACCGGCGCGACGCCGTGCGCGCCCTGCGGCTGCGCGGTGCCCGCCGGGTACTCGATATCGCCTGTGGCCCCGGCAATTTCACGCACTATCTCAGCGAGCGGCTGAGCGGCGACGGATATGCGGTCGGCATCGACTTCTCGGTGCCGATGCTGCGCCGGGCGGTGACCGACAACTGCGGCCCGCGGACCGGTTACGTGCGCGGCGACGCCCGCCGGCTGCCCTTCCCCGACGGCAGCTTCGACGCGGTGTGCTGCTTCGGCGCGCTGTATCTGATCCCCGACCCGATGGTGGCGGCGCGGGAAATGATCCGGGTGCTGGCCCCCGGCGGGCGGATCGCGATCAGTACCAGTCATCGCTCCGACAGCTGGTTCGGCCGGATCAGCACGGCGGTCGGCGGTGCGGGCGGGCTGCGCGTCTTCGATGCCGACACCTTTCCCGAGCTGTTCGCCGCGGCGGGGCTGGCGGAGATCGAGCAGCAGGTGCACGGGCTCATGCAATACGTGGGAGCCACCCGCCCGCGCTGAAACCCTTGCGCCGCAACCGTGGCCGACGAGTGGCGCACTCGTGCCAATGTCGCGGCGGCGCGGGGCGCCGCCCCCCCCGCAACGGGAGTGTCCGTGGCGCCACCGGGTTAACAACCCGCCACCGGCGGCGACGAGTCCGCGCTTGACTTCCGGGATACCGAACTGCGCGGACTTCGACGCCACGATCAGATCGGTCGCCAGCACCAATTCCGTGCCGCCCGCCAGCGCGTACCCCTCG
>NZ_JARWQD010000181.1 GCF_029869545.1 Nocardia wallacei | reverse complement strand
TGCGCAGCGCGAACTGGACTACCGGATCGGCTGGTATGTGATCATCGCCACGATCCCGATCGGGCTGCTCGGGTTCCTGTTCAAGGACGCGATCCGCACCGGCGCCCGCAATCTGTGGCTGGTGTCGACGATGCTGATCGTGTTCGCGCTGGTCATCGCCGCGGCCGAATATTACGGCCGCAAGCAGCGCCCGATCGAGCAGCTCACCACGCGTGACGGGCTGATCATGGGCCTCGCGCAGTGCCTGGCGCTGGTGCCGGGTGTGTCGCGGTCGGGCGCCACCTCGTCGGCGGGGCTGTTCATCGGGCTGACTCGTGAAGCGGCCGTGCGGTTTTCGTTCCTGCTCGCGATTCCCGCGGTGGTGGCGTCGGGGTTGTTCAGCCTGCCCGACGCGTTCGAGCCGGCGGGTGAGGGGCTCAATGCGTCGGGCCCGCAGCTGCTGGTGGCGACGGTGGTGTCGTTCGTGCTCGGGTACGCGTCGGTGGCGTGGCTGCTGCGTTTCGTGGCGCGGCATTCGCTGGACTGGTTCGTCGGCTACCGAATCGTGCTCGGGCTGGTGATGCTGGGGCTGCTCGCCGGCGGCGTGGTCTCGGCGACGTGAGCCGCCCGTACCGCGCGTCTGCGGCCCCGCCGCGCCCCCGACTAGGGTGGATTACATGACGGTGATCCTGCTGCGGCACGGGGTGTCCACCTCCAACACCGCCGCGACCCTGGCCGGGCGCAGCGAGGGCGTCGATCTCACCGACCGCGGCCGCGAGCAGGCCCGGCTGGTGGCGGAACGGTTGGCGCCCTTGCCGATCGAGCACATCGTGCATTCGCCGCTGCTGCGCTGCACGCGCACGGTGGCGCCGCTGGCGGACAAGCTCGGTCTCGAGCCCGAGCCCGAACCGCGGCTGCTCGAGGTCGATTACGGCGAGTGGACCGGCCGCAAGCTGTCGGAGCTGGTGTCCGAGCCGCTGTGGAAGGTGGTGCAGCGCCACGCTTCCGGCGCGGTATTCCCGGCCGGGGAGGGTCTGGCGCAGGTGCAGTATCGTGCCGTGGCCGCCGTCCGCGACCACGACCGCGCCCTGGCCTCCCGGCACGGGCGCGACGTGCTGTGGGTGGCGTGTACGCACGGCGACGTGATCAAGGCGGTGCTCGCCGATGCGTTCGGAATCCATCTCGACGGGTTCCAGCGCATCGTGGTGGAACCGGCGTCGATCAGCGTGGTGCGGTATGCCCCGACCGCCCCGCACGTCTGGCGGGTAAACGACACGGGCGCCGATCTGTCCGCGCTGGCGGCAACCGCTGAGCAACGATCGGGTGATCGCGGCGGTCCGGTGCCCGGCGGCGAGGTCGGGCCCGCCGCGCCGACCGGCACATCCGCCGCGGGTACGGATAATGGGAATGCGGGAACGCCCGATTCTCGTAGTGAGTAATGCAGTCGGTTTCAGGAGGTGCAGATGGCCCGAGCAATCCATGTGTTTCGCACCCCCGATCGCTTCGTGGCGGGGACCGTCGGTGAGCCGGGCGATCGCGCCTTCTACCTGCAGGCCGTGGAGGAGCCCCGGGTGGTGAGCGTGCTGCTGGAGAAGCAGCAGGTGAAGGTGCTCGCCGACCGGATGGGGCTGCTGCTGGACGAGGTGGCGCGGCGGTTCGGCGCCGAGGTGCCCCCGCAGGCGGCGGAGGTCAGCGACACCGACCCGCTCCAGATGCCCCTCGACGCCGAGTTCCGGGTCGGCACAATGGGTCTGGGCTGGGACGCCGATGCCGGCGCGGTGGTGGTGGAGCTGCTGGCGATCACCGAGACCGAGGTCGACGAGTCGGTGGTGCTCGACGACACCGAGGAGGGCCCGGACGCGGTGCGGGTGTTCCTCACCCCGTCGCAGGCGCGCGAGTTCGCGCTGCGCTCGACGAAGGTGATCGCGGCGGGCCGCCCGCCGTGCCCGCTGTGCGGGGAGCCGCTGTCGACGAAGGGGCACATGTGTGTGCGCACCAACGGGTACAAGCGCGGCGATATCTTCGGCGCGGCCGACCTCGAGGAGGAATGAGGCGGTGAACGTGGCCGACGGCAGAGCCGAGGACGGGTTCCACAGCGGTGAGCTGTCGGTGATCGGGCGGATCAGCACGGCCAG
Source organism: Nocardia wallacei (assembly GCF_029869545.1). Classification (GTDB taxonomy): domain Bacteria; phylum Actinomycetota; class Actinomycetes; order Mycobacteriales; family Mycobacteriaceae; genus Nocardia; species Nocardia wallacei_A. Next base: position 27,234 of record NZ_JARWQD010000181.1, on the reverse strand, counting down.
CAACGTCACCCTGGTGTGCGAGATCGCCCCGGACGGCGGGGTCCGCACCGAAGGCAATATCTGCACGCCCGGCGGCGGCACTACCCGCACGCCCGGCGGCGGCACTACCCGCACGCCCGGCGGCGGCAATATCCATATCCCCGGCGGCGGCAATATCCATATCCCCGGCGGCGACGCAGTCGACGCCGGGGTCCGCGTGGTCTACAAGCCGGTGCGCGGGGAGCGGCCGCTGTGGGATTTCCCGGACGGCACGCTGGCCGGGCGCGAGGTGGCGTCGTATCGGGTGTCGCAGGCGCTGGGCTGGGGGGTGATCCCGGAGACGATCCTGCGGGACGGCCCGTTCGGGCCGGGGATGGTGCAGCGCTGGGTGGAGTCGGTCGATCATCACACCGAGCCGGCGAATCGGCTGGATCTGGTGGATCTGGTGACGGTGGGCGCGGTGCCCGACGGGTTCCGCGAGATTCTGCGCGCGGTCGACGGCACCGGCGCGGAGGTGTCGCTGGTGCATGCCGACGATCCGCGGCTGCGGCGCATGGCGGTGCTGGATGTGCTGCTCAACAACGCCGACCGCAAGGGCGGGCACGCGCTCGAGGGCCTGGACGGCGGCGTGTACGGCGTCGACCACGGCATCTGCCTGCACGCGGAGCCGAAGCTGCGGACGGTGCTGTGGGGGTGGGCGGGGGAGCCGGTCGGCGAGGAGCTGCTCACCGATATCGGCACGTTCGTCAAGGCGCTGCCCGGCGATCTCGGCGCCGAGCTGGCCGAACATCTCACCGACGCCGAGGTCGAGGCGCTCGGCGCGCGGGCGCGGCGGCTGCTCGACGATCCGGTGATGCCGCTGCCCGAGGGCAGCCGCCCGATTCCGTGGCCGGCGTTCTGACGGCGCATCCGGAGGATTTCGGCGCGTGCGGATTTCGCGCTGCCTCATTGCAACCGTTGACTTTCGGCAGTTGCTGCCTCGTTGCAGGTCGTGCCAGGTGGGTGCGGATGTCGCGGGGTGGCGGTGCGCGGGGTCGCCGCCGACGGGTGCCGATGACACCTTTACTCTCGAATCATGCAGTCCTGGTCCGAAATCTCCGTGCCCGCCGTTCCCGGATCCGGACCGCCGTTGCGGTTGTTCGACACCGCCGACCGGCAGGTGCGCCCGGTCACGCCGGGGGCCACCGCCACCCTCTACGTCTGCGGCATCACCCCGTATGACGCCACCCATCTCGGGCATGCGGCGACGTATCTGACCTTCGATCTGGTGAACCGGGTGCTGCGCGACGGCGGGCACGAGGTGCACTACGTGCAGAACGTGACCGATGTCGACGATCCGCTGTTCGAGCGCGCCGACCGGGACGGGATCGACTGGCGGGATCTGGGTAGCCGCGAGATCGCGCTGTTCCGGGAGGATATGGCGGCGCTGCGGGTGCTGCCGCCGCGCGACTACATCGGCGCGGTGGAGTCGGTCGGCGAGGTCGTGGAGCTGGTGGACAAGCTGCTGGCGTCGGGTGCGGCGTATGTGGTCGACGATCCGCGGTACCCGGATATCTATTTCCGTTTCGACGCGACCGAGCAGTTCGGCTACGAGTCGGGGTACGACCGCGCCACCATGGACCGGTTGTTCGCCGAGCGCGGCGGCGATCCGCAGCGGCCGGGTAAGCGGGATCCGATCGATGCGCTGCTGTGGCGGGTGGCGCGCCCGGGCGAGCCGTCGTGGCCGGCGCCGTTCGGTGCGGGCCGTCCCGGCTGGCATGTGGAGTGCGCGGCGATCGCGCTCAACCGGCTGGGGACCGAATTCGATATTCAGGGCGGCGGCAGCGATCTGATGTATCCGCATCACGAGTATTCCGCCGCCCATGCCGAGGCGCTGGTGGCGGGGCGGCGTTTCGCCCGCCATTACGTGCATGCCGGGCTGATCGCGCTGGACGGGGAGAAGATGTCGAAGTCGCGCGGCAATCTGGTGTTCGTGTCCAAGCTGCGCCGCGCCGAGGTGGATCCGGCGGCCATCCGGCTGGGCCTGTTCGCCGGGCACTACCGGCAGGACCGGGAGTGGAACGATCGGGTGCTGGCCGAGGCGCTGTCGCGGCTGGACCGCTGGCGGCAGGCCACCGCGCTGACCACGGCGCCGCCCGCCGATGACACCCTGGCGCGGCTGCGCAGGCATCTGGCCGACGATCTCGACACCCCGAAAGCCCTTGCCGCCGTGGACAGCTGGGCCCGGCAGGCGCTCGACTACGGCGGCCCGGACCGCACCGCCCCCGCGCTGGTCACCGAGGCGGTGGACGCGCTGCTCGGCATCCGCCTGTGATCCACCCCACCTTTGACTCGGCGAGATAAATGGTCATTAATGGTCTCAGGCTCGACGAGGAGGTTGAACGGTGGCACCTGTGCCTGGGCGCGATCGGATTCGTGCGGTACGCAAGCAGCTCCGGGCCGGTGGCGCCCTGCTCGGCGCGGTCCGCCGCGATCCACGCATCGCCCGTGACCTGATCGCCGGACTGACCGGACGCGCGGCCGCCCCGGCCGCGCCCGACCCGGTGGAGGACCGGCTGGCACCGGCCGGGCTCACCGAATTCGCCAAGACCGCGCACGCCATGCAGCAGATCGCGGCGCCGCGCGACACCGTCGTCGCCTACTTGTCGGATCTGGACCGGCTCGGCGAGTGGTTCACCCTGCACACCGGGTGGCGCGATCGGGCACCCGGCGCGATCCGCGAAGGGCTGACGTTCACCCAGCAGGCGCTGGTCATGGGCCTGCCCGCGGAGATCCGGTGGACGGTGACCGCGGTGGGCGAGTCCGGTTTCGAGCTGCGCGGCGAGGCGCCGCAGCAGGTGCGGATCGGCTATTGGATCACCGTGACGGGCAGCGACGCCGAGACGACCGTGTACTTCGATGCCGGGGTGGCGGGCCCGCCGATCGAGGGCCCGCTGGGCGGGTCGGTGGCCCGCAGCCTCGGCGACGCCATGCGCGATTCGCTGGCGAAGCTGCCGGAGGCGATCGCGGCCGCGGGCCCGGTGCGGCCGCGCGCGGCACGGAAACCGGTGCGCCACACCGCCTCCGGCGTCGACCTGGATCCGAATACGCCGGTGCTGGTGGGCGTGGGACAGGTGGTGCAGCGCACCCCGGACCCGGCCTACGGCGACCCGGCCGGGCTGGCCGTGCAGGCGCTGCGCCGCGCGGCCGCCGATGCCGGTGGCGGCGAGCAGCTGCTGCGCGACGCGGGGGCGGTGTTCGCGGTGGCGTGCACGTCGTGGCAGTACCGCGATCTGGGCGCGGTGGTCGCCGAGCGGCTGGGTGCGCGCGGCGTGGACACCGTGCAGTCCAGTCCGTTCGGCGGGGACGGCGGGCAGCTGGTGATCAACGAGGCGGCCGCGGCGGTGGCCGCGGGCGACTACGAGATCGTGCTGGTCACCGGCACCGAGGCCGGGGCCACGCAGGCCGCCGCGCAACGCGCCGGAGTGCAGGTGTCGTGGCCGGAGCAGGGACCCGGGGTCGCCCCGACCCGCACGGTCGGTGTCGACAAACCGGCCAACAATCCCGCCGAGACGGCGGCGGGGCTGATCGCGCCGATCAACATGTACGCGCTGCTGGAGTCGGCGAACCGGCACCGGCTGGGCCGCACCCCGGCCGCGCACGACCGCGCGGTCGCCGAGCTGTGGTCGCGGCTGTCCGCTGTTGCCGCCGGTAACGAATACGCTTGGCAGCCACAGGAATTCAGCGCCGACGAGATCGCCACGCCGACGGCGGACAACCGCCTGGTGTCCACCCCGTACACGAAGCTCGAGTGCGCCAACCTCACCGTCGACATGGCCAGCGGCATCATCGTGTGCAGCGCCGCGGCCGCCGCGGCGGCGGGGATCCCGCAGGACCGGTGGGTGTTCATCCACGCCGGCGCCTCCGGCCACGACGAATGGTTCACCAGCGAGCGGACCGAGCTGGCGGCCTCCCCGGCGATCCGGGCCCTGGGCGCGGCCGCCCTCGACCATGCCGGGATCGGCGTCGACCAGCTCGCGCACGTCGACCTGTACGCGTGTTTCCCGGTGGCCGTACAGATCGCCGCGCGCGAACTGGGCCTGCCCGCCGACGATCCGAAGCGGCCGCTGTCGGTGACCGGCGGCCTGACCTTCGGCGGCGGCCCCGGCAACAACTACGGCGGGCACGCGGTGGCCACCCTGGTCGGGCGGTTGCGCGCCGAACCCGACACCTACGGCCTGTCGACGTCACTGGGCTGGTATGTGACCAAGCATTCGCTGGGCGTGTACTCCGCGCAGCCGCCGCGGACGGGCTTCCGCCATCTGCGCCCGACCATCGACAACCCGCCGCCCCGCCCCGCCCGCGACTCCCACGAGGGCCCGGCGGTGATCGAGGCCTACACCGTCCCCTACACCCGCGACGGCGAGCCGGAGGCCGCGGTGGTCAGCCTCATCGCCCCGGACGGCGCGCGAATCCTGCTGCGCAGCAAGCACTCCGACCTGATCGAGGAGCTCACCGGCGGGGATCTGCTGGGCCTGCCGGTCACGGTGACCGGCGGGCAGATCCGGGTGGAGAGCCGCGAGCGGGCGGAGCTGCCCGCACCCCCGCCGCCGCCGGTGCTGGTGGAGCGGCGCGGCCCGATCACGATCATCACCGTGAACCGGCCCGAGGTCCGCAATGCCATCGATCTCGCGGCGGCGCAGGGTATCGAGCGCGCGCTCGACGCGTTCGACGCCGATCCCGCCGCCCAGGTGGCGATCCTGACGGGCGCGGGCGGATATTTCAGTGCCGGAATGGATCTCAAGGCCGCCGCGCGCGGCGAGGTGCCGATGACCGAGGGCCGCGGCCCGCTCGGGATCACCGCGAAGCCGCCGCGCAAACCGCTGATCGCCGCCGTGGAGGGCCCGGCGCTGGCCGGGGGCTGCGAGCTGGCGCTGTCGGCGGATCTGGTGGTGGCGGCGTCGGATTCGAGCTTCGGCATTCCGGAGGTCAAGCGCGGCCTGGTCGCCGTGGGCGGCGGGGTGCTGCGGCTGGCGCAGCGGCTGCCCCGCGCCTTGGCAATGGAACTGGCGCTGACCGGTGACCCGATCACCGCGGCCCGCGCCGCCGAGATCGGCCTGGTCAACCAGCTCGCCGAGCCCGGCGGCGCGCTCGACGCGGCGCTCGAGCTGGCGCAGCGGATCGCGGTGAACGCCCCGCTGAGCATCGCCGCCAGCAAACGCATCATCGACGAATCCCCCGACTGGCCCACCGGCGAGGCATTCACCCGCCAGGGCGAGGTCGCCGGTGGCGCCCTGTCCTCGCAGGACGCCGCCGAGGGCGTCCTGGCCTTCGCCCAGAAACGCGCCCCGGTCTGGAAGGGCCGCTGAGCATCCGAGCATCACCGGTGGCGGCCGCAGCGGGCAGGTCGCAGACGTGCGCCGGGTTCGGCACCGGCATCATCCGGGCGCGAGGCGCCACAGGCTGACGATTTCGGCGGCGCGGGCGGTGTGCAGTGGGTCGGTGGGGTCGGCGGCGCGGGGGTGGCGGGGTCGGGTGTCGAGGCGGTCGATGACGCGCAGGCCCGCGGCGTCGATGGTGGATTCGAGGAAGCCGTCGGGGCGCAGGCCCATTCGTTCGGCGAGGTCGGACAGCACCAGCCAGCCCTCGCCGCCGGGACCGAGGTGGGCGGTGAGGCCGTCGAGGTAGCCGTGCAGCATGGCGCTGCCGGGGTCGTAGACGCCGTGGTCCAGCGGCGAGGCGGGGGCGCCGGGCAGCCAGGGCGGGTTGCAGACGATCAGGTCCGCGCGCCGGGCCGGGAACAGGTCGCTGCGGCGGACCTCGACGCGATCGGTCAACCCGAGCCGGTCGACGGTGTCGCGGGCGCAGGTCACCGCCCGCTCGGACAGGTCGGTGGCGATCACCCGGCCGACACCACGCCGGGCGAGCAGTGCCGCCAGCACACCGGTTCCGGTGCCGAGGTCGACGGCGAGCGCGGTGTCCGGCGGCAGTGGCGCGCGTGCGACGAGGTCGACGTATTCCCCGCGCACGGGCGCGAACACGCCGTAGTGCGGGTGGACGCGGGCACCCAGGGCGGGCACCTCGACGCCCTTGACCCGCCACTGGTGGGCGCCGAGCACACCGAGCAGCTCGGTCAGCGCCACCAGCATCGGCCCGTGTGCGGGACCGTAGGCCTCGGCGCATGCCTGCCGCACGTCCGGGGCGCGCCGCAGGTCCAGGGCGAAATCCTCGTCGAGAACGACGACCAGCCGCGACAGCACCTCGGCCCGGCGGGCGCGGGCGTCGCGGTAGTGGCGGAACAGCGTGGCCGGATCGGTGTCGCGGATATCGCGGGTGCGGTCGAGGCGGCGGCGCATCGCCGACAGCAGTTGCCGCCCGTTGTGGTAGTCGCCGCGCCACAGCAGGGTGGCGCCGGAGCGGGCCAGGCGCAGCGCGGCGTCGGCGCGCAGGGTGTCCTCGGCGGTGACGAGGCGGCGGGGTTCGGGTGCGCCGGATTCGGAATGCCAACGGGCGCAACGATTACTGTGCTGTTCGGTCCAGTGGATGATGGACACGGCGGGATCTCCTCGCGATCGACCGGATGGGGGGCGAACGCTTCGAGGAGCGGGAACGGTGACCGGCGGTTACTGCCGGGCGGCGGCGCCCGCGTCGAAGCGCGGGCAGCGGTCCCACAGGACCATGCCGAGGGTCATGACGTGCCTTTCATCGAGCGGTATCCGAGCTTACCGCGGCCGGTCGCGGCGGTATCCGCGCCTATCCGCTCGAGCCGGGATCGCCTGCGGCGGCACATCGTTCGATACAGTGGCGGCATGTCTGCTGCGCCGCCGCCCGACGGGTTCCGTTCCGCGCTCGTACTGGGCGGGGGTGGCCCGGTCGGGATCGCGTGGATGGCGGGGCTGGCGATCGGGTTGCGCGAGGCCGGGATCGAGCTGGGGCGGGCCGATCGGTTCGTCGGCACCTCCGCGGGCTCGATCGTCGGCACGGTCCTGGCCGGGGACGGTGATCTCGCCCGGCTGCTGTCGCCGCCGCCGACGGGTGCGCCGCCGCCGCAGGTGGATCAGGCGCGGCTGGCGGAGATCTTCGCGATTCTGGGCCGCCCGGCGCTGGATCCGATGCAGGCGCGCCGCCGGGTGGGTGAGCTGGCGCTGGCGGCGCAGGCGGGCGATCCGGCCGATCATGTGGCCCGGATGTCCGCGCTGGTGGGGCCGGTGTCGTGGCCGTCGCGCGACCTGGTGGTCACCTCGGTCGACGCGGAGTCGGGGGAGTTGCGGGCGTGGACTCGCGAGGACGTCGCGTCGCTGCCGCAGGCGCTGGCCGCCAGTACCGCGGTGCCGGGCGTCTTTCCGCCGATCCCGATCGATGGCCGGTATTACCTCGACGGCGGTGTGCGGTCGTCGATCAATGCCGATCTGGCCGCGGGCGCGGAGCTGGTGGTGATCGTCGAACCGCTGGCACACATGTTTCCCCGCACTCCCAGTGACGGCGAACTCGGTTCGGCGACAACGATTTCCCTCGTCCCGGACGAGACCACGATCGGCGTCTTCGGTGTGGACGTGTTCAATCCCGCCGCGCTGGCCCCGGCGTACGAGGCGGGCGTACGCCAAGCCGCCGACGCCGCACGGGATCTGAAGGGCGCCTGGCCCGCCGTGTGAGCAGCGGCCTGCGGCGCCGCCACCGGTCGCCCATCCGTGCGGCGGCCCGGTCGGCGCCGACCACCGCTGTGCCGAGTATCGCGAATTCGACTGTGAGCGTGACGATTTCACCGGCGACGCCGCCGTATCCACGGGTGTTCGGATCCAGGAACGGGTACGGGTAGCGGTCCGGGAAATGCGGGAACAACGCGCCTCGCGCGAGCACCAGGGCGGCGTATCCGATCGGGAAGCACAGCCACAGCGGCACATCGCGCCACCGTGCGGCACGGCGCGGGCCGAGCACCAGCCAGTCCAGCACCACCAGCACCGGCGTGACGTAGTGCAGCAGGAAATTCGACCAGTTGCCCAGTCGGTCCGGACCCGACACCAGCCCGGGCAGCGGATCGGCGCCGTGCTCGAGCACGAAGTGCGCGACGAGCCCGGTGATGGTCAGATACAGCACGACCGCCCCGCGCAACCGGGGCGCGGGCGCATCGGCACCGCCACGCACCACCATCCAGTAGATCGCGCCGAGATAGTAACCGAGCGCGATCACGTTGCTCTGCACAGTGAAATACACCAGCGAACTCACCCCCGTCGCCAGCCCCACCGCCGCCGACCCCGCGACAAGGCCGCGCCACCACAACGCCGGACGACGCCACCCGCGCCCCGCACCCACATCCATCACCGTTCGGGAATACCACGCGCCCACCCCAACCGCTCGCCCGCCTCCGCGCCCGTTCGAGCGCTCGCTGTCAGCGGGCCGGGCCCTGGATCGAGGCGCGCGCGGCGGAGCCGAGGACGGTCATGAGCGCGAAGCCCGCGACGAGATTGATCGCGGCCGTGGCGAACTGGGCGCCGCGGTCGGCGGTGAGGGTGAACGGCAGCAGGACCGCGACGGCCGTGCACAGCGCGATGATCCAGCTGAACAGGGTCAGCGGATTCGGCATGAACAACAGCAGCAGGGTCAGCAGCGCCGTGGCCAGCAGCGCGACCAGCGCACCGCCCAGCGCGTAGTTGGTGGTGCCGGTATTGCCGTAGGTGCCGTCGCCCTCGGGCGCCAGCAGCCCGTACCCGAGCACGCCGCGCACCAGCAGGATGCCGACGACGATCACCAGCGCCACCACGATCGCCGCACCGATACCCCCGGCCCACAGTTTGCCGAAGTTGACGCGCGGCCCACTGGGCTCCGGCTGCCCGTACCGCGGATCGGGCTGCCGCGGAGCGTTGTAGTCGCGACCCGGCTCGTTGTAGTCGCCCATAATCCGACGGTACCCCGAGTCCCCGCGGCAAAGACACCGAAACACGCCCACCGCCACCCCCACACACCGCACCCTCACGGCAGAGATTGCCATGAGGATGCCGACGACCGGATCCGCTCGCACCCCGCAGACCCCGACAGCAGGGCTCATGCCCTAGGACCGCGAGCCGATGGCTGAGGGCGTGAGCCCTGCTGCAGCCGGTACCGGGCCGGGCGACTCACGCCGATCGCGGCGGGCATCTCACGCCGGTTCGGCCACCGCCATCGGCGGCTCGTGCACGGTGTCGCCGGGCGCGTCGGTATACAACCGGTCGATCTCGTCCGCGTATTTGGCGGCGATGGGTTTGCGGCGCAGCTTCATCGTCAGCGTCACCTCGTCGCCGCCGGGCTCCCAGAACACCGGCAGGATGGTGAACCGCCTGATCTGTTCCACGCGAGACAATTTCGCGTTCCCGGTGGCGATGCCCGCGCCGATCGCCGCGATCACGCCCGGGTCGGCGGCCAGCGCGGCGGGGGAGGCGTCGGGCAGTCCGCGCTGGGCGGCGTAGGGTCCGGCGGATTCGGCGTCCAGCACGACCAGCGCGGTGTTGTAGGGGCGGGCATCGCCGATGGTGGCCAGCGCCCCGATCAGCGGCGTCGTGGCCTTGACCGCGTTCTCGATATTGGCCGGGGACATATTCTTCCCGGCGGCGTTGATGATCAGTTCCTTCTTGCGGTCGACCACGCGCAGGTAGCCCTCGTCGTCGATGGTGACGACGTCGCCGGTGTGCAGCCAGCCCTCGGGATCGAGCGCCTCGGCGGTCTTCTCCGGTTCCTGCCGGTAGCCGCGCATCACCAGCGCGCCGCGCACCAGCAGTTCGCCGTCGTCGGCGATCTTGCCGTCCAGGCCGGGCAGCAACCGCCCGACCGTGCCCAGCCGCGCCTGTGCGGGCGGGCTGACGCTGGCCACGCACGTCAGCTCCGACATTCCCCACACCTCCGAGATCGGGATGCCGAGCCCGAAGAAGAATCCCAGCGTCTCCGGCGGGATCGGCGCCGCCCCCGACAGCGCCCACTTCAGTTGATCCAGGCCGATTTTCGCGCGCAACGCCGACAGCACCCGCTCGTCGGCGCGCGCCCATTCCGCGGCCAGTTCCGCATCCATCGGCTCGCCCGCCAGCTGCGCGGCCGCCTTGCGCGCGGCCACCCCCATCGCCCAGTCCAGCGCAGCCCGCCGCGCCGGATCGGTTTCGGCGGCGACCGAGAACTCGATGGCGGCCTTGAACTTCTCCCACACCCGCGGCACCGCACCCCAGACGGTGGGATGCACGTCGACCAGCGCCGCGGGCAGCTGCGCCCGGTCGGGCACCGCGGTGATCTGGGTGCCGAAGTATTCGTGCAGATACAGCGCGGTCAGCCGGTCGGCCATGTGCGCGCTGGGCAGATACGACGTCTGCCGGTCACCGAACGCCACCGGCATCACCGAGGCGTAGGAGTACACCTCGGCGGCGAGATTGGCATGGGTCAGCTCCACCCCCTTCGGACTACCGGTGGTGCCGGAGGTGTAGCAGAGGGTGACGATGTCGTCCTCGCGCACCGCCCGCCAGCTCGCCTCGAAGTCGAAATCGGCGCGGCCCAGCGCCGTCAGCTGGGCGACGCTGAGCGTCCCGGGCACCGGGCGGTCCAGGCACACGACGGTCTGCATCGGCACCCCGGACGCGCGCACCACGTCCACGTACTGCGCCTCGCAGATCACCACACGGTTCCCGGCATTGGTGAACACGTAGTTCAACTGCTCGGCCGACAGGGTGTTGTACACCGAGAACGAGGTGGCGCCGGTGTGCTGCACCCCCACCTCGAGCGGATAGAACTCCACCCGGTTGGCCATCATCAACGCGACGGTGTCCCCGCGCCCGATGCCCAGCGCCGCCAGCCCCGCGGCCACCGCCCGCACCTGCTCGGAATATTCACGCCACGTCAGGCAGGGGTTGCCGCCGACCGAGCGGACCGCCACCGCCTCCGGCTCGATCGCGGCCACCCGCTGGAATGCGGCGCAGGAGGTGATCGGTTCGTTCATCGCGGTCTCGCTTCACTGCCGTCGAACTTTCTCAGACGGTATGCCGCCGGGCGCCCACCGCGGAACGATTCGGCCGTTTTCGTTGCGGTCCCGCGTCTTACGCGCCGCGGCCGGTTCGAGAACCCGGCGCGAAGGCGACATCGCGACCACTTGCGGATACAACAACATCACCAGTTACACTGTGACCACCCTCACAACAGCCAGCGTCCATGCACGTCGACGCGCATCGGCACAACCCGGCCGCACCCGCGGGCCTGTTTCCGCGAACGATCGGTGGGGTACTCCTGGGCTTCGTGCCGGTGTCGTTTCGACCAACCGGCGGGAAACAACCGCACACAGGGGAGAGGAGCGCGCGTGACCAGCGCCGACCCGCAACCACAGCAACGCAAATCCGTTGCCGCAGCCGCCATGGGCAACGCCACCGAGTGGTACGACTACGGGGTCTACGCGGCCACGGCCGGCTACCTCACCGACGCATTCTTCCCCGGCGAACTCGGCACCCTCGGCACCCTGCTCGGTTTCGCGATCTCCTTCGTGCTGCGCCCGCTCGGCGGCATGGTGTGGGGCCCGCTCGGCGACAAGGTCGGCCGCAAGGTCGTCCTCGCCACCACCATCCTGCTGATGGCCGCCGCCACCGGCCTCATCGGCCTGCTGCCCTCGCACGCCAGCGTCGGCATCTGGGCACCCATCCTGCTGATCGCGCTGCGCGTCGTGCAGGGCTTCTCCACCGGCGGCGAGTACGGCGGCGCGGCGACCTATCTCGCCGAATCCGTCGACGACAAACGCCGCGGCTTCCTCGGCAGCTTCCTCGAATTCGGCACCCTCGCGGGCTTCGTGGGCGGCTCCGCGGTCGTGCTGGCCATGCAGGTGCTGCTCACCGATTCGCAGATGGACGTGTGGGGCTGGCGCATCCCGTTCCTGCTGGCCGTTCCGCTCGGCCTGATCGGGTTGTACCTGCGCTCGCGGCTCGACGAATCCGAGGTGTTCACCGAGGTCGCCGAGCAGGAACACCCCAAGACCGGCCTGCGCGAACTGGTCGTCAACTACCGCCGCGAACTGCTCACCCTCGGCGGGCTGGTCGTCGCGCTCAACGTCGTCAACTACACGCTGCTCGCCTACATGCCGACCTACCTGGAAAACACCATCCACATGGAAGCGGCGCAGACCACCGCGATGGTGCTCATCGGCCAGACGGTGATGATGCTCGTGCTGCCCATGTGCGGCGGCCTGTCCGACCTCGTCGGACGCCGCCCGATGTGGCTGTTCTCGCTCGTCGCCACCGCCATCCTCGCCGTCCCCATGTACTGGCTGATGGGCCAGGGACTCGGCTGGGCCATCCTCGGATTCGTGATCCTCGGCCTGCTCTACGTGCCGCAGCTGTCCACCATCTCCGCCACCTTCCCGGCGATCTTCCCCACCCAGGTGCGCTACGCCGGATTCGCCCTGGGCTACAACGTATCCACCGCCCTGTTCGGCGGCACCGCCCCGCTGATCAACGAATTCGTCATCGACCGCACCGGCTGGGACCTGTTCCCCGCCTACTACACCGTCGGCGCCTGCGGCATCGGCCTGATCGCCTGGTTCTACCTGCGCGAAACCGTCGGCGCCTCACTACGCGGCACCGAGGTCCCGCGCACCGACGAAATCCCGAAGGTTCAGGTCCAACCGTCCTAAGCGAAAGTTAGAAAACGGCTCGGGCACTGTCGTGCGCCTGTGACTGCAGCCACAGTGATCTTCGAACGATGCAACGCAGCGTCGAGAAGGAGATCAGGTGACAACGACACAGCCGGTCAACGGCGACAGTGCCCGCCCGGGCCGCGGAGGTGAGCGACGCGTCGTCGCCAACGTGCTGCGCGGCTCCATCGGCAACCTCGTCGAGTGGTACGACTGGTACGTCTACGCGGCGTTCAGCGTCTACTTCGCCAAGACATTCTTCCCCAAGGGCGACTCCACCGCCCAATTGCTGTCCACCGCAGCGGTATTCGCCGTCGGCTTCCTGATGCGCCCGATCGGCGGCTGGCTGCTGGGCCGCTACGCCGACCGCTTCGGCCGCCGCGCCGCCCTCACCCTGTCGGTCACCGTCATGGCCGCCGGATCCCTGCTCATCGCGCTCACACCCGGCTACCAGACCATCGGACTGGCCGCCCCCGCGCTGCTGCTGATCGCGCGACTGCTGCAGGGCCTGTCGGTCGGCGGCGAATACGCCACCAGCGCCACCTACCTGTCCGAGGTCGCCTCCCAGGGCAAGCGCGGGTTCTACTCCAGCTTCCAGTACGTCACCCTCGTCGGCGGACAGCTGGTCGCACTCGCCGTGCAGATCGTGCTACAGCAATTCCTCACCAACGCCCAGCTCGACAGCTGGGGCTGGCGGATCCCGTTCGTCATCGGCGCCGCCGGCGCCATCATCGTCATGCTGCTGCGCCGCGGCATGGACGAATCCGCGGCCTTCCGCGCCGAGGCCGGACAGACCCCGCAGGTCAACTCCGTCGGCGCCCCCGCCGAACCGGTCTCCGGCAACCGCGGATCGCTGCGCGTACTGCTGCAGTACCCCCGCGAATGCCTGCTCGTCGTCGGCCTCACCCTCGGCGGCACGATCGCCTTCTACACCTACACCACCTACATGCAGAAATACATGATCAACACCTCGGGCATCTCCAAGTCCACGGTGGCCTGGATCAACTTCCTCGCCCTGCTGGTGTTCGTCGTCCTGCAACCGCTCGCCGGGGCCCTGTCCGACCGCATCGGCCGCCGCAAACTGCTGATCTTCTTCGGCGTCGCCGGGACGCTGGGCACCGTGCCGATCATGACCGTGCTCGGCCACACCACCAACCCGGTCGCCGCCTGGGCGCTGATGATGGCCGCACTGATCATCATCACCGGCTACACCTCGATCAACGCCATCGTGAAGGCCGAACTGTTCCCCACCAAGGTCCGCGCCCTCGGCGTCGGCCTGCCCTACGCCCTGACCGCCGCCATCTTCGGCGGCACCGCCGAATCCCTCGCCCTGTGGCTGAAGAAGGCCGGACACGAATCGGTGTTCTTCTGGTACGTCTCGGCCACCATCCTCATCTCCCTGTCCACCTACTGGTTCATGCGCGAAACCTCCGCCGACTCGCCCATCGACGCCGACGAGCACGCCGCGGAGGCAGAGCAGCTGCGGGCACGAGGCTGAAGTCCGGGTCCCGGCGCGCCACTAACAGGTTTCCGGGTCCCGGCGCGCCATCGACAAATTTTCCGGCGCGCTTTTGGCCGGAATCGCCCAGTACTGGAGAATCACATCGTGCGATTGGCAGTGGTCGAGGACGACGACGGAGTGGGGGACGCCCTGGTGGAGGCGCTGACGGTGCGCGGGCACGACGCCCGGCGCATGCGCCGCGGCGCCGACCTGCTCACCGCACACCGCGGCTACGACGCCGTCATCCTCGACCTCGGCCTGCCCGACGCCGACGGGATCCAGGTCCTGCGCCAGCTCCGCGAGGTCAACGCCGTCCCCGTCATCATCCTCACCGCCCGCAGCGACGAACGCTCCATCGTGCGCGGCCTGCGCGGCGGCGCCGACGACTACGTCGTCAAACCACCCCGCATCGCCGAACTGCTCGCCCGCATCGACAACATCACCCGCCGCGCCGCCGCGGCCACCGAACCCCCGTCCCCGGTGGTCACCACCGGCGACGTCCGCGTCGACCTGGCCGCCCACCGCGTCGAGGTCGGCGGCGAACCGATCTCGTTGACCGCCAAGGAATTCGAACTCGTCCAAGCCCTCGTCGAACGCCCCGGCGCCGCCGTCAGCCGCCAGCAGCTGATGGACCGCATCTGGGGCGACGCCTTCGTCGCGGTCTCCCGCAGCCTCGACGTGCACATGACCGGCCTGCGCCAGAAACTCGACCGGCCCGGCCTCATCACCACCATCCGCGGCTACGGCTACCGCTGGGGCGAGTGACCCGATGCGGCGACGCGTACTCGCGGCCCTGACCGTCTTCGCCACCATCGCGGTCCTCGCCTTCGCCGTCCCGCTGTGCCTCACCGCCGCCACCAGCCGCACCCAGCAGCTCGTCCTCGGCCGCACCGGCGACGCCGACTGGTTCGCCACCCTCGCCGACGCCGCCACCACCACCGGCGACAACCGCGCCCTCGCCCTCGAGGTCGCCCGCTACCGCGACCTGTACGGCGAACGCGTCCTCGTCGTCGACGCCCGCGGCGCCACCCTCGCCAACGCCGGCGTCGACGCCACCAGCCCCGCCGTCGTCGCCCCCCTCGCCGCCGCCCGCCGCCACCCGCGCCCCGCCCCGGCCCACGACCGGCCCGGTGTCGATCGGCCCAGTGCCGCGACCGATCCGGGCCGCGGGCGCCGCATCGCGATCGACGTCGGCACCGTGCGCATCGGCGTCGCCGCCTGTGATCCCGACGGGATCCTCGCGACTCCGGTGGAGACGGTCCGGCGGACGAGTGCGAGGGCGCGGCGCGGTACCGGCGGAAAGGGCGATTCGGCGACCGACCTCGCCCGGATTGCCGAGATTGTGCGGGAATACGAGGCCGTCGAGGTGATTATCGGCCTGCCCCGCACCCTGCGCGGGGAAAATGGCGCCTCCGCCCAGCTGGCGATCTCCTTCGCCGAATATTTGCGGCCGCTGATTCCCGGAGTGCCGATACGACTTTCCGACGAACGTTTGACTACGGTGACAGCTGCACGTGCATTGCGGGACAGTGGAGTTCGTGCGCGTGGCCAGCGGCAGATGATCGATCAGGCGGCGGCCGTGTCGATCCTGCAGGGATGGTTGGACGAACGGAGTGCGGTGTTGAAGTCGGCCGGGGAGCAGGCGGCAGGGTGGTCGGATGAATGACCGCTGGGCGCGGGCCGAGGAACGTCATCGGCAGAGCGTCGAGGAGCGGAGATACCGGCGTCCCGACCGCGGGTGGGGCGGTGCCGACAACCGGGCGGTGCGTGGCCGGGGTTCCCGGCACGCCGCACCGGTCGATGACGACTGGGACGACTACGAGGACGACACCACCGTCATCCCGCGCTACACCGACGACGGGCCGGACCCCACACCCACGCCGCCGCCCCGGCGGGCGCCCCAGCGCGGCAGGTCGCCGCAGGGTCGCAACGCGCGCGGCCAGAATGCGCGCGGCCGGGCCCCGCGCGGCCAGTCCCGCGGCGAATCGGGGCGCGGGCAGTCCTCGCGCAGCCGGCGTTCGCGGGTCGCCTCCCGCAAGGCGGCCGAGCGTAAGCGCCGCCGCCGTAACCTGTGGCTGCTCGGCTTCGTCTTCGTCGTGCTGTTCGTGGCCGCGGGCGGGTACGCCGGCTACAAGTTCATCGGCAAGCTGGGCGGGCCCGAGGACTTCGCCGGACCGGCCGGGCCGCCGGTGGTGGTGCGGGTGAAGGCGGGCGACACCGCCGAGCAGATCGCCCAGACCATGTTCGACAAGGGCGTGGTCGCCAGCACGGGCGCGTTCTACGAGGCCGCGATCCGCAATTCGAAGATGAACTCGGTGCAGCCCGGCTTCTACGCCGTGCCCGCGCACAGCAAGGGCTCCGATGCCGTGACGGCGCTGATGAGCAAGGATTCGCGCGTCGGCAATGTGGTGATCTCCGAGGGTCGGCTGCTGCACGATCAATCCGAGGTGAAGAAGAACGCGGCCCCCACGCCGGGCATCTACTCCCTCGTCGCCCAGGCGAGTTGTATGGGTGCCGGGCCCGCGCGCCGGTGCGTGAGCGCCGATGAGCTCGCCGCGGCAGCCGCCAGCACCGATCTGGCCGCGCTCGGAGTTCCGTCGTGGGCCGAGCAGGAAGTGCGACGGGCGCCCGACCGCAGCCGGCAGCTCGAGGGTCTCATCGCCGCGGGTTCGCTGGACTTCGACCCGAGCGGCACGCCGCAGCAGATTCTGCACCAGCTGATCACCCAGAGCGCCGCCACCTACGAATCGACCGGCCTGCTGCAATCCGGTGCGGCGAACGGCCTCTCGCCGTACCAGACGCTGATCGCCGCATCGCTGGTGGAACGCGAAGCGAAACCCCACGACATGGCCAAGGTGGCGCGAGTGATCGTGAACCGGCTGAAGGTCGGTCAGATGCTGCAGTTCGATTCGACGGTGAACTACGCGCTCAACGAGATCGAGGTCGCCACCACCGACGCCGATCGGGCGAAGGCCACCCCGTGGAACACCTATGCCATGGCCGGGCTGCCCGCGAATCCGATCGCGGCGCCGTCGCTGAACGCGTTGCAGGCGGTGGAGAATCCGGCTCCCGGCGACTGGCTGTACTTCGTCACCGTCGACAATTCGGGCACGACGCTGTTCACCAAGAGCTACTCCGATCATTTGCGGAACATCACCCAAGCCCAGGACAACGGGGTTCTCGACAGTGGACGGTGAGGTCCGCAGGGCCGCGGTGCTGGGAAAGCCGATCGCCCATTCCCGTTCACCCCAGCTACATCTGGCCGCGTATCGGGCGCTCGGACTGCCGTGGACGTACGAGCGTGTCGAATGCTCGGCCGAGCAGCTGCCCGCGCTGGTGGACGGGCTCGGGCCCGAGTGGATCGGGCTCTCGGTGACCATGCCCGGCAAGGAAGCCGCCTTGGCGTACGCCCAGGAGCGCACCGAACGCGCCGTGCTCGTGGGATCGGCGAATACGCTGGTGCGCACCGCGTCCGGCTGGCGCGCGGACTGCACCGACATCGACGGGGTGCTGGGCGCGCTGCGCGGCGGCGGGGTCACCTCGGTCACCGAAGCCGTGGTGCTGGGTGCGGGCGGCACCGCGCGTCCGGCGTTGTTCGCGCTGTCGGAACTCGGTGCGAAATCGGTGACGGTTATGGCTCGGGATGCCGGAAGGTCAAGCGGCGCACTGGAACTCGCCGAGCGACTCGGAATGTCAGCCGCGTACAAGGCCTTCGAGCCGGACCGGGTGCGCACCGCCTGTTCGACCGCGGGCGTGGTCGTCAGCACGGTCCCCGCCGCCGCCGCGGCCGCCGTCGCCGAGGCGGCCGCCCTCGCGCCGGTGGTCCTCGACGCGATCTACGACCCCTGGCCGACACCGCTGGCCGACGCGGTGGCGCGCGCGGGACACACGGTGGTCAGCGGCCTGCAGATGCTGTTGAACCAGGCATACGGGCAGGTCGAACTGTTCACCGGCCGACCCGCACCGCGCGCGGACATGGCGGCGGCGCTCGACGAGGTTCGCCCCGGAAGCTGAGGCCGCGGCGCCCGAGCGTTGCCGTTTCCGGGGGCGGTCGGTATTGTCTTGTTCCTCAATGCATTTCGAGGGGGATGCATGTCGAAAATCGAAGGGGAGGGGCCGAAATCATGTTCGCTCGAATTGGTGTCGCCTTGGCGATGGCCGTCGCCGCGTGCGGGTTCGTGTTGGCCGGGCAGCCGACGGCACATGCCGCCGGGTGTGCGTCCGCGTCGCCGCGATGGGGATTCGTGTGCCTGGAGAGCGTGTCGGACATCTCGCTGGGCTTCTGTTTGAAGGAGGCCCCGCAATGGCACGCGCAGGCCGAGTGCGCGCCGCGCAACGACGGCAGCGGTAGGTACGACATCTGGATCCCCGCACCCCACTGACCGTTCGTCCGCACCCATGCCTCACCTGCCGGTATCTCGACCCGGGTTTCTGTAACCGGTTACTGTTTTTCGGAATCGTCCGGCAGGTTAAGGTGATCGACATGAATGCGTGGGTGTTGCGCGCCGTGGCGCTCGGGGTGCTGACCGTGGTGCTTCGGACCGTGCTCGGTTTCGGGATGATCTATTGGCCGACGCACGGATCGTGGATGCGGATCCTGTGCCTGATCGTGCTGATCGCGGCCGTGGTCGCCTGGGGTCTGCTGGACGGCCGCGGCGACCGCCGCGCCAATCCCGACCCGGAGCGCGGCGGTGCCGACCTGACCATGCTCTGGCTGAAGGCCGGTATCGCGGGTGGGCTCGGCGCGGGCGTGGTCGCGTGGGTGCTGGACTTCCTGCCCAGGTTCGATCTCGGCGACAACGGCCTGGGGTTCGAGCTGACCGCCGGTGCCTCGTTCATCATCCTGCTGATCTTCGTGCCCGGCATGGTGGGTGTCGCGCTGGGACGCTTCCTGGTCGGTCGCGAGACCAAGAAGGCCGAGCCCGCACCGCCGCCCACGGCCGCCTCGGCACTCTAGCGGGACACAGGCCGGGCGGCGTCCTGCCGTGACTACAGCAGGATGCCGCCGCCCGGGGCGTCCTCGCGGGCGATAGTGGCGTAGGCGGCGGCGAGCAGGCTCGGGTCCGGGCCCTCGAGACGGCCCGGCTTGGCCAGGCCGTCGAGGACGACGAAGCGCAGCACGCCCGAGCGGGTCTTCTTATCGGTCTGCATGGTCTCGAGCAGGTGAGGGAGGGCGTCGGCGTCGTAGGTGGTGGGCAGCCCGACGCTCTCCAGGACGGCGCGGTGGCGGTCGGCGGTGGCATCGTCGAGGCGGCCCGCCAGCCGTCCCAGCTCCGCGGCGAAGACCAGGCCCACCGACACGGCCGCGCCGTGCCGCCAGCGGTAGCGTTCGCGGCGCTCGATCGCATGGCCGAGGGTGTGGCCGTAGTTCAGGATCTCGCGCAGGCTGGCCTCCTTCAGATCGGCGGCCACCACATCGGCCTTGACCTGGATCGCGCGGCGCACCAGCTCCGGCAGCACCTCGCCGGTCGGATCGAGGGCGGCCTGCGGATCGCGCTCGATCAGGTCCAGGATCACCGGGTCGGCGATGAATCCGGCCTTGATGATCTCGGCCATGCCCGCCACGATCTCGTTGCGCGGCACCGTCTCCAGCGTCGCCAGATCCACCAGCACCGCGGTCGGTTCGTGGAAACTGCCGACCAGGTTCTTGCCCGCCTCGGTGTTGATGCCGGTCTTGCCGCCGACCGCCGCGTCGACCATCGCCAGCAGGGTGGTCGGGATGTGCACGATCCGCACCCCGCGCATCCAGGTGGCGGCCACGAAACCGGCCAGGTCGGTGGCGGCGCCGCCGCCGAGGCTGATCACCACGTCCTGGCGGGTCAGCCCGATGCGGCCCAGCACCTCCCAGCAGAATCCGGCCACCGGCAGATCCTTGCCCGCCTCGGCATCGGGAATCTCGATGCGGTGCGCGTCGATCTTCTCCCCGGCCGCACCCGGATCGGCATCGTGCAGCGCCTGCCGCACCGCCTCCGCCGTCTCGGCCAGCGGCGGCTGATGAAAGATCGCGACGGTGCGCACACCGGGCCGCCCCGCCACCTGCTCGACCAGCTCACCCAGCAGCCCTCGCCCGATGATCACCGGGTACGGATCGGCGGTGCGGACCTCGATGCGGGTCGGCTCGGTCATACTTGCTGCTCCGATTCTGCTCGTGATGTGTGTACTCGGGACAGGTCCGCGCCCGCCGACGGGGGCGCCTCGTGAGTCGGCGAATGATGCTGCCCGGCACGAGGTTTGGCGGCTTCCGAGGACTCGGGCGCCGTGTCACCCGCCGGTACCCGGTTGGCTGCGGTGCGCGGGGGGTTGGCCGGGGGTCCGGCGGCGCGGGTGGCGGTTCGGCGGGGTCGGCCGCGTCCGGTGGGGGGTGGTGCCGGGGTGTTCGTCGTTGTGGTGGTTGCGGCCGTCGGTGGGGCTGCGGGGGTGCCGGTTGCTGCGCGGAGTGTGTCCGTCGGTGGATCGGGCGGTTCGGCCGAAGTGGCCGGATCGGGCTGTGCGGCAGCGGGTTTGCGCTCGGTGCCGGGGGCGCCCGAGGGGCGGCGGGCGCTGCGTCTCTGGCCTCGGGTGTAATCGGTGCGGGCAGTCGCGGTGGGATCCGGAGGCTGCGCGGGTGGGGTGGTGTCTCGGCCGTCGGTCGCGACGGCGGTGTCGGTGGTGCTGCCGCGGGAGCGGCGCCTGCCGCCGCGCCGGGAGCGGCGGGAACGGCGCTTCGAGGTGGGCTCGTCGGTCTCTGTCGAATTCGCTCGCGGTGCAGCCGAAGTCGACGCCGTTTCGGAGGCGGGGCGGGTGCTCGCGGAAGACGCCTCCTGCTGGAGCGAGTTCGATTCCGCCGCGGCCTCATTCGCGGTCGTGCCGCCGCGTCCCCGCCGTCGGCGACGACGGGACCGGGACCGCCGACCGGTGTCCTCGCCCTCGGCGGGTGTGGCGGGGGCGGGTGCCGGTCGTTCCACCGGTTCCACGCCCAGCTTCGCGAGGATATTGCGGACCACGCGGCCGGGGCTGCGGCCGTCGGTGCGCACCCGGATGCTCGCCACCTCGCGGTAGAGGGGACGGCGTTCGCGCATCAGGGTCCGGTACTTCGTGCCCGGGTCGGCACCGGCCAGCAGCGGGCGATTGGTGCTTGCGCCCGTGCGCCGAAGGCCTTCGGCGACACTGATTTCCAGGTACACCACGGTGCGCCCGCGCAGCAGCTCACGGGTGGCCGCCGACAGGATCGCGCCGCCGCCGAGGGACACCACGCCCTTGTGCTCGAGGATCGCGCGACGGACCACGCGCTCCTCGATGCGCCGGAATTCCGGCTCGCCGTCGGCGGCGAAGATCTCCGGGATGCTGCGCCCGGCCTCCTGCTCGATCCCGGCGTCGGTGTCGTACAGCTCGACACCGAGCTCGCGGGCGAGCTTGCGGCCGATCGTCGATTTCCCTGCTCCGGGCGGTCCGACCAGCACCACGCACGGCCGGCGCGGGTCGGTTTGCACGATCATGAACCGTCGGCACCCGGCAGGTGCGGGCGCGCGGAGATCCGCTTCAGGTAGCCGGTCAGGTTGCCGACGGTCTCCGGCAGCGAGTCGCCGCCGAACTTCTCCAGCGCCGCCTGCGCCACCACCAGCGCCACCATCGCCTCGGCGACGACACCGGCGGCGGGCACGGCGCACACGTCCGAACGCTGGTGGATGGCGACCGCCTCGTCGCCGGTGGCCATGTCCACCGTCGCCAGCGCCCGCGGCACGGTGGAGATCGGCTTCATCGCCGCGCGGACCCGCAGTGGCTCGCCGTTGGTCATACCGCCCTCGAGGCCGCCCGCGCGGTTGGTGGAGCGCAACACCCCGTCCGGGCCGGGCCGCATCTCGTCGTGGGCCTGGCTGCCGCGGCGGCGCGCGGTCTCGAATCCGTCGCCGACCTCGACACCCTTGATCGCCTGGATGCCCATCAGGGCGGCGGCCAGCCGCGAGTCGAGACGGTTCTCGCCGCTGGTGAACGAGCCCAGCCCGACCGGCAGGCCCTCCACCACGACCTCCACGACGCCGCCGAGGGTGTCGCCGTCCTTCTTGGCGGCCTCGATCTCGGCGATCATCGCCGCCTCGGCCTCCTTGTCGAAGGCGCGGACCGGGCTCTCGTCGACGGCGGCCAGGTCGGCGGCGGTGGGCACCGCGCCGTCGGCGGCCCGGGCGGTGCCGATCGAGATCACGTGCGAGACGACCTCGACGCCGAACGCCTGGCGCAGGAACTGGCGGGCGACCGTGCCGACCGCCACCCGGGCGGCGGTCTCGCGGGCGCTGGCCCGCTCGAGGACGTTGCGGGCGTCGTCGAAGCCGTACTTGAGCATGCCCGAGTAGTCGGCGTGGCCGGGCCGCGGCCGGGTCAGCGGCGCATTGCGCGCCAGTTCCGCCAGCTCCGCCTCGTCCACCGGATCCGACGCCATGACCTGCGTCCACTTCGGCCACTCGGAATTGGCGATCTCGATAGCGACCGGGCCGCCCATGGTGCGCCCGTGCCGGACCCCGCCGATCACGGTGACCTTGTCGGCCTCGAACTTCATCCGAGCCCCGCGCCCGTACCCGAGCCGGCGGCGCGCGAGTTGCGCGGCGATATCGGCGGAGGTCACCTCGACCCCGGCCACCATCCCCTCGAGGATCGCGACGAGGGCGGGACCATGAGACTCACCAGCGGTAATCCAGCGCAACACGCCGTCCATCTTTCCATGTCAGCACGGCTGCCCGGACATCCGGTCGGCGTCAACCCGCCAGTAGCAGGGCGAGCAGCGTCGACACGCACATCGAAGGCCCGTGCGGCACGGCACGATTCGCGGGACCGGCGCGAATGCGCGGCAGGGCGAGCACGGCGAGCCCCGCGGCGGCGGTGAGCAGCGGGGCCCCGAGCGCCGCCCACGCCCATGCCTGCCCGCCGCCGCACGCGGTGGCCGCGCCCAGCCCGACTGCCAGCTTCACATCACCGGCGCCGAATGCCGCGGGGGCCGTGAGATGGACGAGCAGATAGGGCACCGACAGCAGCAGCGCCCCGGCCACCGCCGCGGCGAGCCGACCGTCGGCCAGCGCGTAGCCGAATACCGCGAGCGCGCCCAGTCCCGTGAGCGGAGTGGGCAGCCGCCGCTCGCGCACGTCGACGGCGCTCAGCACGGCGCACCACACGGCCAGCAGTCCGAACGCGGCGAATGTCATGTGCCCTATCGTTGCCCGGATCGCGGGCCGGTGGGGCCGCCGATCGCGAAATGTGGACAACTTCAACGCATGTGAACAACCCGTGCCTATCATCGCCGCCGCGGCGCCGTTCACGCAGGTGCGCACGGGGGCCTGGAACGAAACGACTGTGGGTGGTCCGGCGGATGTCGCGGCGCGGCAGCGGTAGCGTTGGGTTCATGTCTGCTGATCACGGCGCGCGACGCCCCGACCACGCGGCCCGGCGGGCGGCGTTACGGAACCTGTTGGTGGAGAACGGCGTCGACGCCCTGCTGGTGACCGATCTGATCAATATCCGGTACCTGACGGGGTTCACCGGGTCCAACGCGGCGCTGCTGGTCTATTCCTGGGACGGCGCCGAGGACCGCACGGTGATCTGCACCGACGGCCGCTACGCCACCCAGGTCGGCGAGCAGGTGCCGGATCTGCGCGCCGAGATCGCCCGCGCCAGCGCGCGCCGCATCATCGAGCTGGCCGGGGAGTGGCAGACCGGGCGGGTGGGCTTCGAAAGCCACATCGTCACCGTGGACCAGCATCGCGGTTTCGTCGAGCAGGGCAGCGGCCTGCAGCTGGTGCCCACTCGCGGCCTGGTCGAACAGCTGCGCATGGTCAAGGACGACTACGAGGTCGAGCAGTTGCGGGCGGCCTGCGCGGCGGCCGACTCCGCGCTGGCGTCCCTGCTCGAGCGGGGCGCCCTGCGCCCGGGCCGCACCGAACGGCAGGTCGCGCGCGAGCTGGAGTGGCTGATGTTCGAGCACGGCGCCGCGGCCGTCGCCTTCGAGACGATCGTCGCGGCCGGGCCGAATTCGGCCGTGCCGCACCACCGTCCGACCGATGCGGTGCTGGCGGCGGGGGATTTCGTGAAGTTCGACTTCGGCGCGGTGGTCGGCGGCTACCACTCGGACATGACCCGCACGCTGGTGCTCGGCGAACCCGCCGGATGGCAGCACGAGGTGTACGAACTGGTCCGCGCGGCGCAGCGCGCGGGCCGGGAGGCGTTGAAGCCGGGTGCCGGATGCGGTGACGTCGACGCCGCGGCCCGATCGGTGATCGAGGCGGCGGGCCACGGCGAGCTTTTCGTGCACGGGCTGGGGCACGGCGTGGGCCTGCAGATCCACGAAGCACCCGGAATCGCCAAAACCGGCACGGGTACACTGCTCGATGGCATGGCGGTGACCGTCGAGCCAGGTGTGTACTTCCCCGGCCGCGGCGGTGTCCGGATCGAGGATACGCTCGTGGTTCGCGAGGGGGGTCCCGAACTGCTCACCCTGACCACCAAAGACCTGACCGTGGTCGACTGATCACGGTCGGCCGACTGCGTTCGAACGAAACAAGGAGACCCGAGGACTGTGGCGGACACCAGCGACTTCAAGAACGGCCTCGTGCTGAAGGTCGACGGCAATCTCCAGCAGATTGTCGAGTTCCAGCACGTCAAGCCGGGCAAGGGGCCGGCGTTCGTGCGAACGAAGCTGAAGAACGTCGTCTCCGGCAAGGTGGTCGACAAGACCTGGAACGCCGGGGTCAAGGTCGAGGTCGCCACCGTCGACCGGCGCGATATGACCTACCTGTACCACGACGGGTCGGACTACATCTTCATGGACGGCGACACCTTCGACCAGATCCACATCGGCGAGCAGATCCTCGGCAAGAGCGCGAAGTTCCTGCTGGAGAACATGCCCGTGCAGGTCGCCATGCACGACGGCGAGGTGCTGTACGTGGAGCTGCCGGTCACCGTCGAGCTCGTCGTCCAGAACACCGAGCCGGGCCTGCAGGGCGACCGCTCCAGCGCGGGCACCAAGCCCGCCACCCTGGAGACCGGCGCCGAGGTCCAGGTGCCGCTGTTCATCAACACCGGCGACAAGCTGAAGATCGACACCCGCGACGGTGGCTATCTCGGCCGTGTGAACGCCTAATCTGGTGACTGTGGCTGATCAGCCCGAGGGCAAGCGCTCCTCGTACAAGAAACTGGGTGCCCGGCACAAGGCCCGCCGCCGCGCGGTGGACCTGCTGTTCGAGGCCGAGGCCCGCGATATCGACCCGGCCGACCTGCTCGCCGAGCGCGAGCAGCTGTCCGGGGACGATGCGGTGGCGCCGGTGAACCCCTACACCCGCACCCTGGTCGAGGGCGTGGCCGACGATCTCGACCGGGTCGACGGCACCATCGAGTCCTACCTGCAGGATTGGACGCTGGAGCGGCTCCCGGCCGTGGACCGCGCCATCCTGCGGGTCGCGGTATGGGAGCTGTTCCACGCGGCCGAGGTGCCGCCGGTGGTCGCCGTGGACGAGGCCGTGGAGCTGGCCAAGGAGCTGTCCACCGACGACTCCCCGAGCTTCGTCAACGGCGTGCTGGGCCAGGTGGTGCAGGTGGCGCCGCAGGTCCGCGCCGCCGCCGCGGCCACCCGAGCGCCGCGTCCCGACGGCGAGGCCTAGTGCGCAAGTACCTCGTCCTGGCCCTGCGCACCCCGCGCTGGGACGATGCGGTGATCGAACCGCACCGCGACTGGCTGTCCGACGTCCGCTCCCGCGGGCAGCTCGACTGCACCGGCCGTTTCACCGACGGCACCGGCGGCGCCTACGTGGTCCTCGCCGAGAACCTCGACGCCGCACGGGAATTGGTCTTCACCGACCCGATCCATACCACCGGCGCCTCCGAACTCACCGTGTACGAGTGGGAGATCACGGGCTGAGGGGCGCGGGAACTACCCGGGTGGCCGGGCCACCCAGCCCGCGACGATCACCAGGCCCGTCGGGCGGTGCACGGCGAGGAAGCCGAACGGGCGGTCGAAGGTCGCCGAGATCTCGACGGCCGGGCGCGGGCGGAATGCGGCGGCGGCGCGCGCGAGCGCTATCGCGGTGACGGCGGCGGCCTCGAACCCGTCCCGGGTGAATCGGGCCAGGGCGTCCTGGGCGGCACTGTCGACGTGGAGCGGTGTCGCGGAGATCGAGGGAAAGCGGCCCTGTCCGGCGTCGGTGGCGGTGCGCAGGCCGAACAGATCGAGATATCGGCACAGATCGTGTGACGACCGGATCTCGAAGGGCGGCAGCTGAATTCGCAGCGTATCGGCCACGGCCCGGGTCTCGCGCACGGCCAGGCCGGGACCCTCGGTCCCGATCGGCAGGTCGGTGTGCGCCTCGATCGAACCGTCGAGGGCGCCGAGTCCGGTGGCGAGCACCTCGCCCGGCGAGCCGTCGCCGAGCAGCAGGTGCACATCGAGGTCGCCGGTGCCGCGCACCACCACCCGCGTGACGGGTTCCGCGCCCGGCAGGATCGCCGCGTCGCGCAGGTGCTGCGAGTTGCGGGACAGGCCCGGGCCGCGATGGCCGCGCCACGGCCCGGCCGCCGGTTCCAGCACATCGTCGTGGAACGGCTGCAGCCACGCGGTTCTCGCGACGATCGCGGTGGCGAGAACCAGCAGCGTGTCGGCGGTGATCGAGAGCGGAAACCGCTCGATCAGGCCCGCGGTGTGGCGATCGGCCCACGCATCCAGCGCCGCCTGCCCGGTGATCTTCTCGACGACTCCGCCCGGCAGCGACCGGACCCACTGCTCGTGCAGCTCGACATCCTCGCGAACCCAGACGCCGAGCGCGCCCGCGACGGTCTCCGCATCGGCGAGTTCCGACAGCAGCCGCAGCGCGGCGGGCTGGGCGTCGTCGGCGGAAAGCCCCACGGCCGCAGCCAATTCCGAGCGCACCGGCTCGTTCGCGGCGGTCGCCAGCACGCCGAGCAGCGGCCACACGCCGCATCCGGACAGCACGAAATCGCCGGTGCCCGCGGCGGCGCACCACCGGCCCGTCAACTCGTTGGCGGCGGCCACGTGCGGGAGGAGGCTGGTCTGCACATCGCCAGCCTAGCGTCGCCGCGCTCGCGGGCCGCGACCATGAGTGCGCCCCCCCCGGGGGGGGTTCGTTGGCCGGGGGGGGCGCCGCCCCGGCGCCAGGCGCCCCCGGGGGGGGGGGGGGGGGGG
>NZ_JARWQD010000180.1 GCF_029869545.1 Nocardia wallacei | reverse complement strand
CCCCCGTGACCCGCGCGCCACCGAGCGCAAGAAGAACGGCCTCAAGACGCCCCGCAAGGCCCCGCAGTACACGACGCGCTGACCCCGCACGGCACACAGACGAGAGCAGGCGCCCCTGTCCGGGCGCCTGCTCTCGTGCTGTATCGGCCGCGGCACCGGTAATCGGGCACGCGGCCGGGCAACCTGCGTGACGATAGAGTCTGTGCGGCGCAATCGGATTCGTGGGCCGGACGTGCCCGCAACAACCAGCTCGGGTGACCAAGCCGCAATCACACACTGCATAGGGGCTAGGGAATGGGACGTTTGTTCGGCACCGACGGAGTTCGGGGGCTCGCCAACGACTCGCTGAGTCCGGAGCTGGCACTGCGTGTTTCGGCGGCGGCGGCGCAGGTGCTCGGCCGCGGTAGGAAGCGCGCGCTGGCCGTGGTGGGCCGCGACCCGCGCGCCAGCGGGGAGATGCTGGAGGCTGCGGTGACCGCCGGGCTGACCGCCGCCGGGGTGGACGTGCTGTCGGTCGGCGTGCTGCCGACACCGGCGGTCGCCTATCTGACCGCGGCGTACGACGCCTGCCTGGGCGTGATGATCTCCGCCTCGCACAACCCGATGCCGGACAACGGAATCAAGATCTTCGCGGCGGGCGGGCACAAGCTCGACGACGCGGTGGAGGACCGCATCGAGGAGCTGGTGCGGGAGCAGACCTTCGCGCGGCCCACCGGCGCCGCGATCGGCCGGGTGCTGAGCGAGTCCGGGCTCGACGGCCGCGTCGACGACCGGTACAGCCTCACCGGCACGCACGAGCGCTACGTCGAACACCTGGTGGCGGCCACCGGGCGCGACCTGAGCGGCCTGACCGTCGTGGTGGACTGCGCGCACGGCGCGGCCTCGGATGTGGGCCCGGCGGCCTACCGCGCGGCGGGGGCGCGGGTCGTCGCGATCAATGCCGAACCCAACGGCCTGAACATCAACGAGCGGTGCGGCTCCACGCATTTGGATCAGGTCCAGCGCGCGGTCCGCGAGCACGGCGCCGATCTCGGGCTGGCGCACGACGGCGACGCCGACCGCTGCCTGGCGGTGGATGCCGCGGGCACCGTCGTCGACGGCGATGCCATCATGGCGATCCTCGCGCTGGCCATGCACGAGGCCGGTCAACTCGCCGACGACACCCTCGTCGCCACCGTGATGAGCAACCTGGGCCTGCACCTGGCGCTGCGGGCGGCGGGGATCACCGTGCGCACCACGGCCGTCGGCGACCGCTACGTGCTCGAGGAGCTGCGCCGCGGCGGCTACACCCTCGGTGGTGAGCAGTCCGGGCATGTGGTGTTCCCGAAGTTCGGTACCACCGGAGACGGCGTGCTGACCGGGTTGAAGCTCATGGCACGCATGATCGAGACCGGCCGCGGCCTGGCCGATCTCGCGAGCGTGGTGCAGACCGTGCCGCAGGTGCTGATCAATGTGCCGGTCTCGGACAAGTCCGCCGTCGCCGGGGCCCCCGAGATCCTCGATGCGGTGACCGAGGCCGAACGCGTGCTGGGTGAGACCGGTCGAGTCCTGCTGCGTCCCAGCGGGACCGAACAGTTGGTTCGTGTCATGGTCGAGGCCACCGATCCCGATCGCGCCCGTCAGCTCGCCGATGATCTCGCCAAGCGGGTGGCCGCGGTCTGACGCACTTGCGGTACGTACGTACCAAGGCCGGTCGGTCGCCCCGGACCGGGCGGTTCCCACCGGCGGGACCTCGAAACAGTGCATGAGCTGGTATGAGGCGCTAATCTCGACTGGACGTCCGGTGCCCATCCGTGGGATCGGGACGCAAGGTTCGAGACCACGACGTATGGTGGACCCGAATCATGATGCGACAGCGAAGGCTTGGGTTTCCGTGAGGGGGAACAGTGAACACGCTGAAGCTCGATCCGGCGGCAATGGCCGCCTACACCACCATCGCGGATACCGTCTCGCAACAGCTCGCCTCCGCGGCAGCCGTTGCCGAAGGTGCTGTGAACCCGGAGCGGCTGGCGGCCGACCTCGGTTTGCTCGGTGCCGATTTCGCGGCGCGGTTCACCGCGGCGGTGACCGAACACGCCCAGGCGCTGTCCACGGCGGGCCAGTTGGTCTCGGCCTACGGCCAGGTGCTGCGCGGATTCGACGCCGCGGTCGAGAGTAACGAGACCGAGGCCGCCGCGGCGATGACGCGGGCCGGGGAGTCCCTATCATGAGGCGCCTGAAGAACCGGCCGTCCGAACCCACCCCCGCGGCGGCGACGTCGGATCCCACCGGCGATCCGCCGATCGTGGCCCGGCTGGTGGAGCCGCTGCTGGCGCTGCGTGCCTCGCTCGGCTCCGGCGTCGGCGTCCCGGACGAGGCGATTTCGGCCGCGTTGTCGTCGGCGTCCGCCCGCGCCGCGGAGACGGAGGCACCGCACCGCGACGGCCTGCACGCCATCGAATCCACCTGGACGGGTGCGGGTTCCGACGCCGCCGTGCCCTCGCTGCGGACCACGCAGACCGAGATCGGTGACATCTCCGACCGCGGCCCGGCCTACCTGTCGGTGCTGGCCGACGCGCAGTCCACCAGCTCGCGCGCGGCCACCAGGGTGGACAAGATCATCGAGGATTTCCGCCGCGATGCGCGGATCATCCTGGACAACGCCTCCTCCTCGCCGGATACCGACGCCGTGATCGCGCGCGCCAGCCGGGCCCTGCGGGATGCGCTCGGCACGGTCAATACCGCGCGGTCCGAAATGGACGATCACACCCGCCGCCTGGACAGGATGGAGCCGCTCACGGTCACCACGCCGTCCGGGGTCGGCCAGGGCTGGGGCGGAACGCAGGGCCAGTCCTGGTCCACGGCGCCGGGGCAGGTCCCGGCGGTGCCCGGCCAGGTGCCGGGGCAGCCGATGGATCCGGCGCTGGTCGCCCAGTTGCAGCTGCAGCAGCAACTGATCTCCGCGGGTGTGGAGGTCGGCACCACGGCGATCACCGCGGGCGTCGATATTGGCACCCATCTGATCGACAAGATCGCCGAGGTCGGCACCCACACCATCGATACCGTGGCGGCCTCGGCCGACAAGGCGATCACCGAGGCGATCAATCCCGGCGCGAGCGACGGCACCACGACCGGCGGCAGCGGGTCGAGCAAGCTGTTCGACTTCGGCGGCGGGACAGGGCAGTCCGGGCAGTCGTCGCCCTCGGGCACCGCACCGGGAGTCGTCATTCCCCCGGCCGCGAACGCGCCCGGCGGGGCGGAGAAGGCGGATGCCAAACCGGCGCCCGCCGCACCGCCACCGTCCTCGGTGCTCCCGGCCGATCCGGCTCCGGCCGCGCCCGTGCCCGCACCGAAACCCCCGGCGCCCGACCATGTTCCGCCCGGAGCGGCCGGTGGGCTGGCGCTGCCGCCGCCGTCCTCGAACGATCAGGAGCACAAGCCGCGAGGCGAGGGGCAGCTGGGCGTGACGGTGCCGGCGCGGGTCGAGGAGACGGTCCCGGCCGCCGTCATCGGCGACTTCGGCGATGACACGATCTGACTCCGGCGATCCGAATCGGGAGCAGGGCAATCCGTTCGACGTGGGCCTGCCCATGGTGCGCATGCCCGCTCGCAAGCAGAAGCGGCGGCGCCCGGGCCGCCGCGGTCCCCGGCGGCGCCCCCCCCCCGAGATCGATGTAGACGCGCTACCGCCGCCCGACGGGCCCTCCGAAAACTACGGCGAGACCCACCTGTGGGCCCCCTACGTCGTGCGTTCCGGGGACAGGTACTTCATGTTCTACGACGGCGGCGGGCCCGACCGGACCGCCACCGCGATGAACCTCGCGACCTCC
>NZ_JARWQD010000179.1 GCF_029869545.1 Nocardia wallacei | reverse complement strand
CGCCCGCCAGCTCCCGGCCGGGCCGGAAATCGTTACCGCGTCCGAATTCTCGTCGATCGCCGTGATCTCCGCGCCGAGCTCCCCTAACCCGCCTACGCGGTCCACACCACATACCATTCCCCCCCCCCCCCGCCCGCCACCACCCCGGGGGGGGGCCCTTCTCGTTGCTTCTCTAGAGTGACGCTCCGAGCCATGATGCGAAACCAACCAGGCTTTCGGACTGCCGTCGCTGGGCCGCCGCGATCCCGTACAGGGTTTCCCGGACCGCGGGATGCAGCCGGGTCTGCTGTGGAGCGATGGCGCGAGCTTTGTTCAATGCCACCAGTGCCGTTTCTGGCTTGTCCGCCATCAGCCAGGCGCGGGCGTTGTCCTGCCAGTGGTGACCTACACGGGTGGGTTTGTCGTAGCTGCGTGGGATGGACAGCTCTGAGCCGTCGCGTGCGGCCTTGTGCGGGTCGCCCGCTTCGAGTTCGATGGCGTGCCGGTGGAATTGGACGTTCAACGGTCCGAACGAGGTCATGTACAGGTCAGTCTCGCCGGTTCGTTCCGCATACTCTTGGGCGGCGTCCACATGCGCTATGGCGTTGGTGTAGTTGAGTTTTCGCGCTTCGTTGATGCAGGCGGCGAGGTGTGAGTACCCGGTCATCACGAGGCCAGCTCGTGTTGTGTCGGTCTCGGCGCGACCGATCACGGAGTCGACCAACTGACCGGCGACATTCGATTCACCCATGTGTGTGAGCACCCGGGCGCGAGCCAGTATCGAGAAGTCGCCGTATCTGAGATCCGCGCCGAGCGGCGCGTAGTGGTCGGCCAAGTCCAGTGCGGGGATGGTCAGTTGAGTTTGACCTACTCGACGTGCCGACCATTCCGCGAAGATGTATGCCGATGCCAGTAGCGAATACGCGCGCGCTTGGGCGTCGCCGGTCGTATCTCGGACTGCGCCGTGCAGACGCCGGATGATGTTCGGCAGCGCCTCGATAGTCTGCCGGGTGCGGTCTGCGCGATACAGGCGGCGAGTTTCGTTCAGGTCCGCCTCGATGGCGTCCAGCGACCCAGGTTCTTCGGCACGGGCGTAGCGGCCTTCGGCGAGTAGCACGGTGAGCCCGTTTACCGCGTCGGACATCGGCTTACCGTCGTCGTACGGCGCTCCCGTCAGCTGCTCGGGCAGGATGCGCAGCGCCTTCGCCACGGCGGAAATCAGGCCGGGGCTGGCCGGTTCTCGGCCTTGCTCGACTGCCTTGACGAGACTCAGACTGTAGGTGATCCGGTTCGCCAGGCCGCGCTGTGTGAGGCCCGCCAGCTTCCGCTCGCGTGCTATCGCTTCACCTGCTGTGGTCATACGTCGAGCGTAGATCGATTGGCGCTGTCGTGTGCGTTGTCCCTTTTCTGTCCCTTGACGGTCTTGTGAACGGCGAAGGTTGATGCAGGCCCCCACCGGCCGGGGATGACATCGGATACGTACCCCCGTCCCGGCCCCCGGTCGGAGGGGACCTCCACACCGAACCCGACTTCGCCGAGGGGGAATGGCGATTCATGACCACACCCGGCCCGTTGCCGCCGCTGCCGCAACGACTCGTCCGCATCGACTTCGGCCACAGTGCTCGACATCCAACTGTCATGTACACGGCGCCGCCGGATGTGATCGCGAGATTCCTTCCCGCACTGAAGCGTTGGAACCCGGACTACACAGTGGAGGTCGAACCGCTCGACACCGACGACGGCGGCGGCGTGCCACCGATGCCCATGTGGCGACTGTGGGCATGGGAGTGATCGGCGGTGGACGTCGTGCTGGTGTTCGTCGGGACACTCGGTGTCTGTGTGCTGGTGTACGTTACGGTCATATGTTGGCCGCGGCGAATACCTAAAAACAAGAGTGTCAACGGAATTCGCGAACGCATCGAACAGGAAAAGCAGGGGAAGCGGAGGCGCAGGCATGGATGACGACAACACGGAATTGACCATCGATGACGAAGTTGCGCAGATGGAGGCCGACGAGTCTCAACCAGAATGGCAAGAATGGTTGGACGGAATCCGGTCGCGAATGAGCACCTTTCTGACCGCTACTGTTCCGGGCATGCCGCAACCGTGGTGGTCTAATGATGCGCTCCACCACATTGAAGATGTCTTCGCCCGGTTCTTTCCCGATGAGGATTCACTCTCGAATCCGGACAAATTCGGGATTGCGGATCAGTTCGTGACGTACATTGGAGAATGCTTCGTGCGACGCGCGGGTGGTATCTGGATGAACCTGCCCGGCGAAGGGCAACCGCTCTATGAGTCCTTTGGTCCAGGCGTGTTCTTCGGCTACTCCAAGGACGATATCAATTGTGTCGAGTCGCTGGCGTCCGCTGCTGAGTCGCGCGATTTTGGCGAGGTAACAGGAGATATGATCTCCCACCTTGTCGATTACGCTCACTACCTGGATGTGCCAAGCGAAAGCATATGTGAATAGCTACCGCAGTGATGTGAATATTCACTGATCGGCGTTACTTAATAAAATTTCACCACTCGGGGGGTGGGTCGACCCATGTCCGAAGACGAAACGCGGCGAGCGGCCGAGGCAGAACTGGAACGTCGCCGCAGGGCCGCTGATCGCGCACGTAAACGAGATGAACGCTCCAAAGGCTTTCATCGGGGTATGGCGCAGGAGCGTGGCGAGACACCAGAACGCGGGTGGAAGCACGAGCACCAGCTACAGGTCCCGGGGACGCGCGGCAAAGAACGTCGATTCGACACCGCCCACCCTCAAGAGAAGAAGTTTCGCGAATACAAATCGGGCGCCGTATCCGGTCGAGAGGTAGCCGACCAACTCGAGAAAGATGCTCGATTTTTAGAGGCGGGTTGGTCCGGCCAATGGGTAATACCTGAGCATGCATACATCTCACCGGAGATCGAGGCTCGATTATTGGAGTTGGCCGAGCAGCATCGAGACCGGTTCGCCGTCGTCAGGGTTAGCAAAGACGAGAGAGACCGTGCGATCAGGCTAGGTAAGGAGTTAGGTCGAAATCAGCTGGAATTGATTCCGGCGCGCGATCTGGAAAAGATGGAACGTGCCCGGCGGCTTGAACGTGCCCGCCGTCGTGATGCTCGGGTGAAACAAATGGTTCAGCGAGCCAAACAACCGCATCAGCAGCAGAAGGCCCGACAACGGGAGCCGCGGGAACAGAAGGCACGAGACGAACGGACACGTACCAAGCCGGAACGAAAACCCATCACGAAGGAAGCGCGCGACAGGGCTGCCAACGACGCGGCCCAGAAGGTCGCACGGGAATTCGGCGAAAAGTACATGAACCCGGCGCGCGGGCGGGACGAACCCGAACCAGTCGGCACAGGTAGCCGCGCAGCGCCAGAGAAGGGCGAACGGACACGCGGGCAGGAAAGGGATCCCGCCATCGAGCTAGCGCGCCAGCAACAGCGCCAGGCGGCTGACCGGCTCGCGGAGCAAGCGCAGCGGGCGCGGGACGCGGCGGCCAAGGGGCAACCCGGCGATATGGTTCGCGAGGTGGCCGACCTGTTGAGGGTCACCCAGCCGACACCCGGCATCGAACCGCCCAGCCGCGATGCGATAGAGGCAGCTCGGACACGCGGCGGCCGGGAGGAACGCGGCAGAGAACGCGGCATCGAGCCACGGGGGCGCTGATTAGGTGCCTGGACGGCCCCCGCTGGTGAGCCGGGGCCGGAACCAGCCGAGTAGACCGGCGGCCAATGGGGCCGAATTCGGAGTCGACAACAGGAGGGAGGTGATGCTTCGGGCCACAGCTGAACGATCGAATCGAAACTTGTTGCATAGCGATCCCCCGCCGGGTGGTACCCGGCGGGGGATCGTTGCCTTACGGTACGTCGATTCCGGTTGCGGTGCGGAGTTGTTCGGGGTCGTAGCCGTTGGCGGCGTTCATGTCGCAGCACACGCCGTCATAGCCTTCCGGTAGCCCACCGCCGTAGCCCTGGCCGTCGGTGTACTGGTGTGCGATGAGCTGGTTGGCTACGTCTTCGGTGCCGGGTGGGAAGTAGGGGAATGACCCGTAGGAGGGGACGACGAATCCGATCGGTGGCCGGTCGGTCCACAGTGCGGGGTCGGCGTTGGGGTTGTAGTAGCCGATGGTGCGGCGGGGGCGGCCGTCGATGTGGGGGCCGCGCCAGTCTCCGGCTCCCCAGATCAGGCGGTTGATGGAGTCGGAGTAGTCGTTGGTGTAGGTGCCCCAGCCTTCTACGTCGATCATGGTCACTACGTCGGGCCGGTTCTCGCCCTGCATGTCGATATGGGTCGCCAGGGTGTCGTCCCAGTTGGGCCGCCAGACGGCGTAGACGATGGCACCGCGGAGGCGGCCGGAGTCGAGCCAGCCGCGTACGGTGTCCCAGTTGGCGGCGAAATTGCGGTCTCGATAGGTGCCGTCGTTGGAGCGGATCGACACCCACGGGTATGGGTATGAATCATCAAGCGGCGGTTGCCATTCGGACACGTCGGCGAACAGTGTGTCAGTCATCTTCGGACCCCTTCCGGTTGTCGTCGCCTGATGAGCCGCCGGTGCGGCCCCCGATGTATCCGGCGAGTGCGCCGACGAGCACGCCGAGAGTTCCGGTCAGCAACGACGAATACGCTTCGGACAGACCGGAATTCGCGTGATCAAACAATGCGTCGTACAGTGCCGCGGCGGTCAGCATTTGCACCGCGGTCCCGGCGGCGAACGCCATCACCAGCGCCACCCGGTCATGCGGCTTCACGGCTCATCACCCTGGGCGGCGTTGGGCGGGTTGAGGTTGTTGGCCTTCAGCACGGCCTCGATACGCTCGGCCAGTTGCCGGATGGCGGTCGCGCCGTCGCGTACGGGGTCGCCGATGAGCGGGTAGGGGAATTTGTAGTAGGGCGTGGTCTGGGGCATCAGGGCTCGCTTTCGTAGACGGTGCCGTTATCGAGGAATGTCATGTCGAACCAGGTCAGCGATTCGGACAGGTTGCCGCCGTGCCCTGGTGGCCCCCATGTGATCGCGGCGGCCATCCCGGTCCACGTGGGGGGCGTGGCGAGGTTGGTCCGCCAGCACGCCTGTAGGCGGCAGGTGATGACCCAGCCCGGATGCCGGTAGGTGATGGTGCCGCCGATGATGGCGTAGACGGGGGTGATGAATTGCCATTGGGCGTGCTGGGAGCCGGAAACGTATGCGACGCCTTGGGTTTCGCCACCCTCGAGGAATGCTTCGGCTTCGCCTTTGGAGTGGAATCCGCCGGTGCGGCGGGTGTCGACGGTGATGTCGGGATGCCGTGGGATGGAGCCCTCGAACCGGCCGCGGTTGAGCAGTTCGAGGGTTACGGGGTCGATCTGGCGGCCGTCGCCGAGCCACGAGGTCAGCGTGAGAGTTCGTCGGCCCCAGTTGTGTTCGGGGAGGGTGTCGTCCCATACGACGGTTACCCAGTCCCGGCCGCCGTTGGGTATGTCTTTCCATGAGGTTTCGACGCGGGTAATGGTGGATTGTGTTGGGACGGTGGTGGAGTCGGCCGCGGTCACTTCGCACGACTGGATGCCGATGCCGCGATACAGCCGGTTGTCGAACGTGTAGTCGGCGGCGCGGGCGCGTATTACGCCGTCGTCGTCGCGGATCAGGCTCACGTGCATGTCGTAGGCGCGGCGGTGCAGATAGCGGATGTTGTTCTCTTTGGGCAGGTAGGAGAAGGTGTCGCCCATGGACATGTAGAAGTCCTTGACCAGCGCCAGGTTGTCTCGGCCTTTCACGTCGATCTCCCACATGAGCGATCCGGTATGGCCTGGGTAGAAATAGAACTGGCCGATACCGGCGATGGCTGAGCCGTCGCGGATGCGGACGGCGCGCTGTTGCGCGTTCTCCTGCGGCCAGTTCCCCGGTGGTTGCACGATCTGACCGAGATCGGCGGTCTTGTCGGCCGCGGTGAGGGTGACCGTCCACGCTTTCGCTTTCGGGTCGTCGGAGAACGGGTCGCGGGTGGACGGGTGCGCGGTGGCGGCGTTCACCCGGCCCTGAAACCA
The DNA here is from genome assembly GCF_029869545.1 of Nocardia wallacei. Classification (GTDB taxonomy): domain Bacteria; phylum Actinomycetota; class Actinomycetes; order Mycobacteriales; family Mycobacteriaceae; genus Nocardia; species Nocardia wallacei_A. The sequence goes on along the minus strand of NZ_JARWQD010000179.1, from coordinate 10,761 downwards.
GCACGCACCCCACGGGGAGCCGGGGGCGTCGGTGTAGAACACGGCGAGGGGTGCGCCGATCATCCGGCGGCCGGTCACCTTCTGCGCGAGCGTCCCGGTCCGGTCGACGAACGAAATGGTCAGCGTCGCCGTTTCGGCGTGCGAGAGGTATTCCGACCGTCCCCAGTCGAGGGAGATTCCGTCGAGGACAACGGGTTTGGTGCCGAAGTGGGTCAGGTCGGTATCCATCAGCGCGCCGTCGAGGATGACGTACGGGTACGGTTGCACGGGCATCAGATCACCCGCCGGTCGGTCGAGAGCCGTACCGCGTTGGTCAGCCCGCGGCTACGGGTCGAGGACTGCACCGCATCGGCAATCTGCTTGCCGGTCTGCACCGGGTCGAGTGCGCCGTTCACGGTGATCGAGATGTTCGTGATCTGCGGCGCGGGCACCCGCACACCGCCCCCGACCGTGAGCGCCGCCAGCGACGGACCATGCACGAGCGGAGCCGCGCCGGGCAACTGCGGTACCGACATCTGTTGCGGCAGCGCGGCTTTGAACGGGTTTAGATTGGGTATGCTCGGGAACCGGATTTTCGATATCCAGCCGATGAGCGACCGCACGGCCGATATCACGGCGTTGATCGGCGCGAGTAGCGCGCCGACCGCGGCGCGAGCGATGCCCATCGCGGAGGAGAACACGTCGCCGACCGTGCGCACCGCGGCATTGAATACCCCGGCGATGAAGTTGCCGAGCGCCTGGAGCTTGTCCCACACCCACCCCACCGCGGTCCGGCCCGCCTCGAACGCGATGTCCCACCAATTGCGCAGTGTGTCAAGGTTTTTGATGACCAGCACGACGATAGCGATCACGGCCGCTATCGCGAGCACGATCAGCGCCAGCGGCCACAGCGCGGCCATTTCCGCGGCGGCGGTGGCGAACCAGCTCGCGGCTTGTATCCCGTTGACGGCGGTGATGACTCCCGAGATGATTTTGTACGCCGACAGCGCCGCATTCAGGACGGTCAGAATCGCGGCAGCACTGCCGACCACGACCGCAATGATCGTGAACGCTTGCGCATTGCGCCCGACGAATTCGGCGACGGACGCGAGAATCTGGGCCAGCTTCGCGAACATCGGCAGCAAGGCTTGCCCGAGTTGCGCTTTTGCATTTTCGAGTTCGGCGTTCATGCGTTGCTGCTGCCCGGCGAGGGTGTTCGATTCTCGCGCGAACTGGCCTTGTGCCCCGGCGGTCTGCTCGGTGATCATCGCGAGCGCGGCTTGTGCCTGTGCCTGTTTCAGCGCCTCTCCGGTCAGGCCGGTCATTCCCTGCGCGGCCAGCCGCGCATTGATATCGGATTGCTTGATACTGACGCCGTACCGTTCGATCGGATCGAACTCGCCACGGAATACGCCCGACAGTGCTTGCACAGCTTCGGCGGTGGTGCCCCCGAATGTCGCCGCCAAATCAGCGCCGAGCGTGATCAGATTATTGGTGGTGCCCGCAATCTGGTCTTGTGCGATACCGAGATTTTTCAGCTGAGCACCGAGAACGGCAGCAAGATTGTTGTATTGGGAGGAGGCCAATCCGACCGATTGGGCCGCGGCGCCAGCGAATTTCTCGACTTCCGCGGCGGCCGGTCCAAAGACCGATTCCACCGCGCCCGCGGCTTGCTGGGCGTCGGAGGCGGCGTTGATGCACATCGCGCCGACTGTGGCCATGGCGGCGGTGAGGCCGGCTGCGACTTTCGCCGCAGTCGCCACGCCGGACTGGAAGCGGTCGAGGCGGCTTGTGGCCTGGTCGAATCCGGCGCTCGCGTCCTTGGCGTCGGAGATGATCCGAACCGCGAGAATGGCGGTCTTACCCACGGGCGGCCTCCTTAGCCTGCTGGTCGAGAATTTCCACGGCGGTCGCTATTGCGGCGTCTCCGAAGGCGAGCCATTCCGACATGGGAATGCCGGTCGCGATGGCAACGGCTATGACGGCCCGGGAAGCACTGCCGTCCGGGTAGGGTCCACGTCACCGGCCGTGTCGTCGGCGGTCATGGTCGCCTGGTCGAGAACATGGGTCGAGAAGTACTCGAACGAATCTTTGGTGTCCCCGGTCCGGTACAAATACGACCACACGAGAAATGCCGTCCACATCGACAGTGCATTCTGTACCGGCGGCCAATTCTTCTGATGCGCGATACGGTCCCATTCGATCCGATCGGCCATCGTGGGAAACGCGATACCACTCGAACCGTCAGCGAGTAGATATTCGATCGCCATGCGATTGATCGCCATAATTATGCCCCTTCGATCTGGGAGATGATGCGCTCTATTTCGTCCTCGTAGGATTTAATCCACGTCGATTCGGTCGAGGTGGCCGCATCCGACAGAAACGGCTGCGCGCGGATATTGCGGCGCGGCCAGCCCCAATGAATGACCCCGGCGTAGGGCACCGACGCATATCCGGCCCGCACGATCGCCTGTGTCCGGGTCGCGCCGGGCCGGATCGTGGATTGCAGGCGACCGGACGCGACCGGCGCGCGGGCGGCATCGGCCACGATGCGGGCCGCGGCGGCGTGCGCCCGGTTCAACTCCTGCATGTCCACCCCGGCGCGGCGCATCGTGGCCCGCAACCGGCGGCCCCCGATCACCCGCACCTGCTCGGCCACCGTCCCTACTCCTTCGCCGAACGCCCGCCCGGCTCGGCCGCGGCGGTGGGGAACGTCGGCGTCGAGGTGTAGGTGAGCGGGGCCGGGACGGTGGCCTGTTTGGTGGGGAACGTCGGTGTCGGGGTGCCGACGACACCCCATTCGAAATCGGCCTGGAGGTTCTTGCCGGAGTCACCGCCGACCGCGAGGGGATCGACCACCACGGTCCCCTTGAACGCCGTTGCCGCGGCGGTGCTGGGCACGAATTCGAATGCGACAGCTTTGTTCTGGTTCTCCCACGTGTACTGCACCAGCCCGTCTTTCGACAGGTCGGTGAGCAGCGTTCCCGACAGCTTCCACGCATAGGTGGACGCGCCGGGGATGGTGTCGCCGCACAGGACGGTGATCGGGTCCTCGGTGTCCTTGTCCGGTGCCAGGGTCACGCTCACGGCCTGGCACGAGATATCCAGCGCCGTCGCGGAGGGGCCGAGTTTGAGGGTGCCGGGGCCGAGCTTCTGCACGTTCGCGGGCATGGGAGAACCTCCTAGTCGAGGGGAACGTCTACGGTCAGTCGCAGCGCCGGACAGCCGTTGTTGCCGCCGCTGGGCAGGTTCACCGTGGTCGGTACGGTGTCCTCGTCCGGGTCGAGCACACCGAGCGCGGTGGTCAGTAGCACCGACAGCAGCCGCGACGCTTCCGCGGTCCCGATATCGGGCACGATCAGGAACACGTACACGCGGACACTGTTTGCGCCGCACAGCATTTGGTGGTGCGCGATCGACGCCAGCTGAAGCCACGCGCCGGGCGGGTTCACGTCGCGCGGCTCGTGGTCGGCGCGGATGCCGACCGACCGCAACTCGTCGCGCACATGGTCGATGGCGTCGAGGAAGTTCATGCGCGCCAACCCCTTTCACCCGACAGACGGCGGTTCGTAGCGGCCGAGCCCCAGCAACAGCGCGATATCGGGATCGTTGGCGCGGGTGTAGATCGCGCCTTGCAGTTCCGATCCGTAGTCCTCCACCCCGTTGGGGGAGTTGCGGCGGCGAAACACCCGCGCGGCCAACATGGTTGCGCCTTGGGCGTGCCGGGGTGGCCAGCCGGTACCGGCGCCCGGGACCGGCAGCCACGACGCGATCAGGTCGTTGACCGCATCTACGACCGCGGTAATCGCGGCGTCGTCGCGGTCGTCGGTGATCGCTAGGTAGGTCTTGACCGCCGCGAGGGTGGTCGCCGGTACCGGACTGGTCATCTCCCGAGTCCCGTCTACTTGCTCGGCGTCGGCGGGGTGATGGTGACCTTGACCAGGGCGCGGGCGTCGTTGGCGATGGTGGCGTCGTAGCCGAACACGCCCACGTCGATACCGCCCTTGGGCAGGTTCACCGCCTGCACCCGCACCGGCGACGGCGACGCTTCGTAATAGGTCATCGCGCGCCGGTCGCCCGCAACCAGCGTCATCGCGGGCAGGGTCGCCGCGGGGAACACCCGGAGCGTCTGCCCGTCGACGGTGGTCGAGACGCCGGAGAGGTTGATGCTGGCTTGCTTGGCCAGCCACCAGGGGGCCTCGATGGCGGGCATCTTGAAGTACGCCGACCACAGATCCGCGGAGATGCCGATAAACGACAGGTTCGCGCCGATACCCGACAGCGACCGGGCGGCGATATCGAGCGCGGAAATCAGATCCGTTGCGGTCTCGGCCGGGACGGTCGCGGCGGCGAGCATGTCCGCGGCTACGCCCGCCTCGGTCTTCTGGCCGTAGTCCTGTATTGCCATCTGCAAGAAGGAATTCAGGAAACTCGGGTCGCCGAGGTCCACGAACACGCGGTCGACGTCCCAGCCCCCGGCCCACCGCCGCGGCGTTGCTTCCGCGGGCTCGGTGGAGACCTTGTTACTCGGTACGTCGGTTTTGTTACCGGTGTACGGGCCGACCGCCGGTTTCTTGACCCACCGCCAGCCGGTCACCTTCCACGCCGAGGTCAGCCGAGAACGGCTGATGGAGTCGATGAACGGGCGTGCGAGGTTCTGTGCGTTCCACAGTTCGCCGATCCACTGCTGACGCAGGATGCCGTGACCGGCGTCGTCGGCGGGCAGCACATCCGACAGCGCGGCGTTGATCTGGGCGGTATCGGCCGAGCCACGGATCATTGCGGCCATCCGGTCGACAGCTTGTTCGGCGGTCAGCTGCGCCGGGGCGGCACCGGTCAGCGTCGACAGTCCCAGGGGCGCACGCACCGCCGACACCGGCACCGCGGCCGGGGCCGCGGGGGCCGGGGGCTGGGGTGGTGCGGCGTCGGAATCTGCTGCTGCGGCAGCGGTTTCGCGGTCGGCGTCGGTGGCGTCGGGGTGTGCGGTGAGGAACGCCGCGGCGGCGGCGCGTTCGTGGCCCGGTGCGTCGGGGTCGGCGAGGATCGCGCGGGCGGTCTCGACGGTGAGCATGGTGTTCTCCGTTCTCGACGCCGCGACCACGCGGGCGTCGTCGTAGGCGGGGACCGAGCACAGCGCCACCGCATCCAGACGGGCGGCAGTGATACGGGAACGGTCCGGGCAATACCGGACCCGAGACACTTCATAGGACAGGCCATCGCGAATCTTGTTGCGGGCCGCGGAGATTGCCTCGTCACCGGCCGGGCCGGGCGCGATAGCGAACGTGCCCCACAGTCCGGCCGAGTCTTCACGGGTCGCGGTCAGGTAGCCGATCGGCTGTTCGCGGTCGTGGCCGTTGAGCAGCTTGATCCGCGACAGATCCGGCGGCAGCGTGAACGCGCCCGCCTGGACCGCGACGGCCCCGGCCGACGTGTCACCAACCACGCCGTACGGCACGATCAGACCGGTTACGGTGCGAGCGTCGGAGTCGGCGGTCACCGGGTCACCCGACAGGGCGCATACCCGGTCGGCGGCGTTGTCGGCGGTCACGATGCGCGCCAGCCGATCCGCACGCACCGCCAGCCAGCCCAGCGCCACCAGCGCCACCGAGGCGGCCACCAGCGCCACCACGGCGACGACGAGCGCGATCACAGCAACCATTGGTCATTCCTCCTGTTCGGGGTCGGCAGGCGCGCGGCGGGGCGGCACGGGCCGCGGCGGATCGCAGAACGGCACCGGGGCCACCTGCGACGCCGGATGCTCGGTGACCGGTTGCGGCACCGCCTGATACGTCACCGGCTGCTCGTCGGTGGTCACCGCGTGGCCCCCGGTGCGGGCCGTGGTGGGGTGGCGGCGTTGTCGTCTTCCGCGCCGACCTGTGCCGAGGGCAACCCCGCTAGATAGTCCTCGAGATCGAACGCGATGCGTTGCCCGCGCGGGGTCATGTCGTCCATGCCCAGCCGCGCCGAGATCGCCGAAAGATACGGCGCAAGGCCGTAATCCACGAACTCACGGTTACGGCTCTCCACGTTGGCGTAGGTGCGCGAGGTTTCGCCGGAGTCGGCGTCGAGCATCGCCGCGGGGATGCCGCACGCGCGGGCGATGTCGACCGCAGCGGCGTTGCGGCCAGAGATCAGAAACGCCGAATCCGTCGAGCCGTGCTCGCGTAGCTCGATCGCGGAGTTGGTGAACGCGACGCCGCCGTTGTGGCCCTTGCGGGCCGCGGCCCATTTCGCCACCAGCTCGGCAATGTCGTCGTCGGAGAGTTTGGCGTCGTTGGTCTGGTGTAGCTCGAGGTTCGGTGTCGGTACTTCCGCGGCCCGGTCCGCGCCGCGAACCAGGTTCGCCGCGTGCCGCACCACCCGGCGCGCGAAGCACAACAGTCCTTCGTGCATGCCCGGAATCAGGCACAGTCGTTCCGGGTGCGCCGGGTATTCGTTGTCGATCATGACCAGGCCGTTCTCGTCGAACGACCACATATCGAACGGAATGCGCTCGGCGGCAAGCACATTCATCTCATCGGCACTGCGTTCGAGCATCCACAGCGACCAGCCGTAGAACAGCAGATCATCCGCGGTCCACAACATGCGGTGAAACGGTGAGGTCGGCAAGTCGGAACGGTCGATCCACGCCGGTTGCGGATCGGTGAGGGTGTTGCCGCGGTAGGCGCGGATCGGTAGCCGGGCGATGGTGCCGCACAACAGATGTCGCGCCCGCGCGACCGGCGCGACACCCATCGCCTCAGCGCGCGTCAGCGGCAGCACGTCCGGGCCGAACAGATCCGACCACACCCACTGCTCCAGGTGCGACGGTTCGGGGCGCCACGGCGAAGCCACCTGCAACCGATGGGCAGCGCCCACGGCATCGAGGCCACGTAACGCGGTGAACGGATTCCGAAGACGAATCACGCATCGAGTTCTACCGCGGCACACCCACCGCAACCGGACAGGCAGCGCCTACCGCGATCGGATCGTTGCGCCTTGAATACGTTGATGCACAACGTCTTTCACGGATGTAACAGCTTGTGTCAGCCGAAGTATATCCGCGGTGCTGGCGCGGGTCCGGGGTCGCGTACGGTGCCCCACACCGCCAGTGTCGCCGCCTCCAGCGCGGCAATCGAGCCGGTGGACGTGCGCCGTCCCCACGTCCACGCGCCATCACCGACCAGGCGGCGCGCGGCACAATCCACCGCGGCCGACAGCGCCGAGTCATGACGAAAACGGATGCGCGGCGCGGTGACACCGGTCGCGGGGTCGGTGTGCGTGATGCGGTCGTACAGGTCCGCGGCGGCCGTGGTGACATCTGCTGTGCGCGGCCGGATCACCGGCACCCCGCGCTGTTCGAGATGATCGGCCAGCGGCCCGGACGGGCCGTGACCGTCGACCACCACCGCCGCACCATCAGCGACAGTCGAGGCAGCCTCGCAGGCGTCGACCGCCCACGACGTACCCGGTCGCACGTCGACCACTTCCACCACCGGCAGCCCGTCGACCTCCACGGCCGCCAGAATCGCCGTCTCCGTGCGGTCCCACGCCACCGCGGCCCCGAACACCGGCCGCGCCGAACTCGGCAGCGGGGCGTCGTCCTGGGCGCGAATCCACGCATCGAGAGGGATCACGCGCTCGGATGTGGCGGTGCGGCGGTTGCCGTAGGCGCGGGCGAACGCGGCCGGGGTGCCCATCGCGGCACGGGCGCGGCGGATCGCTTCCATGTCGATCAGATGCCCGTAGGCCGGGTGCGCGGCGGCCACGGCCTCGAGGTCGTCGGGGTCGGCGTCGTCGGGTATCGACCACTCGAAATAGCAGATGCCCGGCTCCCCGGCGCGGCCCCGGTCGGACAGGTCGTGAAACCACGTCGAGTCCGCGGTGCCCATGGTCGAGGTGACCCACGTTTGCGCGCCCGGCCGGGTGGCCTGGGTCGGGATGATCGCCTGTACCAAGTTCGCGCCTTGGGCCTCATCGAACACCCATGCCTCATCGACGTTGTTGAGGTCGGACTGCTGCCCGTGTAGCGCGTCCATGGTCGGCGGGTGCGGGCGGAACGTCGACCCGTGCCGGAACACCAGACGGGTATTGCCCGCGCCGCGTTTCAGTTGTGCCGCAAGCTTTCCCAGCTGCGACGCCGCGAACGGCTCGGCCATCTCCAAGAACTTTTCGCGGGCGTCCTGACCGGTCTGCGCGGTGTGCCACACGCGCCGGTTCGGCACCATCAGGCACCGCTCGACACCGTTCGCTAATACCAGCGTCGTTTTGCCGGACTGGCGCGGCACCGACACAACGACCGTGCCGTACCGGTACAGCCCGCGTGCGTCGATCTCGCACGCTACGTCCGCAACCTGGCGTTGCCACGGCAGCAAAGGCGTACCCAGCAGCGCGGCCACCTTCGCCACGCGCGGCCCGAGCGTGCGGAACCGGCGGTCACGCTTCGTCGCGAACCGCGGGGGAGGCGTCGGCGGAGTCATGGTCGGCGGCGTCGTCGTTGGCGGCCAGCTCGCGAATCAGGGCGTCGAAACCGTCGATGTTCTCTTCGGGCTGTGAGTCCGGCGTCAGATGCAGGGCGCGTAACGCATCCAGCACGGCCGGAATGGTTTTCGACGGCCCGTAGGGCTTGTTCTGGGCCTCGAACTGGTCGAGCGCCCACGCACCCGCACGGGCGAGTGTGGCCGCGGCCAGGTCCGATTCGGCGAGCCCGGCGGCGCGGAGTGCGCGGTCGGTGTCGGTGCTGTGGCGTCCGGGTGCGTTGGTGAGCTGGGGCAGCTCGGCGAACATTGCGGTCTGGCCGAGTTCCGGTGCCCTTGGGTCACGTCGTGGCATTGCCTCGTCCTTTCCTGTTGTACTACCCCCGTTTTCGGCGGTTTCCGGGGAAAAACGGCAGCTGGCGCGGGGCTGCCCGCGGGCCGCTGCTCAAAAAAGTTCAGCCGAACCAGCGGCGCGACGGCGGCGCGGCCGAGCGGCGCGCGAACTCGGGATGACGACGGAACCACTCGGTCAGATCCATGTCACCGCGCGCTGAATTGCAGCCGTGATGGGCCGGGCGCATATTGGCCAGCGAATGCGGGCCACCACGGCTACGCGGAATCACGTGATCAGCGGTCGTGGCCCCGGCCCCCCGGCACAGGTGACAGGTGGTGCCGTAGGTGGCCAGCACCAGGGCCGTGAGCCGGGATGCCCTGCGGCCGTGCCAATCCCGGCTCACCAGCCGCCCTCTCCGGTCGCCGGATCGAACAGCACCGGACGGCACTCACGGCACACCGGTTCGTCGTGGGGCACATGCCCGCTGGCGAACACCCGGCCGCACACGGTGCAGTGCTCGCCCGACGACGCGAGGGTGTCGGCCCATGCCGTCGAGCGCCGGGGCTCGCGCGGCCGCGTATCCGTGCGGCGGCCGGTGTGCTGTGGCCACGGCCCGCGAATCACGGTGCCGCTCACGCCGACTCCCACGCCAGTACCTGCTTGGCGCGGGCGCGATCTTCTGCCAGCTGCTCGACTACGCCGCGGTCGAAGTACCACGCCCCGGTCATGCCGGGCAGCTTCACCAGCGACGGCAGGTAGCCGGTCCCCGCCCACCGGATGACAGTCACGTAGCTCACGCGCAGGATGCGCGCGGCTTCTCGTGCGCCTACCCAGTTCTCGAACGGTGTTGCCGCCAAGACTTCCAGTTCGGTGGAGCGTTCTGTGGTCACCATGGTTTGTCTCCAATCCCGTTGTGATGCACAGCCATTCGGATAGAGGAATCACCTTGCCGGGGTAGCCTCCCAGCGCCAGCCTCCCAGTTCGCCGCTCACCACTCGCTACCCCAGCGCCGGTAGCCCTGCGGCCCTTGGGGCGCAAGGCATCCGATCTGTCCCACCGCCCGCGGCTGATCAGGCTCGGGTGGTGAGCCGTGCGCCGGTTCGCACGGGATTAGTCGAGTGAGCACACACCGGGGCAGTCGGTTAGCGGCGGACCCGCCGATAGCGCCGTCGAGCACATGAGGTCTCTAGACGGCATCACCCCCCGGTGCGTCCCAGGCGTCGGCCAGACGGCGCAGCAGAGCCGCGGTGCGGGCCTCGGGCAGCGCGCTCAGGCACGTCACGTGTCCGGCGTCGTCGACATAGGCCAGCAGTGCGCAGCGAGACATATCGAGCGCGCCGCAGTCACCCGGTAGACCGGCGAACGGGACCGCCGGGCTCACGGCCGGTCCTCGAGGTCGGTGGCGGCGTCGCGCAATGCTTCGGCCACCAGCGCGGGGTCAGGCTGCGGTACGTCGAGCGCGTGGAAGGTCGCCGCGGTCCAGCGGCCGGGCCGGTCGGGATCAGGGCCGATAGTGACGACGACGGCGGCGTAGTACACCGAATCGATCAGCTGGGAACCGCTGGCTTGCTCGCTCAATGGCCGATGCCCTCCGGTTGCGGAGGCTGTGAGCACTGACCGAGAGGGCAGGAAACGCCAGGATGCGCTAGGATCAGCGGCGTGAATTCAGCTACCAATTCTGGTAGCCGGAGGTTGCGATACATAGCGAACATGCATCGCTGGGAGGGGCAAAGCTCCCCCAACTGGACTCGAACCAGTAACCTGCCGATTAACAGTCGGCTGCTCTGCCAATTGAGCTATAGGGGATTGCTGGGGCTTGCCCGTTTGGGCTGGCCGAGGGAAAACTTTAGCGTATCTGTGGTCGGGCACCCAAATCGAGGGTCTACCAGGGGATATTGTGCTGGGTGCTGGGTGATGGGTGCTTTGGACGTTGGGAGTGGTGGGGTGAGTGTTGTGGACTGAAAAATGTTGAACCTAGCTGGCGTATAGTAG
>NZ_JARWQD010000178.1 GCF_029869545.1 Nocardia wallacei | reverse complement strand
GGTTACGGGAGGGGCCGCACTCGGGGACGACGCGGTGACGGACGGCGCATTTCTGCGCAATCCGCTGGCGTCGTCGGCGGGGTCGTGGCCCCCCCCCCCAGCGGGCCAAACCCAAGGCCGCCCCCCCCGCCCCCCCGCGGGGGGCGGCCCGGCGGCGGCCGGGCCGGTTATGGCGGGGCCCCGGGCCCCCCCCCCATCCCGCGGGGGCGCCCGCGACCGGGTGCGTCGGCCCGGCGTCGGCCGGGCGCGGATGGGACCGGGCAGGCGCGCGCCCGCATCCCGTGGCGGTCGGGGCTGGCGTGGCAGGTCAGCCTGTTCTTCGGGCTGCAGTCGCTGGGTTTCTACGCGACCATCGCGTGGCTGCCGAGCGTCCTGCGCGACAACGGGATCGGCGCGCGGGAGGCCGGGCTCTACCTGTTCGGGTTCCAGGTCCTCGGTCTGCTCGCGCTCAATGCCGTCCCGCTGCTGCCGCGTGCGCTGGCCGCTCCGCGGGTACTCGCGGCGGCGGCCTCCCTGCTGAACGTGGCCAGCCTGCTGCTGCTCGCGGTCGTGCCCGGGCTCGCCCCGCTGGCGGTCGTCGGCATCGGCATCGGCGCCGGTATCTGCCTGATGCTGGCGATGTCGTTCCAGAGCGAGCGCGCCGCCGACGCCGCCGGAGCGGCCGCCCTGGCCGGTATGGCGCAGAGCGTCGGATATCTGGTCGCGGCCGCCGGGCCCGTCCTGCTCGGCCTGCTGCACGCCGCGACCGGGGGCTGGGCGCCCGCGCTCGTAGTCCTCGCTCTGCTGACGGCCGCGCAGGCGACGGTGGGCTACGGCGCGGGACGCGAACGGACCGTCGCCCTCGGGCCGCCGGGAACGCCGCGACCAGGCCACCGTCGATGACCAGGTCCTGGCCGTTGATGTAGGCCGCCTCGGACGACGCGAGGAATCCCACCGCGTCCGCGACCTCCTCGGCGGTGCCGAACCGCCCGGCGGCGATCTGCGCGAGCACCCCGGGCTGTGCCTCGGCCGGGATGTTGTCGTGGCCAGCGTACGCTCGCCGCCGCCGAGGCCCTCGACGGCCTCGTCCAGCCGGGCCCATACCGCTGGAGCCGCCGGTCACGAGTGCGATCTTGTCGTCGAAACGATGGGTGCTGTGCGTCATGAGAACCACCCCGGCGCCCCACGCACCGGGCAACCAGTGCGCCGTGAACCTGGGTGCCGCACGACCGGGATGGGCCCCGATGTGCGGGGCTTTCCCTAACGGATCGTTAACTAATCCGTTGCCAACAGGCATTCCGCTGCTCGTACGGGTAAGACAGGATGCACATGTGGGTCCGGTGAGTGAAACGCGTTGGTGCTGATGGTTATTGATCACGGTGTGGCGAGCGGCGCCGACGATTCGACTGTTCGACCGGACGACCAGGGCAGATTCGGCAGATTCGGCGGCCGGTACGTCCCCGAGGGACTGATGGCCGCGCTGACCGAACTCGACGCGGCATATCGGCTGGCGCGCGCCGATGCGCGCTTCACCGCGGAGCTCGCGGAGTTGCTGCGCGACCGGGTCGGTCGTCCGACGCTGCTGCATCGCGTGCCGCGCCTGGCGGAATCGCTTGCGGTTGCGGGTGTTCGGGTCTATCTCAAGCGCGAGGATATGGCGCACACCGGCGCGCACAAGATCAATAGCGCGCTGGGTCAGGTGCTGCTCGCCCGGCGCATGGGCAAGTCGCGGATCGTCGCGGAGACCGGCGCCGGGCAGCACGGCGTGGCCGTGGCGACCGTGTGCGCGATGCTGGACCTGTCGTGCACGATCTACATGGGCGCGCACGACATGCGGCGCCAGGCGTCGAATGTCGTGCGGATGCGGCTGCTGGGCGCGCAGGTGCACGCCGTGCACACCGGACGGCGGCGGCTGAAGGACGCGGTCAGCGAGTCGGTCCGGGACTGGGTGACCAATGTCGGCACCACGCACTACGTCTTCGGGACGGCCGCGGGACCGGCGCCGTACCCGCGCATCGTGCGGGACTTCCAGACCGTGATCGGGCACGAGGCCCGGGCGCAGGTGCTGAAATCCGAAGGGCGGCTGCCCGATTACGTGATCGCCTGCGTCGGCGGCGGCAGCAACGCCATCGGCATGTTCCACCCCTTTCTCGACGATCCGCAGGTGCGCCTGATCGGCGTGGAGGCGGCGGGGCGCGGAACCGAAACCGGTTGGCACGCGGCCACATTGAGCAACGGATCGCCCGGCGAGCTGGACGGTTCGTTCAGCTACATGCTGCAGGACGAGGACGGTCAGATCGCGCGCACGCACAGCATCGCGGCGGGTCTGGACTATCCGGGCGTCGGCCCCGAACTCAGCCACCTCAAGGACACCGGCCGCGTCACCTACCGCGCGGCGACCGACGAGGCCGCGCTGCGCGGGATGCGCGCGCTGACCCGCAGCGAGGGCATCATCGCCGCCCTCGAATCCGCCCACGCCGTCGGATACCTGCTGGAGCTGGCCGAGCGCGGCGAGCTGCCGCCCGGATCGGTGGTGCTGCTGTGCCTGTCCGGCCGCGGTGACAAGGATCTCGACATCGCCGCGCAGCGGCTGTGAGGCGAGCGGCGTTACCGTGGTCGGGTGACTGACGCCATCCGACGGCACGAGACGACCGCGCGCGGGTTCGCCAGCGACAACTGGGCGGGAATCCATCCGGACGTGCTGGCGGCGCTCGCCCTGGCCAACGGCGGCCATCAAAGGTCCTACGGCACCGACGAATACACCACGGCGCTGCAGGAGATCTTCGCCCGGCATTTCGGGGACGGCACCCGCGTCTATCCGGTGTGTACCGGCACCGGCGCCAATGTCGTTGCGCTGCAGGCATTGCTGCCGCGCTGGGGCGCGGTGATCACCGCCGAGTCCGCGCACGTCAACTCCGACGAATGCGGCGCCGCGGAGAAGGTGGCCGGAATCAAGATCTATCCCGTCGCCACCCCGGACGGCAAGCTCACCCCGGAACTGATCGACCGGCAGGCGTGGGGGAGGGGTAACGAGCACCGCGCCCAGCCGCTGGCGGTCTCGATCACGCAGACCACCGAGACGGGGACCTGCTATTCGATCGACGAGATCCGGGCGATCTGCGAGCACGCGCACGACCTGGGCATGCTCGTGCACGTGGACGGCGCCCGGCTGTGCAATGCCGCGGCCGCGCTCGATGCGCCGCTGCGCGCGTTCACCCGCGACGCCGGGGTCGACATCGTATCCTTCGGCGGTACCAAGAACGGCCTGATGCTGGGGGAGGCCGTGGTCGTGCTCGCCCCGGACCGCATCCACGACCTCGAATACCTGCGCATGCTGACCACGCAGCTGGCGTCCAAGATGCGGTTCCTCTCGGTGCAGTTCGAGGCGCTGCTCGGCGGCGACCTGTGGCTGCGCAATGCCGCGCACGCCAATGCGATGGCCGCGCGCCTCGCGCACGCCGCGGGCGGCATCGACGGTGTCAAGATCACGCAGCCGGTCCAGTCCAATGCCGTATTCGCCGTTCTCCCACCGGATGTCACCGCCCGGCTGCAACGGCGGTTCCCCTTCCACGTCTGGGACGAGGACACCGGCGAGGTGCGGTGGATGTGCGCGTTCGACACCACGGCGGACGACGTGGACGCGTTCACCGACGCGATCGCGCGGGAGATGGGTTCGTCAGGGAATCGGGGCTGATCGGGGCGGGCCGCTCAGACCAGGTTGATCGAATCCAGCACTCGCGTGCCGAGCTCGGTATCGCCGGTGACGGCGACCGCGCAGGCCCGCCAGGGTAGGCGGTGGGTGGCCCACTGCGGGAATTCCAGTGCGAGAGCGGCGATATGGGCCGCGGCACCCGCGGCCGCGGACGGGCGCACCCGGATCCGGCCGCCCCGGGGCTCGATGCGCCAGGTGCCCCCGCCCGGGCCGGTCAGCGTGAGCGCGACCGGCGCCTCGAGCCAGCTCAGGGCTCGGCGGTGCGAGCGTTCCAGCAGGACCACCGACCAGGCCAGCACCGCGGCCATCCGCCGGGGGTCGGTCGGCGGGACCGGGCGGTCGAGGGCGGCGGCGAGGTCGTGGCGCAGATGGATGTGCCAGTCGAAGACGAGCATGGCGGGAACGAGATCCACAGGGTACCAACCCAATTCGCCGACGGGAAGGCGAATCCGGCCGATGCCCGGCGCGGTCAGCACCGTCAGCGCCGCGCAGCCGCGACCGGTCCAGGCGGTGAGGTCGCGCAGCACGTGCTTGGTGGTGTGGGAGCGTCGCAGGTCGACCAGCTGCTCGTTGAGCCGTTCGATGTCGCGGGTGGTCGCCAGCGCGAAGGCCGCCGGTGTCACCAGCGCCCGGGCGGTGACGGTGAGGTGGATGAGCACGTCGGCCACCGACCAGCCCGGTGCCGCGCTCGCCGCGGCCAGGTCGGCCTCGCTCAGATCCGCGCAGAACTCCAGCACCGCCCGGCGTTCGTCGTGCAGCGCGGGCAGGTGGTGCGAACTCATCGGATGGCCTCGGCGGCCACCGGACTCCTCATGAAAACCGCAGGCTACCGGCTCGGCAGGGGCTGTGCACGGCTGGGAACCTTGACGCAATGAGAGAGAACTACGTACATTCTTTCATGAGACCGTCCGCTCGAAGGAGAGCCGCGATGAACCCAGCCGTGCCGCGCCGCCACCCCGACGCTCCCCGCAAGGTCCCGGGCCTGCGGCCGTTCGCGCTGCTGATGGGCATCGGCAAACCGTCCCCCGAGCAGTGGCGCGACCTCGGTGAGTCGCTGCTGGTCGCCGACGAGCCGATGGACCGGGTCGTCGACTGGATGTACGCCGAGGGCAGCGACCGCACCCGCCCGCTGTTCGAGCGGGCCCTGCGCGAGGGCATCGCGAGCGTTCCGGACGCACCGGAACCGTTGCGGGAGTTCTTCGTTCGCTACGAGACCGTCCCGGAGTGGGTGGACTGGGACAAGATCCGCCGGGCCGAGCGGGCGTTCCGGGCGGGCGGCGCCGACGGCCTCTACATCGCCCGCGACGTCTCGCTGCTCGGCGGCTACCTGGCGTCCGGATTCAACAAGACCCTGATCCGCACGGGTGCGCTGGAGAAGGGCCCGGCCAAGCGCTTCGCCGAAACCCTGCAGTGGGCCCTCGACGTCACCTCCGAGGACGGCATGCGGCCGCTGGGCGCCGGTTACCGCTCCACCATCCACGTCCGGCTCATCCACGCGTTCGTGCGGCGGCACGTGGCGGCCATGCCGGATTGGGATACCGAGGAGTGGGGTGTGCCGATCAATCAGACCGATATGGCGGCCACCCTCGTCGGCGCGCTGATCGCCCCGATGGTCGGCGCGATGCCGATGGGTATCGTGCCGACCCCGGCCGACGCCGATGCCGCCGCGCACCTCACCCGCTACGTCGGCTGGCTGATCGGGGTCCGGGAAGAATGGCTGCCCAACGGATTCCGGGATGCGGTGCGGCTGCTCTACCACTGCCTGTGCGCGATCACCAATCCGGACGAGACCACTCCCCAACTGGCCTTGCCGATGGGTGACGAGCCGCTCGGCTGGCACTACCGCAACCTGCCGGTGCTGCGCGGCCGCCTCGCCCGGGCGCAGCATCTGTCGATCGCCGGTACCTTCCTCGGCCCGAAGGCGATGCGTAGCCTCGGCCTGCCCGCGTACATGCCCCCGTGGTATCCGCTGCTGCGAATCCCGGTGAACCTCACCAGGAGTGCCGCGACCCGGTTGCCCGGCGGGCCCGCCCGCGCCGCCGCCCGCGGCCGCCGCGAGCAGGAGGCGTTCCTGCGGCGGCTGGTCGGCGAGCAGGACGCGGTGATCGGCGAGTCGGCACGGCATGTGAGTCGCGCGGCCTGAGGATCTTCCGCGATTGTTGCTGCCCGGATGCGAAACTCGCATACGATTCCCTGGCCGGTCGGGATCGGCGGGCCGCGCGGGACCCTGGATGTAGCTTAAGATTTGCCGGTTCGCGCGCGGTCGCTCGGTGTCGCCGGACGATGTGGACTTGTCGGTGTCATGGGGCATGCTCGTGACACGCACACGTCCACGAACCGCCCGGAGAGCACCATGTCGTCCCGTCGAACCAAGCCGCAACCTTTGTCCGACATCGAGATTCGGCAGATCGCCGCGGACATCGCGGCCGGTCGGCCACCGATGGTCTGGTTCACCTCGGCCGCGGTGGGCGTGGAGGAGGGCCGCTCGGGCAAGGTGGTCGCGCTCGGTGATCCCGCCGAGGGCGACTTCCTGCAGGTGCGTCCCACCGGATCGAAGGACGAGCTGTCGTTCTCGCCGACCGAGGTGACGCTGACCAAACCGGCGCGGCGCACCGCCGCCGCGCCGAAGCAGACCGCAAAGAAGACCACGGCAAGAAGGAAGGACACCGCAGTGAGCATGCCGTCGACCGTGCCCCAGGCGCCGACGCCGCCGAATCCGGCACCGGTGAAATCCGCTGTCGCCGAGACGAACCCGCCCGCGGCGGGCGCGCCCAAACCGGCGGCGGAGTCGTCGGCGCCGAAGCCCGCCGCCAAGCCGGGCCCGGGCGCGGCCCCGCGCCCGGCCCAGAAGAGCGCCGCCCGCAAGTCCAAGTCGGCCCCGGAGGTGACAGTCACCCTGTCCGGCACCGCCGAGGGGGAGTGGACGATCGAGGTCGTGCACGGCAAGAAGCGCACGCGCGGACTGTCGGTGCCGGGCGCGACGGTCGCCCAGGCCGCGAAGCTGCTGCACCCGGAGGTCGCCGAGGTGGTCGACGCGGTGCTCGAGTCGGTCCGAAGCACCCAGCGCGCCAAGGTCGAACAGCTGCAGGCGGAGCTCGAGCAGGCCCGTCGCGTGCTCGACGACCTGGCGGGCTGACCGGCCGCCCTCTCTCGTCGATTTCGCCGCCGTCGCGGGGCGGCGGCGAAACGCGCTTGCCGAGTCGTTGGTTCTGCCCCTGTGAGCGCTAACAAGAGGCTAGTATCCGGATTCGGCCGGTTGGTCATCCGATGACCCCATCGACAGGAGAGCTTTATGCCGCCCGCTGCTGTGCTAGCCGAGGGGACCCAGCTACGGCTGGATGCCGCACCCGTCGACTATGTGCTGGTCGCACTGTATTTCATCTTCGTCCTCGGCATCGGCCTGCTGGCGCGGCAACGGGTGTCGTCGAGTATCGACTTCTTCCTGTCCGGCCGCTCCCTACCGGCCTGGGTCACCGGCCTGGCCTTCATCTCCGCCAACCTCGGCGCGGTGGAGATCATGGGCATGTCGGCCAACGGCGCGCAGTACGGCATGCCGACCATGCACTACTTCTGGATCGGCGCGGTGCCCGCCATGCTGTTCCTCGGCGTGGTCATGATGCCGTTCTACTACGGCTCCAAGGTGCGCAGCGTGCCGGAGTTCATGCGCCGCCGCTTCGGCACCGGGGCACATCTGGTGAACGCTCTCAGCTTCGCCATCGCCCAGGTGCTCATCGCCGGGGTGAACCTGTATCTGCTCGGCTCGATCCTGAACGTGCTGCTGGGCTGGCCGCTGTGGGTGTCGGTGATCGTCGCCGCGGTGATCGTGCTGTCCTACATCACCCTCGGCGGGCTGTCGGCCGCGATCTACAACGAGGTGCTGCAGTTCTTCGTCATCGTGGCCGCGCTGCTGCCGCTGACCCTGGTGGGCCTCAACCGCGTCGGCGGCTGGGACGGCCTGAAGGACAAGGTGAGTGCGCTGCCCGACGGTTCGGAACAGATCCACTCCTGGCCGGGCAACGAGCTCAGCGGCTTCGCCAACAACTTCATGTCGGTGCTCGGCATCGTGTTCGGCCTGGGTTTCGTGCTGTCGTTCGGCTACTGGACCACCAACTTCGTCGAGGTGCAGCGCGCGCTGGCGACGCATTCGATCTCCGCCGCCCGCCGCACCCCGATCATCGGCGCCTACCCGAAGATGTTCATCCCGTTCATCGTCGTCATCCCCGGCATGATCAGCGCGGTGCTGGTGCCGCAGGTGGTCGAGTACAAGGCGACCGGCCAGGGCGATGTCACCTACAACCAGGCCCTGCTCTATCTGATGAAGGCCGTGCTCCCCAACGGCCTGCTCGGCGTGGCGCTGGCCGGTCTGCTGGCGGCGTTCATGGCCGGTATGGCGGCCAACATCTCCGCGTTCAACACGGTGTTCAGCTACGACCTGTGGCAGCAGTACGTGGTCAAGGACAAGCCCGACGGCTACTACCTGACGGTCGGGCGCCTGGCCACGATCGGCGCCACGGTGGTCGCGATCGGCACGGCGTTCATCGCGGGCAACTTCTCGAACATGATGGACTACCTGCAGACGCTGTTCAGCTTCTTCAACGCGCCGCTGTTCGCGACGTTCATCCTCGGCATGTTCTGGAAGAAGATGACGCCGACGGCCGGCTGGGTGGGCCTGGTGTTCGGCACGCTGTCCGCGGTGGTGGTGTTCATCCTGCACCAGACCGAGGTGTTCCACCTGTCCGGCCAGGGGTCGAGCTTCCTCGCCGCCGGTGTGGCGTTCGTGGTCGACATCGTGCTGAGCGTGATCGTCACCCAGGTGACCGCGCCCAAGCCCGCGGCCGAACTGGTGGGCCTGGTCTACTCGGAGACACCGAAGGCGCAGCTGAACGATCCGGACGCCGCCTCGCTGCCCTGGTACCAGCGTCCTGTGCTGCTGGCAGGCATCGCACTGGTGATCGTGATCGTGCTCAATATCCTCGTCGGATAAGGAAGTGACGCAATGCTTTTCGATATTCGCACCATCGTCGGCACGCTGCTCGGTCTCTACGGCGTCATCCTGGTGGTCACCGGCCTGGTGAGCCACAGCGACGAGGACCTCGCGCGCTCGGGCGGCTGGAACACCAACCTGTGGGCCGGGATCGCCATGCTGCTCGTCGCCCTCGCCTTCATCACCTGGGTCGTCCTGCGCCCGGTCAAGGAACTGGTCCACAAGACCGAGGTGGATACCACCCCGGACGCCCCGGAGTAACTGGCCATCCCGGCACTCGGTTATCTGGCCGGTGCGGGTGGCATCGGCTGGTTGATGGTGGTGAAGTACTGGGCCGCGGCCATGATGGCGACGGGTGCGGTGACCAGGAGTTGTCCGGCGAGGGTGCCGAGGGCGCCGAGGGCGATGGTGGCGGTGCGGCCGGTGATGTCGGCGGCGATCGGGAACACGAAATCATCGACGCGGAAAGATAATTCGTGTCCCCGCGCACCATGCCCGGCAGCCCGATGCCCTTGTCGACATCCACCGACCTGGCACCGGTGGAGATGGGCGGCGGGAAACTGGCTTTGATTTCGAATGCTCGAGCCTTCGCCCCCTCATTTCGGCGAACGCTCGGAATATGTTGTGGCTCAGGCAGTCACGCGTCTGCGCTGAATCAATCCGACGACGATGTCCACGGCCAGGAATCCCAGCAGGCTGATCCCGATCAGCGGCGCGAACCAGCCGACCGCCACTGCCACCGCAACCAGCGGCACCGTCACATACAGCGGTGTCCGTCGTAATGTCCCGCGCCGCGGCGGCTTACCGGCCGCGAATCGGTTGTCCGCCTTGGTGGGTCGGCGCCGCCACCACATCAGGTAGCCGCGCACGATCACCGTGATCAGCGCGATCATCGTCACCAGCAGCAGGAGCTGGTTGGCGAGTCCGAACAGCAGGCCCATATGGAGCTGGATGCCCCAGTTGGCGAGCTGGGCCACGAACGGCCAGTCGGCATAGCGCAGGGTGTCGGTGACATCGCCGCTGCGGCCGTCGACCGCGACTATGTCCTGGGTGTAGACCCCGGACAGCCGCCGTTCCTGCGCGACGAAGGCGGTGCCGTCCTGTGCCGGAACGCTGATCTCCAGCGGTCCCTCCAGGCCGTGACCCCGCGCGACCGCGTAGACCTTGTCGATCTGGGCCGCTCGATCGGCCGGAACCGGTGCGCCCATCTGATGGCCGCCGCCGTGCCCCGCATGGTCGCCGCCCGCGGGCACCGCCGGACCGGCCGCACCGGGCAGCTCGGCGCTGACCGTGGGCTTCGTCCAGCTCAGGTCCTCGCGCAGCTTCGCGACGTTCTCACCCGCATAGGTGGACCAGGTCATGCCGGTGGCGGACAGAAACAGCAGCGGCAGCAGGATCCAGACACCCACGGCCGCATGCCAATTCATCGTCCGGCTGCGGCCGGTGCGGGACCGATCCGGCCGCAGCAGCCAGGCGGGGGACCGGCGCTCACGCCGCGAGCGCACCCGGCGCACCCACACCACCAGACCGGCCAGCGCGATGACCCACATCCAGGACGCGGCCATCTCGCTGTAGAGCCGCCCGGGCTCGCCCAGGTGCAGATTCTTGTGCAGGACATCGATCCACGTGCGCAGCGGCAGCGCGCTCGAACTGCCGTAGACGACGCTGGTCCCGACCGGTTCGGCGGTGGCGGGATCGACGAACACCGCGCGCCGCTCGGACTCGCCGAGGGACGGATCGGTGAAGATCACCCGTGTGGTGTCGCCCGAGTCCTGCGCGGGCATAACGGCATTCAGGGCCGATGTCGGTTGCTGCGCGACCGCGGCACCGATCTGTTCGGACAGCGGCCGGGCCGGACCGGTCGAATCCACGTGCAGCAGATCGCGGTTCACGATCGACTCCAGCGTAGGGGAGATCGAGTACAGCGCACCGGTGATCGCGGCGATCAGGATGAACGGCGCGACGAACACTCCGGCGTAGAAGTGCAGCCGCATCGCCAGGGCGGACAGGGTGTTGCGTGGCCCGGGACGGCGCGTGCCGGGCGCACCGGACGGTTCCGGTGGTGGTTGCGGTGCTTCGGCGTCGGCAACCGGGGTATCGGTGATGCTCAAGATGGTGCTCCTGTTCGAGGGTGCACCCGTCTGTGCTGTATTGCGGCCCGTTCCGGGGTGTGCGTCGCCGGTGCGCTATCGGTCCGTGCGCGAGACGACGACCGCCCACCAACCTGCCGGACGGCGTATCCGGTGTCACCGCAAGCTCTTCCACGACGCGCCGGATGCACTACTCGCCCCGGCGTTCGCCGGACCGAGACCTCCGCCCGCGTGCCAGGACCGGACCCGGGCGTACCCGGGCGAGGCGATGATCACCAACGCCGGAGATTGGACGGCCGGAGGGCCTCGCCATGATGGCTGGCATCCGTGCCGTCGGTCCGTGTGGCGTCGATCGGTGCCCGCCGCGCCCCAGCGAATTCGGCACGGCGCGTAGGCAATACAGCATTTCCCGCACGAAGGTCGTTCGTGCGTACGGGTGTGGGAAATATCAGGCTCGAACGGGGAGCGGGGGACCGCGGGTGCGGAAGGTATCGGCCTGGAACAGCCGCAGAATCACGCGGTCGCGATGTGTGGTCCGCAGCAGGGGCGGCCCGGCGATCGCCGGTGACCGGAACAGGCCCGGCAGCACCCGCGCCAGCACCGCGGTGCCGATCCGATACGCGGCCTCGGCGGCGTGGATCACCAGCGCGGCGCACACCGCGGCGACGATATGGGCGCACAGCATCGCGGGCGACCACATCGACTCGGCGTGCTGCATACCGATCATGCCGAACGACATCACGGCGTGGCCGAGGAGTTGCCCGCCCACCAGCGCGACGGCGAGCCCGGCCAGGCGCTCGCGCAGCGGTCCGACCCCGGCGACCAGCGCGCCGACGACTGTGCACGCGGCCACGAGCAGCACCAATGTGCTGGTCTCGAGCGGCATTCCGCCCGAGGCCCAGCCGTGCGCCGCGATCGAGAGCGCGCCGGAGACCGAACCGGCCGATCCCCCGCGTAGCCGCGCGATTGCCGTTCGGCGCGTCTGCGCCGCCGCGGCATCGCGGGCCGGGGACCGGCCGGGGTCGAGAATCACGCGCTGATAATAGCGGACGATTCCCAGCTAATTCTCAGCTGTCGCAATGGCGCCACCGCGTCAGTCGGCGGCGACCTCCATCTCCACCAACGGCTTGCGCAACAGCTTCCCGGTGGCATTGCGCGGCAGCTCGTCGAGGAAGATGACCTCGCGCGGCACCTTGTACCGAGCCAGGTTGGCCTTGACGTAGTCCTTGATCTCCTTGGCATCGCGCTTGGAGTCCGGACCCGGAACGACGATGGCGCGCAACCGCTTTCCGAACTCCCGATCGTCGACGCCGACCACGGCCGCCTCCAGCACGTCGGGCCGGTTGGCGATCAGGTGCTCGACCTCCTGCGGGAAGACGTTCTCGCCGCCGGAGACGATCATGTCGTCGTCGCGGCCGTCGATGAACAGCAGGCCGTTCTCGTCGAAATGGCCCACATCGCCGCTGGACATCAGGCCGTCGACGGTCTCCTTGGTGCGGCCGTCGGTGTAGGCCTTGAACGAGTGCGCGTTGTCGATGAAGATCGTGCCGGTCACGTTCGGCCGGGTGATCCGCTTGCGGTTCTCGTCGTAGAGGCCCAGCCGGATGCCCACGGGCGGGCGGCCCGCGGTCGTCGGCGCCTGCCGCAGCTCCTGCGGGGTCGCCACGGTGATCACGGCACACTCGGTGGAGCCGTACACGTTGTAGAGGCTGTCGCGGAAGTAGTCGAGGCTGCGGGTCACCACGTCCGGCGGAATCGCCGAGCCGGCCGCGAAAATGACCTTCAGCGAGGACATGTCGTAGCGGGCGAGGACCTCGGCGGGCAGATCGAGCATGCGCTGCAGCATGGTCGGCACCACGACCAACTCGTCGGCCTTGTACTTCTGGATGTTGGCCAGGGTCTGCTCCGGATCGAAGCGCCGCTGCTGGAAGACGATGCGGTTGCCGAGCGCGAGACCGATGGTGAACTGCGACAGCCCCGTGGCGTGGAAGATCGGCGCCGCCATCAGGACCGTCCCGTCGCGCGGCATCGGGATGCGGTCGACCAGCTGCGCGGAGATGAACGGGCTGGTCTTGTCGCGCGGGGCGCCCTTCGGGGTGCCGGTGGTGCCGCTGGTGAGGATCACCATCCCGCCCGGCTTCGTCGGCAGCTGCACCGGCTCGGTCGACCGGCCGTCCATCAGCTTGTCGATCGTCGGCGTCTCGGGATCGACGCCGTCCTGCTCGTCGACCCAGGTGAGCACGCGCGGAATCGAATCCGGGATGGCGCTCATCAGGTCGAGGAATTCGCTGTCGTGCAGGACCAGCTTCACCTTCTCGCGCGCGGTCACATCGGCGAACTGCGGCTTGGCGAATCCGGTGTTCATCAGCACCGCGCGCACGCCCAGCTTGCCGGTCGCCAGCAGCGTCAGGACCAGGCCGCGGTGATCGCGGGCCAGCACCGCCACCACGTCGCCCTCGCAGATACCCTGCGCGGCCAGGCCCCGGGCCAGCGCGTTGGACTGCTCGTTGAGCTGGCCGAAGGTCAGCTCGCCGCGTTCGTCGACGATGGCCGCGGAATTCGGGCGGGTCTGATTGGAATGCATGACGACACCCGCGAACGGGCCGTACTTGTTGATGCTCGTCACCGAGCTGAGCGCGTGATCGGGTCGCAGCGGGTTGAACAACCCCCGCTTGCGCATCGCGTTGACGCTCAGGGCCATATCTCCGGCCTTGCGGAGGGCAGTGCCGACTGACGGAAGACCAGCTGACATAGGTACAACCTTCCGCGGATACCGCCGATGGAGCTGGCGGACCGCAACATCGAGATCCAGTGCGTCGCTAACCCTAGCAAGCACGCCTGGTGGGATGTGGTTCGTGTCTCTGTAACCGAGAGTACGCCTATAACTGGACGGCTGACCTACTGTGTGACGGGGTACTCGGCCAGGGTGCGGCGCAGCAGTTTCCCGGTGGCGTTGCGCGGGAGATCATCGAGGAAGACGACGTCGCGGGGCACCTTGTAGCGGGCCAGGTTGCCCTTGACGTAGGCCTTGATCTCCTCGGCGTCGAGTGTGACGCCCGGCTCGGGGACCACGAATGCGCGCAGTCGTTTACCGAACTCGACATCGTCCACGCCGATGACGGCGGTGTCGAATATGTCGGCCCGCTCCAGCAGCAGATTCTCGACCTCCTGCGGGAACACGTTCTCGCCGCCGGAGACGATCATGTCGTCGTCGCGGCCGTCGACGAACAGCAGCCCGTGCTCGTCGAAGTGGCCGACGTCGCCCGACGACATGTACTCGCCGATGAGTTCCTTGTGGCGGCCGTCGGTGTAGCCCTTGAACGGCGATCCGGAGCGGATGAAGATGCGGCCGGTGACGTGCTTGTCGTGGATGCGGCGGCCGTCGTCGTCGAACAGCGCCACCTCGCAGGTGACCGGGGCGCGGCCCGCATTGCCCGGGGCGATCGCCAGATCCTGCGGTTGCGCGACCGTCGCGATGGCGCATTCGGTCGAGCCGTACAGGTTGTAGAGGACGTGGCCGAACGCCTCGGTGGCGCGGACGGTGAGCTCGGGCGACAGCGCCGAACCGGCCAGCACGATGGACTTCAGGGAGGACAGGTCGTACTTCGCGCGGATCGCCGGATCGAGTTCGACCATGCGGTGCAGCATCGTCGGCACCGCCACCAGCATGTCCACCTTGTGCTCGGCGATCTTGCGCAGCGTGGTCTCGGCGTCGAAGCGGCGGGTCGTGACGATCGCGTTGCCGAGGCTGCCGCCCACCAGCCAGGTGGCGTGCCCGGTGCTGTGGAAGATCGGCGAGACGATCATCATCGTGCCCTGTCGCGGGAACGGGATGCGGTCGGCCATCTGCACCGTGGCCAGCACGGCGACCTTGTCGCGCGGGGCGCCCTTGGGCAGGCCCGTGGTGCCGCTGGTGAGGATGACGAAGCCACCGGGCTTGTCGAGCAGCGGCAGCGGCGCGGTGGAGTTCGCGCCGATGAGTTCCTCGACAGTGGTTGCGCCGCTGGGCAATTCGTGTTCCTCGTCGACCCAGGTGAGGATGCGGGGCAGCTCCGGGGGCAGGGCGTCGAGCAGGCCCACGAACTCGCTGTCGTGCAGCACGGCCTTGACGTTCTCGCGCGCGCAGACCTCGGCGAACTGCGGCTTGGCGAAGCCGGTGTTCATCAGGGCGATGCGCGCACCGGCCTTGGCGGCCCCGACCATCGCCAGCAGCAGGCCGCAGTGGTCGCGGGCCAGGATGCCGACCACCGTCCCGGAGGTGATGCCCATGGCCCGCAGCCCGTGCGCGAGGGCATTGGATTGCTCGTCGAGTTCGCGGTAGGTCAGGCTGCGGCGCTCGTCGATCACCGCGACGCGGTCCGGCCAGACCCGCGCGGCGTGCCGGACCATGGTGGCCTGCGGGCCCAGCAGGCGGCCCTCCTTGGCCACCCGCAGGGTCTCCAGCGGGTTGCGCGGATCGGTGAATCCCCGCTCCCGCAACACATTCAGGCCCCGGACGGCCTCCATCGTGTGCACCGCCCTGCGCCGCACCTGTTGCAGAATCGAGGTCACCTCGACCACCTCCACGCGCCCGGCGTGCGTTACCGCACGCATACCCATCCGTGTGTTGTGGAAGGTAGCAGCCGGGTGTGACGTGGGATACACAAATTCGGCCAATTCGGGCGGTGGTGTCGGGGTGCGGCATTAGCATGCTCGGCATGCGTATCGCCGCGGTGATGGTTCTGATACTTCTGGCGGCCGGGTGTTCACGCACGACCGACGGCGATCCGCGACCGGCCCCCGGCGCGCCCACCGCTACCACGGCGCCGGTTCCGGCCCCGGGTGCCGCGCTGGGCGATGTCGTCGCGTGGGTGCAGGCCGGTGCCGCCGTCGACCCGGCGCGGTACGGCACCGCGACCACCGAGGACGGTGTGGCCACAGCGCTGAACGGCGACATCGCGTTCACCAGCCCGAGCGGAAAGATCCGGTGCACCAGCGCCTTCCAGGACGGGCTCGAGGGCCTGAGCTGCCTGGTGGATCTGGCGAACCCGCCGGGGCGGCCTCCGGGTGAGGAGGTCGGCAACTGGGTCGGCAATTGGATCGACTACACGGGCTCGAGCCTGACAGTCGGCGGCCTGCACGGCGACCCCGGCCCGTTCCTGCGTGGCAAGGGCGCGGAGCTGCCGTACGGAAGCCGGGTCACGGTAAGGGATTACACCTGCCGCGTCGACCCCACCGGCCTGTACTGCATCCATCCGGCGGCCGGATCGGCTGCGCGGCTGAGTAATTCGGGTGCCGTTGCGTTCGGATGCCTGCGCGAACGCGAGGGTGAGCCGAAAGGGACCGTGGGGCAGGGCTTCTACTGCTGAGACCACACCCCGGTGGCGGCCGACTTGCCCGCCCACTCCTCGATATCGCCCGGTGCGCGACCGAGCACCTGCTGGACTCCATCGGCCAGCTCGGTCAGGTGTCCGGCTCGGTACAGCCCGAAAAGGCTGTCCAGTGCGGCGATTTCGCCATCGGAGGCGCCCCGGTCCCGCAGTTCCTGGCGGTATTGCGCCGGGGTCAGCTCCTCGAAGCGGATGCTTCGCCCGGACGCCGCGGCGATCACCGCCACCGCATCGGCGAACGCGAGGCGGCGCGGGCCGGACAGGTCGTAGATCCGCCCGGAATGGCCCGGCTCGACCAGAACCGCCGCCGCCACCGCGGCGACGTCCTCGGCATCGATGAACGGCTCGAGCACCCCGGCGACCGGCAGCGCCAGCCGTCCCTCCCGGATCGGCGCCAGCCACAGGTCCTCGTCGAAGTTCTGGAAGAAGTTGTTGGCGCGCAGGATCGTCCATTCCACCCCGGAATCGCGCACCGCGGCCTCGGCCGCCGCCATCTCCTGACCGAACCGCTCGTCGATGTGCTCGATGCCGCGCCCCGACAGCGCGACGAAGCGCCGCACCCCGGCCGCGACGGCCTGCCCGACGAAATCGGCGATCGGCGCCGGATCCTCCGGTGCGACAAGGTATACCGCCTCGGCGCCGTCCAGCGCGGGCCCCCAGGTCGCGCGGTCCGCCCAGTCGAACCGCGTCGTGCTCCGCCGAGACGCCGCCCGCACCCGGACTCCCGCCCCGCGCAACCTCTCGGCCACCCTCCGCCCGGTCTTTCCGGTAGCCGCGAGGACAAGGACATCGCCGATCATCTGTGTCATGCCCTCATTTCAGTAAATCCGGATCGGACCCGCCATATTTCAGCGTCCACGGCGCATACGCGTCCGTCTTTCCCGTCCGGCCCGGCTTCGACTTCGAGTTCCTTCGCAAACAGGAAACCGGTGCGAGTCCGCGGACTCGCACCGGTTTCCCTGTGCCGCTTGCTACTTCATCGAAATCGTCACTTCAGCTCGGCGCTGCTCAGGTCGAGGACGCGGCGGGCGACGATGAGCTGCTGGATCTGCTGGGTGCCCTCGAAGATGTCCAGGATCTTGGAGTCGCGGGCCCACTTCTCCAGCAGGGTGCGCTGCGAGTAGCCGAGACCACCGGCCAGCTCGACGGCCTTCAGGGTCACGTCGGTGCCCATGCGGCCCGCCTTGGCCTTGGACATCGACGCCTCGAGGGAGTTCGGCTTCTTGTTGTCGGCCATCCAGCCCGCGCGCAGCGAGAGCAGGTAGGCCGCCTCCCAATCCGCCTCCAGCCGAAGGAATTCCGCGGCGGCGGCGTGCTGGCTGTTGGCGGGCTTGTCGTAGTCGATCTCGACACCGGCCTCGGTGAGGATGGTGCGCAGCTCCTCGAGGGCGGCGCGGCCGACACCGACGGCCATCGCGGCCACCAGCGGGCGGGTGTTGTCGAAGGTCTGCATGACCCCGGCAAAACCCTTCTCCACGTTGACTTCCGGGCTGCCGAGGATGTTGTCGAACGGGATCCGGCAGTCCTCGAGCCGCAGTTCCGCGGTGTCGGAGGCCTTGATGCCCAGTTTGTGCTCGAGGCGGGCGACGGTGAGGCCCTTGGCATCTCGCGGCACCACGAACGACTTGATGGCGGCGCGGCCCTTGCTCTTGTCGACCGACGCCCACACCACGATATGGGTGGCGCGCGAACCGGCGGTCACGAAGATCTTGGTGCCGTTGAGAACCCACTCGTCACCGTCGCGTACGGCGGTGGTGGACACGGCCGCGGAGTCGGAGCCGAACGACGGCTCGGTGATCGCCATCGCGGCCCACACCTTGCCGAAGCGGTCCAGCTGCTCGTCGGTGGCGACCGCGGCGATGGCGGCGTTGCCCAGGCCCTGGTAGGGGATCGACAGCATCAGGCCGACGTCGCCCCAGGAGGTCTCGAGGGCGTTCATCAGCGCGGACATGTTGCCGCCGTTGGTGTTTCCGAGCAGCTCGGTGGCGTGTTCGTTGGTCTCCTCGCCCTCGCCGGACTTGCGACCGCCGGTGGCGCCGGAGATGTCCTGGGTGCCCGAGTCGGCCAGGCCCTCCACCATGGCGGCCATGGTGTCCAGCTCGACCGGATACTCGTGTTCGCCGAGGTCGTACTTGCGCGAGATCGGGCGGAAGATCTCCTGCGCGACCTGGTGGGCCTGATTGGCGCTGGCCCGCAGCTTCTTCGGAAGTTCGAGATTGATCATGACAGTGGCTCCATCAAAGTCGTGGGTCGCGGACCCGGATCAGACCAGCACAACGCCTTCGGCGACACCGATGGCGCGCAGATCGCGGTACCAGCGCTCGACCGGGTGCTCCTTGGTGAAGCCGTGGCCGCCGAGCAGCTGCACGCCGTCCAGGCCGATCTGCATTCCCTTGTCCGTGGCCAGCTTCCGGGCCAGCGCCGCCTCGCGGGCGAAGGACAGACCCTGCTCCGCGCGTGACGCACCCCGCAGAGTCACGAGCCGCATGCCGTCCAGTTCGATCGCGATATTGGCGACCATGAACGCCACCGCCTGGCGATGCGCGATCGGCTCGCCGAACGCCTCGCGCTCCTTCACGTAGGGGATCACGTAGTCCAGCACGGCCTGACCGGTGCCGACGGCCAGGGAGGCCCAGCCCAGGCGGGCCAGCCGCACCGCGTCGGCGTACTCCTCGGCGCGCTCTGCGGCGTCGCCGTCGCCCAGCACGGCATCGGCGGAGACCGCGACGTTGTTCAGCAGCAGCCGCCCCAGACCCGCGGCGCGCAGGCCCATGCTCGGATCGGCCTCGACCACCACGCCCGGGGTGTCGGACTCGACGACGAACAGCGCCGGGCGGCCGTCCAGCTCGGCGGCCACGATGAACAGCTCGGCGTCGCCGGCGGCCGGGACCAGGCTCTTCACGCCGTTGAGGCGGTAGCCGCTGGGGGAGCGGGTGGCCTTGGTCTGCAGCGCGAACGGATCGAACAGCGGCCGCGGCTCGCTGATCACCACCGACGCCTGCGGCACGTTCTCGCCCGTGAAGGCGCCCAGGTAGGTCTTCTGCTGCGCGTCGGTACCCCACTGCGACAACGCGACCGCGACACCCGAGGGCGCCAGGATCGGCAGCGCCAGGCCCATATCGCCGTGCGCGAGCGCCTCGGCGACCATCGAATTGGTGACCGCGCCGCGCTCGGCGGCCGCGCCCTCGAGCTCCTCGGGCACGTTGATCAGCGTGATGCCCAGCTCGGCGGCGCGCTCGAGCAGATCGCGCGGCGCCTTGGCGGCGTTGTCGGCCTCGTAGGCGGCCGGGCGCAGGATCTCCGCGGCGAACTCGCGCACCGTCTCGACGATCATCTGCTGCTCGTCGCTCGGGGTGAGGTCGAAGTAGTCCTTCTTGCGGGACTCGTTGGCGGGCAGGCGCTTCGGCTGACCGCCGCCCGCCACCTTGCCGAACACGCGAGTGGCGGCACCGAGGGTGCGGAAGCCGGTCTTGGTGCCCTCGTAGGTCATCCGGTTGATGGGCTCGCGCAGCTTGTACTTCTCGGCCAGCTCGGAACCGGTGAGGGTGGTCATGACCCGCATGGCCGCGCCCATCCAGTCACGCTTCTGCGGATTCAGGCCGACGGCGGAATCCGGACGTCGCTTCGTTGCGGTGTCTCGAGTGCTCATAATCACCAGTCTTCTCGGAGTGGGGGTGGGTGATCGGGTTCCCAGCATCTTACTTGCGAGTAAGTCTATCTTACTCCAGAGTAAGAAACGAGTCGAGCGGCAGCATCCACAGCGCGATCTCCGCCACAGCGAACGCGGTTCGACGTGCGGACCTGTGCCCGTCCGGCGGCCGTGGGTTCCCGGTTCCCCCGGTGCATCGCGCCGCGAGATCCGGGCGCAACAGGCGTCGCGCCGATACCGTCGGGGGATGGGCCAGTTCCATTTCGATCCCGATACCTACGCGTCGCTGATGACCGCGGAGGTGCCCTCCTACCAGCGGCTGCAGGCGGCGGTCCGGGACGCGAGCATCGGCGTCGGCCGGGTCGGCCGGATCCTGGACCTGGGGACCGGCACGGGGGTGACGGCGAACGCCGTCCTGCAGGTGCATCGCGGGGCGACGCTGGTCGGGGTCGACGAGAGCGCGGCGATGCTCGCGCACGCCCGCGCCGCCCTGCCGCTGGGCACGGAGCTGCGGGTCGCCCGCTTGCAGGACCCGCTGCCCGGCGGGTCGTTCGACCTCGTCGTCTCGGCGCTCGCGGTGCACCACCTGGACGGCCCCGGCAAGGCCGACCTCTTCGAGCGGGTGGCCCGGACACTCGTACCCGGCGGCCGATTCGTCCTGGGAGACTTGGTGATCCCCGACGACCCGGCCGATCAGGTCTCCCCGATCGACGGCGACTACGACACCCCGAGCAGCGCCACCGACCAGATCCGATGGCTGTCCGACGCAGGCTTCACGATCGAAATCGCCTGGCAACACAAGGACCTGGCGGTCCTGGTCGCCGACCTCCCCCGCTGACCGCCCAACTCCCGCACCCCTCGCGCGTTCCCGCACCCCCTACAGGGCCTTGTAACCGGTGCGGGAACCGACAAGGGGTGCGGGAACGGGATCAGCGCTGTAGGTGGGTGAGGGTCTGGGCGTGGAGGGCGGCGTTGGTGGCGACGGCGCTGCCGCCGTGCGGGCCGGGGGTGCCGTCGAGGGCGGTGAAGGTCCCGCCCGCCTCGCGGACGAGGACGTCCAGGGGCGCCAGATCCCACAGGGAGACTTCGGGTTCGGTGGTGATGTCGACCGCGCCCTCGGCGAGCAGGCAGTAGCCGAAGAAGTCGCCGTAGCCGCGGGTGCGCCACACCGCGTCGGTGAGGGCGAGGAGCCGATCGCGCAGGCCCAGGTCGCGCCAGCCGGACAGGCTGGAGATCGCGAGGCTGGCCGAACCCAGGTCGCGCACGGCGGAGACGGTGATCGACCGCGGCGGCTGCGACCCGAATCGCGTCCACGCGCCCGAACCCGTTGCGGCCCACCAGCGGCGGGCCAGCGCGGGCGCGCTCACCACGCCCACCACCGGCACGCCGTCGTCGAGCAGCGCGATCAGCGACGCCCACACGGGCACCCCGCGCACGAAGTTCTTGGTGCCGTCGATCGGATCGAGCACCCACTGCCGACCCCGGAACTCGGCCTCGCCGCCGAACTCCTCGCCCAGTACGGCATCGCCGGGTCGCTCCCGCGCCAGCTCCGCGCGCAGCGCCTCCTCCACCGCCAGATCCGCATCCGACACCGGCGTCAGGTCGGGCTTGCTGTCGACCCTCAGGTCCAGCGCCCCGAACCGGTCGCTGGTGATCGCATCGGCCACATCGGCCAATCGCAGGGCGAGTTCGAGGTCGGCGGAGTGATCGGTCACGGGCTGGAACGTTAGCCGATGCGTCACGGGGAGCCGACCGGCCCGCGCGGTCACGATCCGTGGCGGCACGGCAGAAGTCGCCGTCTCACCGCGGTTCGTGTCCGCTCAGGCCGGTTGCTCGCCGACCTTCCAGACGGCGGGCCAGTCCTTACCGCGGAAGGCCGCGTCGATGCCGCCGTCGCAGAAGATCACCGAGCCGACGAAGAAACCGGCCTGCTCCGAGAGCAGGAAGGCGGCCAGTTCGGCGATCTCCTCGGGTCGGCCGGGGCGCCCGATGGGAACCGCGCCCAGGAATCCTTTCATCGCCTCGCCGATGAGCGCGTCCTGCTGTCCCTCCTGCGTCATCGGGGTGTCGATGAGGCCCGGGGCGATGGCGTTGAGCCGGATGCCGTCCTTGATGTACTCCGCGGACCTGGTCCGCGCGTACCAGGCCAGGGCCGCCTTGGTCGCCGGGTAGGCCTGGATCGCCGCCAGATCGCCGAAGGTCTCGGCGATCTCCCGGCCGCGCTGCTCCTGTCCGGCCAGGCAGGCTTCGGCCAGCTCGACCGGCCAATTCGGTTGCGTCGTGGTGGAATTCGAGGAGATCAGCACGACCGATGCCGCGCCGGACGCCCGCAGCGCCGGGCGCAGACCCTCGAGCAGGGTGATCGCACCGAAGTAGTTGACCGACACCAGCAGCCCGCCCGATCGGCCGGTGGCGGCGGCGACCCCGGCGAACGGCAGGAACCCGTCCAGCCGCCCGTCGCAGCGCCCGGTGATCTCGGCGACGGCATACTCCCGGCCCTCCGCCGTGCCGAGATCGGCGGTGACGTCGGCATCGCGCAGGTCCACCCCGATCACCCGGTGCCCGGCCTTCGCGAGATGTTCGGCCACCGCCGCGCCGATCCCCGACGCGCTGCCGGTCACGGCGATCGTGCTCACGCCCGCACCTCGCTGGTCACCCGGTGGTCTGTCGGCTCGCTCATTCAGCCTCCTCGTCGACGGCGAACTGCCATCCCATCATTCGAGGCTACGATCCAGCGACATCGTGTTCACTGAGTGGGCATGGTGGTTGCGAGATGGTGGCGCAGGCGGTATGGATCAGGCCGCGACCCGGGCCGTCGCCAACGCGCTTGCCCACCAGTGCAATTGGTCGAGCATGCCCGCTGCCGCCTCCTCCGGGCCGGTCGGCTCGTGCAGGTTGCCCTCCGCGTCGAACAGCTCGTAGTAGCGCGGGAACGACACGTAGTCGCGGATCGCGTGGGCGTTCAGCTCGCCGAAGATCTGGCGCAGATGCGCGATGGCGTTCAAACCGCCACTCGCACCGCTGTATCCGACGAACCCGATGGACTTGCGATCCCACTGGGTGAAGTGCCAGTCGATGGCGGTCTTCAGCGCCGCCGGGTAGCTGGCATTGATATCGGGGGTCACGATCACCATCGCGTCCGCCCGTCCGAGACGCTCGGTGAGGTCGAGCATCCCGGCGGGGCGGGTGGGGTTGGGGTCCATCCGGGGCGGCAGCTCCGGGAGCTCGTGCGGCAGTTCCATCTCGGCGAGGTCGATCACGTCGATTTCGAATGCCCCGTGCTGCCGGGCGCGTTCGGCGAACCAGTTCGCCACTTTCGGGCCGAAACGCCCGTTGCGGGTGCTGGCGATGATCACGGCGAGGCGCAGGTTGTCGGACATGGGAGGTCTCCTTCGGGACTCGTTCTTATCGGTTGCCCATGACTGTGCCGAGCGCCGCGCAGGTCAGGGAGTCCGCCGCCAGGGTGGTAGTGACAGGGATACCCTCCGGGCCGCGTGCGCGGTTACCGTCGGGAACAAGTTTCCGGCGGTGAGCGTCGATAAGAAGAACCGTCGAGCGGGAGAGAGGTCCGGCAGTGAGCGACAACGAACTCGGCCTGTTCCTGCGCACTCGGCGCGAGGCCGTCACGCCCGCCGAGGTCGGCATGCCCACGGGCCCGCGCCGCCGCACACCCGGCCTGCGCCGCGCCGAACTGGCCACGCTCGCCGGGGTCAGCGTGGAGTACCTGATCCGCCTGGAACAGGGCCGCGACCGGCACCCGTCGTCGGAGGTCCTCTCCGCGCTGGCCACCGCGCTGCGCATGACGCCCAATCAGCGCGTGCACCTGTACAGCCTGGTCAAGGCCGCGCACCCGGGGTTTCACTGTCTCGGCGGCGCCACCCCGAACCGCGAGGTGCGCCCGGCGGTACGGGCCGTCCTCGATCGCCTCGAGCCGACCCCCGCCGCCGTGCTCAACCGGCTCGGCGAGGTGATCGCCTGCACCGACGGATACCACCGCCTGATGGGCCCGACCGGGCAGCTCGACGGCGGCCTGCCCGCCAACTTCCCCCGCTACCTGTTCACCGACCCGCGGGCCCGCACCGCCTACCCGGACTGGGATCGCAAGGCCGACCTCGCGGTGGCGACGCTGAAACAGGGCCCGTTCCGGTCGGACCGGCTGGTCTCCGTCCTGGTCGACGAGCTGAGCCTGCTCGCGGGCGAGGAATTCACCCGGCGCCTGGAGAACATCCCGGGGCTGCCCGACACCAGCGGCATCGATCGCATGGAACATCCGCAGGCCGGTGCGCTGCGGCTGGCCTACGAGCGACTCGACCTGTCCGCCGACGACGACCAGTACATCCAGATCTGCCTGCCCGCCGACGACGCCACCGCTGCGGCCCTGGACTCGCTCGACGGCCGTCGCCCGGGTGGCCTGCGCGCGGTCCCGGGCTGACCTCGGCTTATTTCGTGCCACAGCCGTGGGCCGGTAGATTGAATCCTCGTGCAACCTGACGTTTCCGCTGATCTCGCCGAACTCGACACCACGCTGAAGACCGTCGAGTCGGTGCTCGACGTCGACGAGCTGCGCCGCCGGATCGACGAGCTCGAACAGCAGGCCGCCGACCCGGACCTGTGGAACGACCAGGAGCACGCGCAGCGGGTCACCAGCGAGCTGTCGCACTCGCAGGGGGAACTGCGCCGCGTCACCGAGTTGCGCCAGCGCCTCGAGGATCTACCGGTGCTGTACGAGCTCGCGGAGGGTGAGGAGGGCGAGGCCCGCACCGCCGCACTGGCCGATGCCGAGGCCGAACGCGCGTCGCTGCACACCGACGTGGAGGCGATGGAGGTGCGCACGCTGCTGTCGGGCGAATACGACAAGCGCGAGGCGCTGGTCAACATCCGCTCCGGCGCCGGCGGCGTGGACGCCGCCGACTGGGCCCAGATGCTGATGCGCATGTACGTCCGCTGGGCCGAGCGGCACAAGTACCCGGTGGAGCTCTACGACACCTCCTACGCCGAGGAGGCCGGGATCAAGAGCGCCACCTTCGCGGTCAAGGTGCCCTACGCCTACGGCACGCTGTCGGTGGAGATGGGCACGCACCGGCTGGTGCGCATCAGCCCGTTCGACAACCAGGGCCGCCGCCAGACCTCGTTCGCCGAGGTCGAGGTGCTGCCGGTGGTCGAGACCACCGACCACATCGACGTGCCCGAGGGCGATATCCGCGTCGACGTCTACCGCTCGTCGGGCCCCGGCGGCCAGAGCGTCAACACCACCGACTCCGCGGTCCGCATCACCCACGTCCCGACCGGCATCGTCGTCACCTGCCAGAACGAGAAATCGCAGCTGCAGAACAAGATTTCGGCGATGCGCGTGCTGCAGGCCAAGCTGCTCGAGCGCAAGCGGCTCGAGGAGCGCGCCGAGATGGACGCGCTCAAGACCACCGAGGGCGCGTCCTGGGGCAACCAGATGCGCTCGTATGTGCTGCACCCCTACCAGATGGTGAAGGATCTGCGCACCAACTACGAGGTGAACAACCCGAGCGCCGTGCTCGACGGCGATATCGACGGGTTCATCGAGGAGGGAATCCGCTGGCGGATGCGCCAGGGTGCCGAGCAGTAAAGCCGAAAATCCGCCGTACCGATCAGATTGCGCCGATCCGGCCCGTGACCGGGCTATCACGGCGCAATCACGACGTTTCGGACAGCGCGTGGACCGTAGTAACCTGTCGGGCGTGTATTTCGGTGGCAGGGCGATACCCGACAGTTTCCGGTTTACACCGGGAAGGATGTGCCCATGACCACGAATCTCGCCGCGGGTGGCGATATCACCGGCTGGCTGCGCAGCAGCGGACTCGAGATCGTGCTGATCGTCGTGGGCGCCATGCTGTTCAGCCGATTCGCGACGTTCGTGCGGGATCGGATCACCCGGCGCATCGACGCGAGCTTCCAGAGCAGCGATTCGCTGGTGCGTTCGGAGGCGGCCAAGCACCGGCACGCGCTGGCGCAGGTGCTGACCTGGGTCCTGCTGTCCATCGTGTACTTCCTGGTGGCGCTGTCGGTGTTGCAGCGCTTGGGTTTTCCGCTCGGCGGCCTGGTCGCGCCCGCCGCCGTCATCGGTGCGGCGGTCGGTTTCGGCGCCCAGCGCATCGTGCAGGATCTGCTGGCCGGATTCTTCCTGATCACCGAGCGGCAGTACGGCTTCGGCGACGTGGTGAGCATCGCGCTCACCGGGCAGACGGTGCCCGCGGAGGGTACGGTCGAGGACGTCACGCTGCGGATCACCACGCTGCGCAATGTGGACGGCGAGGTCATCTCGGTACCCAACGGCCAGATCGTGAAAGTGACCAATCTGTCGAAGGATTGGGCGCGCGCCGCGATCGACGTGCCGGTACCGGCATCCGCGGACATCAACAAGGTCAACGAGATCCTGCACGACGTCGGCACCAAGGCCTTCCAGGATCGCCGGCTGAAAACGCTGCTGCTGGACGAGCCCACGGTGATGGGCCTCGAGGATCTCACGGTGGACCAGATGAACATCAGGATGGTTGCCCGGACCTTGCCGGGCAAGCAATTCGAAGTGGGCCGCGAGCTACGAGTGCGGGTGGCCGCGGCCCTGCGCCGGGAGGGCATGAGTGAAACCGCGTAAATCGACCGCGATCCTGATCAGCGTCTGGGTCGCGACATTTGTCCTGTACGTGTTCGTCAAGCCGACCACTCCGGAACACGCCGGCTTCACGCCGATCGCGAATACCATTCCGAAATCGATGATTACGACGCCGCCGGACAAGTGACGTGAATGTGACACGTGGCATTTCCACGGTGCGGCTGGGGAGATGCCCGTTCTTCGCTGGCTACACTGGGCGCTCGTGATCACCCTGCGGAATGTGACCAAGTCCTTTCCGACCTCGACCCGTCCGGCGCTGGACAATGTCTCGGTCGAGATCGGCAAGGGCGAGTTCGTCTTCATCATCGGGCCGTCCGGTTCGGGCAAGTCGACGTTCATGCAGTTGCTGCTCAAGGACGAGAAGCCGACGTCCGGGGAGGTGGTCGTCGCCGACTTCCGGGTGGATCGGCTGCCCGGCCGCAAGGTGCCCAAGCTGCGTCAGCGCATCGGCTGTGTCTTCCAGGATTTCCGGCTGCTGCAGCAGAAGACGGTGGAGCAGAACGTGGCGTTCGCGCTCGAGGTGATCGGCAAGAACCGCAAGTTCATCCAGCGCGCGGTCCCGGAGGCGCTGGACCTGGTGGGCCTGTCGGGCAAGGCCGACCGGCTGCCCAGCGAGCTGTCCGGCGGTGAGCAGCAGCGGGTAGCGATCGCGCGGGCGTTCGTGAACCGGCCGCTGGTGCTGCTGGCCGACGAGCCCACCGGCAACCTCGACCCGGAGACCAGTCAGGACATCATGACGCTGCTGGAACGCATCAACCGCGTCGGCACCACGGTGCTGATGGCGACCCACGACAACCACATCGTCGACGCCATGCGGCGGCGGGTGGTGGAGTTGGACCGGGGGCGGCTGGTGCGCGACGAGGCGACCGGTGTGTACGGGGTGGGCCGGTAATGCGCGCGAGCTTCCTGTTCGGCGAGGTCTTCAACGGCCTGCGCCGCAATGTCACCATGACCATCGCCATGATCCTCACGACCGCGGTGTCGCTGACGATGCTCGGCGGCGGCCTGCTGGCGGTCCGGATGGCCGACAAGACCGAGCAGTACTTCCTGGACCGGCTGGAGGTGCGGCTGTACCTGACCGACGACGTGTCGGCCTCGGATCAGGACTGCTCCAAGGATCCCTGCAAGACGCTGATGGCGGATCTGAAGAACACCTCGGGTGTGGTGTCGGTGCAGTTCCTCAACCGGGACGACGCCATCCGCGAGGCCAAGGAGAAGA
This sequence comes from Nocardia wallacei, assembly GCF_029869545.1. Taxonomy (GTDB): domain Bacteria; phylum Actinomycetota; class Actinomycetes; order Mycobacteriales; family Mycobacteriaceae; genus Nocardia; species Nocardia wallacei_A. The sequence goes on along the minus strand of NZ_JARWQD010000178.1, from coordinate 4,049 downwards.
CCTTCAAGGATCAGCCGGAGCTGGCGGCGTATGTCAGCGAGTCGCCGCTCCCGGCCTCGCTGCGGGTGAAGATGACCGACGCGGGCGACTATCCGCGCATCTTCTCCGAATTCCAGGGGCGCGAGGGTGTCGGTTTCGTGCGCAACGACAAGGACATCGTGGACCGGCTGGTGAGCCTGTTCGACGGCCTGCGCAATGCGGCGTTCGGGCTGGCGGTGCTGCAGGCCCTGGCGGCGCTGCTGCTGATCGCGAACATGGTGCAGATCGCCGCGTTCACCCGGCGCACCGAGGTCGGCATCATGCGCCTGGTGGGTGCCACCCGCTGGTACACCCAGCTCCCGTTCCTGCTGGAGGCGGTGGTGGGCGCGCTGGCCGGTTCGGTGCTCGCCGTCATCGGCCTGCTGATCTCCCGTTCGCTGGTCATCGACCGCGCGCTCGGTGACCTGTTCGCCTCCAAGGTGTTCCCACGCATCACCGGCGACGACATCACCATCGTCGCCATGACCATCGTCCCCGTCGGCATCATCTTCGCCGCCCTCACCGCCTACGGCACCCTCCGCTACTACGTACGGGAATGACGGCACTTTCCCGCACCCCGTATTCGTTCCCGCACCCCTTGCAGGGCCCCGTAGGGGGTGCGGGAACGAACAGGGAGTGCGGGAACTGCAGACGGGGTCGCGGTGTCGGCGGAGATCCGTAGGATGGCGTGGGTGAGTAGCCCGGAGACGCTCGAGACGGTGGTCGGCCAGCCCGGTGTGGGCGCGAATTCCGATGCGGCGCAAGAGGTTCTGCGCCGCGTGTTCGGGTACGACAGCTTCCGCGGCCTACAGGCGGATATCGTCGGCCGGGTGATTTCCGGCGGCGACGCGCTGGTGCTCATGCCGACCGGCGGCGGCAAGTCGCTGTGTTATCAGATACCGGCGCTGGTGCGGCCCGGTGTGGGCGTGGTCGTCTCACCGCTGATCGCGCTCATGCAGGACCAGGTCGACGCGTTGAACGCACTCGGCGTGCGCGCCGGGTTCCTGAACTCCACGCAATTCCCCGACGAGCGGCGCCGCGTCGAGGCGCAATTCGTGGCGGGGGAGCTGGATCTGCTGTACCTCGCGCCCGAGCGGCTCCGCATCGATTCCACGCTGCAGCTGCTGGACCGGGCGAAGGTGTCGGTGTTCGCCATCGATGAGGCGCACTGTGTTTCGCAGTGGGGCCACGACTTCCGGCCCGACTATCTGGCGCTGTCGGTCCTGCACGAGCGCTGGCCCGATGTGCCGCGCATCGCGCTGACAGCCACCGCCACGGAGGCCACCCGCAAGGAGATCGCCGAGCGCCTGGACCTCACCGGCGCACGGCATTTCGTCGCGGGCTTCGACCGGCCCAACATCCAATACCGGATCGAGCCGAAGAACCGCCCCGACCAGCAGCTGCTCAGCTTCATCAGCACCGAGTACCCGGGCGAGGCGGGCATCGTCTACTGCCTGTCGCGCAATTCGGTGGAGAAGACCGCGGAATTCCTGACCCGCAACGGCATCGAGGCACTGCCCTACCACGCGGGCCTGGACGCGCGCACCCGCGCGACGAACCAGTCGCGGTTCCTGCGCGAGGACGGCCTGGTGGTGGTCGCCACCATCGCCTTCGGTATGGGTATCGACAAGCCCGATGTCCGCTTCGTCGCCCACCTCGACCTGCCCAAATCGGTGGAGGGCTACTACCAGGAGACGGGCCGCGCGGGCCGCGACGGGCTGCCGTCCACCGCGTGGATGGTGTACGGCCTCAACGACGTGGTGCAGCAGCGCAAACTGATCGACAACTCCGAGGGCGACGCGGCACACCGGCGGCAGTTGCAGCTGCACCTGGACGCCATGCTCGCGCTGTGCGAGACGGTGCAGTGCCGCCGTACCCAGCTGCTCGCCTATTTCGGGCAGCAGGGCGAGCCGTGCGGCAACTGCGACACCTGCCTGAACCCGCCGGAATCCTGGGACGGCACCGTCGCCGCGCAGAAGGCGCTCTCGGCGGTGCTGCGCCTCAAGCGCGAGCGCGGCCAGAGCTTCGGCGCGGGCCATATCACCGACATCCTGGTCGGCAAGTCCAACCCGAAGGTGTTGCAGCACAACCACAACGAGCTCAAGGTGTTCGGCGTCGGGAACGACCTGCGCGATACCGAGTGGCGCGGGGTCATCCGCCAACTGCTGGCCCAGGGCCTGCTCGCGGTGCACGGGGAGTACGGCGTGCTCACCCTCACCGACGCCAGCAAGGAGGTGCTGTTCGAAGGCCGCCAGGTGATGCTGCGGCGTGAACCCGAGCGGGTCAAGCCCGCGAAAGCCCCGCGCGCCAAGGCTTCCCGCCTCGCCGCCGCCGACCTGGCGCCCGCCGATGCCGACCTGTTCGAGCGCCTGCGCGCCTGGCGGGCCGCGGTCGCGAAGGAGCAGGGCGTGCCCGCCTACGTCGTCTTCCACGACGCCACGCTGCGCGAGATCGCCGCCCGCAAACCCACCACGCTCGGCGAGTTGGGCGGTATCAGTGGCATCGGCGAGAACAAGCGCGCCAAGTACGGCGAGGGCGTCTTGGAGGTCGTGACGGCGGACGCGGGCCCGACTGCGTCGGGCGGGGCAGCTTCTTCAGCCGCTGCTGCCGGTGGGTCGGTGGCCCCGGCAGAACCGGATTTCGCCACCTACGAACCGCCGCCGGACTGGGACTTCGAGCCTCCGCCCGACGAAAAGTACTGATTACCAGTGTAGTTCGGCGGTAGGATTGCCAGTCATGACCAAGAAGCTGTCGATCACGATGCCCGACGCCACCGCCGCGGCGGCGCGCACGGCGGCGGCTGCTGCGGGCAAGCCCCTGTCCACGTGGATCGCCGACGTCGTGGACCGGGCCGCGTGGCGCGCAGCCTGCGAACACGACACCGCGGTGATCCGGCAGCACGGGCTACTCGGTGACGAATGGGCCAAGCGGCAGGCCCTGATCGTCGCCGCCACCCGTGGCGGCCCCGCGTGACCGCAGACCGCGGCGAGATCATTCTCAGCCAGGAGACCCTGATCCCCGGCGGCATCATGTATCTGGTCGTCTCCGGACACGGCTACAACGCCGACCAGCCGGATCGGCGCCTCGTGGTGGAGGTCGTCGGCCCGCAGTTTCCGGCCGCGGGTGCCTATCTGTACGACCTGGGCACGGTCGGCGCGGCCGTGCTGGCGGCGCCCACCACGCTGCCCGCCGACTGGCTGGAGGGCGAGCCGATCGCGACCGTCGACGAGGCCACCATGGCCGATATCGCCGACCGGCTGGCCCGCCATTTCCGGTAACCGGCGGTACACCGCCGATCAAAACCGTTCGGTTTGCGTTTAGTCTCGCCCTCGGTCTGGGTAACGTTCCGGTATGGCGCGCGGCGACGATGAGGTGATCGGCGGGAACGGTGTTCCCGCGAGTCAGGGCGCCATGGCGCCGTCGGAGAACACGGTCGAGGTCCTGTCGCCGCAGCCGTCCACGAACGGATCCGCGCCACCCGCTCCGCCCCGCTGGATGCGGATGCGGCGGCAGCCGATCGGACGGCCGCGGGTCTCGACGATGGTGCTGATGTCGGTGTGGATCGCGGTGCTGGTCGTCTACCTCCAGGTGCGGCCGGGCGGATAGCGTACTGCCATGACCGAGAATCCTGGCGGCGGTGAGCGCTCGGAACAGTCCTCCGATTCCGGTGCCGCCGGTGCCGCCGACGCCGCGGCTGCGCAGTCGCCCCAGGCCCGCGTCGCCGGCTCGGTGGAGGCCGGTTGGCTGCGCCCGCACGCGCGGCGGACGCTGGGCCGCCCGCGCATCTCGACGATCCTGCTCGTTCTCCTATGGATAGCAGTCCTGGTCCTCTACCTTCAGGTGCGCCCGTAGTTTCTCCACCCCGCCCACCGAGGCATGCCGTGGGATCCCGGCAATGGGGGGGGGGGGGGGGGGGGGGGGGGGGGGGGGAGGATAAGAGGAGGGCGGCCACAGCCAGCCCGCCCCCCCCCCCCGCCACCCCCCCCCCCGCACGCCGCCCCAGCAAGACGCACCCCGCCCCCGCCCCCCAC
>NZ_JARWQD010000177.1 GCF_029869545.1 Nocardia wallacei | reverse complement strand
TTTGTTGGGCGACAACCGGTTTGGTTCACCGGGGCCGCAGGCTGCGCGGAACCCCCGGCCGGGGATTCCGGGCTGATGGCGGGGGTCAGTTGAAGCTGTCGCCGCAGGCGCAGGAGCCGGTGGCGTTCGGGTTGTCGATGGTGAAACCCTGCTTCTCGATGGTGTCGACGAAGTCGATCGCGGCACCCTGCACGTAGGGGGCGCTCATCCGGTCGACGGTCAGCTTGACGCCACCGAACTCGGCGACGAGGTCGCCGTCGAGGCTGCGATCGTCGAAGAACAGCTGGTAGCGCAGACCGGCGCAACCACCGGGCTGCACGGCGATCCGCAGTGCCAGGTCGTCGCGGCCCTCCTGATCGAGCAGCGCCTTCGCCTTACCGGCAGCCGCATCGGTCAGCGTCACACCGTGGGTGGTGGTCTCGTTCGGTGCAGTCATGAAGTCTCCTCAGGACCCGTGGTCATCCCGTGAACAGCGCACGGCTCGAAGCTGTCAACGCCACTTCGCGGGTGGCTATTCCAATCTTGCCACTCTCGCGCGGTCGCGCCCCAGTCCGTATACCCATTCGCAGCCGGGCCGAATACCTGCCGTGCTTGTTCTGCTCCCTACCGACCGTACTCCGGTGCCGGGCGGAAACGGCCGGTTAGCGGCGGGTGAACGCCGGACTATGGCGCAGGACACAACAACTCGGCGAACCGGATTTCCAGGGCGGTGTGCCATCGAATAGCCTGGTCGGCGTGAAGTTCCTCCGCCGCGGCGATGCCAGCAAGACCGACGACCTCGCCGACCAGACCTCGGGCGCCGCCGCCGGTGAGTCGGGCGGCTCGGCCGACACCCCCGACCGGGCGGCCGCCACCGCCGGTAAAGGGCGACCCACTCCGAAACGCCGCGATGCCGAGGGTAAGCGGCGCGGTCCGGTCGCGCCCGCGCCGCTGACGGCGAAGGAGGCGCGGGCGCGCCGCCAGGCCAACCGCGGCAATCGCGCCGAGCGCAAGGCGGCCGCCGCCGATCGTCGCGCCGCCGCGGCCGACCGTCGCGCCCGCATGCTCGCGGGTGAGGACAAATACCTGCTGCCGCGCGATCGCGGACCGGTCCGCGCCTACGTCCGCGATCTGGTCGACGCCCGCCGCAACCTGGTCGGGCTGTTCATGCCCCTGGCGCTGGTGCTGATCCTGACCATGTTCCTGACGCCCGCGGTGCAGGCCTACGTCACGCTGGCCATGCTGGTGATGATGGTGTTCATGGTCGGCGAGGGCTTCCTGATCGGCCGCACCATCAACAAGCGCGTGCGGGAGCGTTTCCCCGACGACACGAGTTCGTCGCTGTCGCTGGGCTGGTACGCCTTCGTCCGCGCCTCCCAGATCCGCCGCATGCGCGCCCCCAAACCCCGCGTCAGCCCCGGCGACGCCGTGTAGCTAGGCCCTGCGGACAGGTGCGTGGGTGGGGTCAGGGGGTGGGGTGGTCGGCTGGGTGCCTGGTGCGGGGGATTCCCTCGTGTTCGCGCATGCCGGTGATGGCGCGTAGTTCGATGTCGAGGCGCTGGGCGTCGCGGTCGTCGATGTTGCTGGATCCCGTTGGGGGGAGGGTGATTCCGTGGTGCAGGAAGACCCGCATCGCCAGCACGATCATCACGATGAACAGGAAGGAGAGCAGGTAAGTGAGCATGGCAGTAAGTTTCCCTCCATCCACTTCCTGCCACCAGTGGCAGTTGCGTCATTGTTCGTAAATATTCGGCCACGTACACTGTGAGCATGTTGTCGAAGGTCGCCGCGGTGCTCAGCCAGAGCGTCGCCATGTTCGAATTCGGCGTCCTCTGCGAGGTTTTCGGGCTGGACCGGCGCGACGACGGGTTGCCCGCCTTCGATTTCCGGGTCTGCGGGGCCGAACCCGGCCGGGCGCTGACCTCCAGCACGCCCGGGATCACGGTCACTCCCGAATACGGCCTGGACGAACTGTCCGGCGCCGACCTGGTCGCCATCCCCGCGTACCCGGTCGCGCCGGGCTACGAGTTCGACCCGCGCGTGGTGCAGGCGGTCCGCGCCGCCTCCGAGGCGGGGGCGACGGTGCTGACGGTCTGCTCGGGCGCGTTCCTGGCGGGCGCGGCCGGGCTGCTCGACGGGCGCAAATGCACCACGCACTGGCGCTACGTCGACAAGCTCGCCGAGCGATACCCGCAGGCCACCGTCGATCCCGACGTGCTGTTCGTCGACGAGGGCAATCTGATCACCAGCGCCGGGACGGCCGCCGGTATCGACGCCTGCCTGCACCTGGTGCGGCGGGAGCTGGGCAGTGCCGTCGCCAACAAGATCGCCCGGCGGATGGTGGTACCGCCGCAGCGCGACGGCGGGCAGCGCCAGTTCATCGAACGCCCGATGCCGGGATACGAGTCCGACAGCCTGCGCGAGACGCTGCTGTGGATGGACGAGCACCTGGACCTGCCGCACACGGTGGAGGATCTGGCCGCCCGCTCGGCCATGTCGACGCGCACCTTCGCCCGCCGCTTCGTCGCCGAGACCGGCACCACGCCGGTCAAATGGCTCACCAATCAGCGCATCCTGCTCGCCAAACACCTCCTTGAGGACACCACCCTGGACCTGGAAACCATCGCGGGCCGTTCCGGTTTCGGCTCCGGCGCCCTCCTGCGCCACCACTTCCAGCGCCTCGTCGGCATAGCCCCCATCGAATACCGCCGCCGCTTCGGCGCCTGACCTCCCCCTTGTTCATTGCCGCACCCTTTGCGTGTTCCCGCACCCTTTGCATGCCCTCGTACGGGGTGCGGGAACGAACAAGGGGTGCGGGAAGGGCGACGGGTGTGCAGGTCGTCCGGGGTCGGGCGGCGATTGGTACCGTTCTGGCGTGGTTGACGAAGCGGCGGGTGGGCGAGCGGTGCGGACGCTGGTACTCGGCGGTGCGCGGTCGGGGAAGTCGGCGTTCGCCGAGGAGCTGGCCGGGCGGGCCGGGGCGGTGCGATATGTCGCGACGGCGGTGCTGGATCCGTCCGACGCCGACTTCGCCGAACGCGTTGCGGCGCATCGAGTTCGGCGGCCGGGCGTGTGGAACGTGGTCGAGGGCGATCCGGTCGCGGTGCTCGCGGAATCGGCGCCGGTGACGCTGATCGATGATCTCGGCACCTGGCTGACCGGCCGCATCGATGCGCGGGCGGACTGGGAGTCGCCACGCGGCACCGTCAAACCCGACGCCGACGCCCTGGTCGCGGCCGTGACGGGCTACGACCGGCGCCTGGTGATCGTGAGCCCGGAGGTCGGGCTGGGCGTCCTCCCCGCGACCAAGTCCGGACGCCTGTTCCAGGACGAGATCGGCGAGCTGAACCAGCGGATCGCCGCGGCCTGCGACGAGGTCTACCTGGTGATCGCGGGCGTGCCGACCCTGATCAAGGGTGCCGGTGTGGCGGGGGTGTCCGCGTCGATGACAGCGGCCGGTGCGCCCACCGCAGGGTCTGTCGCGGGTACCGAGTCCGCCCAGACCTCTGCGGGCGCGGCCCTCGCCGCGGCAGCGGCCAGCTCGTCGGCTGACGGTTCCGGAAAAGCTGGCGACCGGACCTCTGCGGATGGCCCTGCGAGTCCTGGTGCGGCAGTGGCCAGTTCGTCGATGGCAGGTGCCCCAACTGCCGACCGGACTACCTCCGGTGTCCCCGAGACTCTCGGCACGGGGCCGGAAGGCTCGTCGGCGGCAGGCGATTCCGATGCGGAATCACCGACTGCCGTCGCGGCGGGCGGTTCCGGCGCGGAATCCGCGGTGGAGGGCGCCGAGGCGCTCGCGGGGGATGTCGCGGAGATTCCTTCTGTCGCACCGGAATTCGGGCCTGTTGCCGCGCCTGATGCGCAGGTGTGGGCCGAGGCGCAGGCGCGGCAGCTCGTGCTCACCAAACCGGCGGGGGCGCTGGGGCGGTTGGAGACGCTGGGGAACTGGGTCGCGGCGTGCCAGGGGGTGTGCCCGCCGCGGCAGTTCGAGCGGGCTCGGGTGGTGGTGTTCGCCGGGGATCACGGCGTTGCGCGGCACGGGGTTTCGGCCTATCCGAGTGAGGTGACCGCGCAGATGGTCGACAACTTCCTGGCCGGTGGCGCCGCGGTGAACGCGCTGGCGCGGCTGGCGGACGCGACCGTGCGGGTGGTGGATATCGCTGTCGAGGGCGATACCGACCCGGTCGTCTCCGGGCACAAGGTGCGCCGTTCGAGCGGCAGCATCGATCGCGAGGACGCGCTGTCCGAGGCCGAGGTGCACGCGGCGCTGGCCGCCGGTAAGGCGATCGCCGACGAGGAGATCGATGCCGGCGCCGACCTGCTGATCGCCGGGGATATGGGCATCGGAAATACCACGCCCGCAACGGTTCTCATCGCCTCGCTCACCGATACCGAGCCGGTGCTCGCGGTCGGGCGCGGCACCGGCGTCGACGATGCCGGGTGGATGCGCAAGGCCGCCGCGGTCCGCGACGCCATGTGGCGGGCCCGCACGCACCGCTACGATCCGGTCGCGCTGCTGCGCGTCGCCGGTGGTGCCGACTTGGCCGCCGCCGCGGGCTACCTCGCCCAGGCCGCGGCCCGTCGCACTCCCGTGATCCTCGACGGTCTGGTGGTGACCGCCGCCGCCCTGCTCGCCGAGATGCTGGCCCCCGGCTCGAAGGCATGGTGGGTCGCGGGACACCGCTCCACCGAACCGGCCCACGCCCAAGCCCTGAGCAGGCTGAGCCTCGAACCGCTGGTGGACCTCGACATGCGGCTCGGCGAGGGTTCGGGCGCCCTCACCGCCCTCCCGATCCTGCGCGCGGCAGTCGCAACCCTCACCGACATGTCGACCTTCGCCGAGGCAGGCGTCAGCACCACCGAAACCACCTCGCCCCCCTCGGAAGTCGCCCCCTGACCCGCCCCGTGAGCCACCGCACCCCAGTCGACCGGACCCGACGGATCGGCCCGCCCGCCGCACCGGCCCGCGACAAGCGAGCAATCCGGTCACCGAGACGGAGCCAACCCCCGGTGCCGCCGCCGGTTCCGCGCACCCCCTCCGTGTTCCCGCACCCCCTGCAAGGTCCTGCAGGCGGTGCGGGAGCAGGTACAGGGTGCGGGAATGGGGGCTGCGCGCGGAGCGGACGGTTCGGTCTGCGGGCGGGATCGGCTCGTGGCGAGCGAGTGGCCCGGTCGTCGAGGGGGAGTGGGCTGCTGGTGTCGCGGCGGGTTTCGCGCACCCCCTGCGTGTTCGCGCACCCGTTGCGTGGGCTTGTAGGGGGTGCGGGAGCAGGTACGGGGTGCGGGAATGGGGGCCGGGCCGTCGCCGCTGTTCGGGGTGAGCGATCGCGAAGTGCTGGGGGGCAGGTGGGTGACTGCGGTCGTTTGGTCGGGGGCCTTGGCCAGGGCGGCCTCGTTGCCGAGCTTTGCTGTGGCGCCCGCCGATTCCTTCGCCGGGGGTGTGGCATTGAGGCGTGGTGGGCGCGCAGGGGAGAGCGCGTGCGTGTCGGATGGGGTGTTTGGGGATGAGGGGGGTTCGGTTGGTGGTGTCGTGGTTGACCGTGTTGCCGGTTCGTGGGCCGGGGGTTGTGGATCGGGGGGCTGCGGGGCGGGCGATTGGGCTTGCGCCGTTGGTGGGGCTGCTGTTGGGTGGTGGTGCGGCTGCGGTGCTCTGGGTATCTGCCTCGGCGGGAACGACTTTCGCGCTGGGTGGGGTGCTGACGGTGGCGGCGCTGGCGCTGGTGACGCGGGGGATGCATCTGGACGGGCTCGCCGACACGATGGACGGGCTGGGGAGTTACGGGCCGCCGGAGCGGGCGCGCGAGATCATGAAGAGTGGCGGTGTGGGCCCCTTCGGCGTCGTCGCCCTCGTATTCGCCCTGGGCATACAGGCGCTGTCGTTCGCGGCGCTCGCGGAGCAGGGGCGGTGGTTCGCGGTGGTCCTGGCCGTCGCGGCAGGTCGCGTCGCCGTCGTGTGGGCCTGCCGTCGAGGGACTACGGCCGCGCCCGGCGCCGGGTTCGGAGCGCTCGTTGCCGGAACGCAGCCTCTGCTCGTCGTCGCGATGTGGTCGGTAATCGCCCTCGGCGCAGGCATTTTCGCCGTACCCGCCCATCCTTGGCTGGGAGTGGTCGCCGTCGCCGTAGGTCTCGCCGCCGCCTGGCTGACAGTCCGCCACTGCCTCCGCCGCTTCGGCGGCCTGAACGGCGACATCCTCGGCGCCGCACTGGAATTGACGGTAACCTGCACCGCCGTTGTATCCACACTCCAGCCCTAGCACGCTGTACCGGAGGTGACCGCAGATCGATGCCGACATCTTCGTCGGGTACGCATAGGCCCCGCCGATAGCGCGTCGCCGACCACCGCAGCACCCCGCCACTGCACCTGTACCGCCGAGATCCACGTTCCCGCACCACTTAGCTGTTCCCGCACCGTCTGCAGGAGCCTGTAGGGGGTGCGGGGTCACGTAAGGGGTGCGAGGGCGATGAGTTTGGAGGGGTTGGCTCGTCTTGATATGGGGGTGGGCTGGACGGAGGAGAGTTATGCGGGCGTTGATTTTGCACATGATGGTGAGTCTGGACGGGTTTGCGGCCGGGCTGGATGGGGACCTCGAGTGGGTCGGGGTCGATGATCCGGAGCTGGACGGTTACCTCGGCGAGTTGCTCGGGAGCGTGGACGCGCAGATCTTCGGGCGTAAATCCTATTAGCTGCTGGCGCAGTATTGGCCTCAGGCGCAAGAGAATCCGGCAACCCCGGGTGACGCGAAGCTGGCGGCGCTGGTCAACGGGCTGCCGAAGATCGTGGTCACGTCGCGGCCGGATGCCCCGCTGGACTGGCGGCCCGCCTCGACCGTCGGCGCGGATCTGACGGCCGAGATCGCCGAGCTGAAGCGCAGGCCCGGCAAACCGCTGGTCCTGTTCGCCGGTGCGTCGACTGCCCGGGAGTTCCTGCGCCGCGAACTGGTCGACGAGATCCGTCTGCTGATCTTCCCGGTCCTGCTGGGCGCGGGCGAGCCGCTGTTCACCGACGGCACCCGCCGCAACCTGCGATTCGTCGAATCCCGGGCGTTCCCCACCTCGGGCGTCGTCCTGCAGAGCTACCGGTAGCCACCGATCAGACGGCCGGGCCGTCGGCGGCTCGGGCGAAGTAGTCGAAGAGGAATTCCTGCTGTTCGGGCGTGTAGCCGCGGATGATGTCGCCGATCTTGCGGCGCGTGGGGGCGAGGACCTTGTCGAAGTCGGCGGGCTGCGATGGGCTCGACCACGGCCTTGCCGCGGTCGGCGGTGCGGCGGGTCCAAGACCGAATGGTGCGAGCGGCCGTGAACGTATCCACGAGGTTCAGCGGATATCGGCCCAGCCGGTGCGGGTGACGATTTCGGCGGCGATGTCGGTGACCGTGCGATGGTCGGTGCCGACGCGATGCACCCATGCCGGTGCTTCGCGATCCAGTCGTTCGGCCATGTGTTTGCTGCGATGGAGGTGGCGCTCCAGCGCCGTGCCGATCTCGCGCCGCGAAAGTCGTTGTCGTGCGGTCTCATCCGTGCAGGTGAGCAGGATGCCGATCGCGGCCGGGGCGTGGCCCATGGCGGCCGTCAGCTGGTCGGCGACCGCGGGCAGGACGCTGGCGGTGTTGGTGTAGATCATGCGGCGATAGCCGAGGGCCCGATAGTTCGACCACATGGCGGCGAGATTCCGCTCGGCCAGGTTGTGCTCCTGCGGTGCGGGATAGGCGAGATCGAGCAGGTCCCCCTCGATCAGGCAGTGCCGCACACCGGCCTCCGACAGCCGAGCGTGCAACTCGTGCCCGACGCTGCTCTTGCCGACTCCGGCCCGCCCACCGATCAGCAGGACCTCGGAACCGCTCACCGGCGATATGCCTGGGTCGCCCGGTCGCGAGCGGCGAACGAGCTGCCCGGCCGTACGGCGCTCAGCCGCGGGCCTCGATCCGGGCCCGGATCTCCGGGCGGCGGAGTGGTGGGATCGTCTTCGGCGGGACCTTGCGCTCGGGCAGTTCGGCCAGCAGCCGGGTGGTGACGGCGGCGATATCGGCGACCGCGGCCTCCACTACGTCACGGTTGGCGGCGGAGACGCTGGACAGGCCGCCGACCTTGCGCACGTACTGCAGCGCCGCGGCCTGGATCTCCTCGGAGGTCGCCGCGGGCTCCAGCCCGCGCAGGGGAGTGATGTTTCTGCACATACCCTGAGGTTAGCCGCGCCGGGTGACAGGTACGAGGCCGCGAACGACCGCACCGGATGACCGCCGGTCAGAGCCGGACCGGGTAGGTGGGTTCCTGGATCTGGGGTTTGATGCGGTCCTCGACGAAGATCCCGTGCCAGATCATGAAGACCAACAGGGTCCACAGGCGGCGGCTGTGGTCGGAGGCGCCGGAACGGTGCGCCTCCAGCATCGCCTTGATCGCCGACTTGTCCAGCAGATGGTCGGTCTGGGAGTCGGCGATCTGCGCGGCCGCCCAGTCGTGCAGCTCCGGACCGCGCAGCCAGTGCCGCAGCGGCACGGGGAAGCCCAGCTTGGGGCGGTGCAGCACGTGCGGCGGGACGATGGTCTCGAGCGCCCGGCGCAGCGCGTACTTGGTGGTGTCCTTGGTGATCTTCTGGTCGAAGGGAAGCTTCTCCGCGACCGCGAACACCTCGGAGTCCAGGAACGGCACCCGCAGCTCCAGCGAGTTGGCCATGGTCATCTTGTCGGCCTTGACCAGGATGTCGCCGCGCAGCCAGGTGAACAGATCCAGGTGCTGCATGCGCGCCACCGGATCCATGTCGGCGTCCTGCTTGGCGTAGATCGGGCCGGTCACGTCCTGATGGGTCCACTCGGGACGGAATTCCCGGAGCACCGAACGCAATTGGGCATCGTTGAAGCTGCGGGCGTTGCCGTAGTAGCGCTCCTCCAGCGTCAGCGAGCCGCGGTGCAGCAGGCTCTTGCCGCGGGTGCCCTCCGGAATCCGGTCCGACAGCTTGCCCGCCAGCCGCCGCAGGCCCTTCGGCAGATATTCGAAAGGCTTGAGCGACAACGGCTCCCGGTAGATGGTGTACCCGCCGAACAGCTCGTCGGAGCCCTCACCGGACAGCACCACCTTGACGTGCTTGCGCGCCTCCTTGGCCACGAAGTACAGCGGCACCAGCGCCGGATCGGCGACGGGATCGTCGAGATACCAGACGATTTCGGGAATCGCGCCCGCGAAGTCCTCCGGGCTCACCGTGCGGATGTAGTGCTCGGCGCCGATGGCCTCGGCGGTCTCGGCCGCGACGTCGGCCTCCGAATAGCCCTCCCGCTCGAAGGCGGAGGTGAAGGTCAGCAGGTTCGGGTTGTGCCGGATCGCCAGTGCCGCAATGGCGGTCGAGTCGATGCCGCCGGACAGGAAGGCCCCGACGGTCACGTCGGCGCGCATGTGCTTGGCGACCGAATCCTCCATCACCTCGGCGATTTCGCGGTAGCGGGATTCGGCGGTGTTCGGGCGGCTGGGCGACTGTGGGCGCCTGCTCGGCGTGTGGGCCGTCTCGTCCTCGGATTTGCCGAACGGCACGACCCGGAACCGGGGCTCGAAATACCGTGTGACGCGCGGCTTCTCACCCGGCTCGAGCATGGCGTAGCAGCCGGACTCCAGGCGCCGGACGTTCTTGTGCAGCGACTCGGGCTCCGGTACGTACTGCAGCACGGTGTAGTGCTCGAGCGCGCGCACGTCCAGCTCGTCCGAAAGTCCCAGCGCCGGAAGCAGTTCCAGCAGGCTCTTCTTCTCGCTGGCGTAGGCGGTGCCGTTCGGGCCGGTCGCGACGAACAGCGGCTTGATGCCGAACGGGTCGCGGGCCAGCACCAGCTTGCGCTGCTCGGTATCCCAGATCGCGAAGGCGAACATGCCGCGCAGCCGGGCGAAGACCTCGATGCCCCAGTAGTGATAGCCCGCGACGATCGACTCGCCGTCGCCCTCGGTGCGGAACTGCGCGCCGTGCTCGGTGGTCAGTTGCTCGCGCAGCTCGAGATAGTTGTAGATCTCGCCGTTGAACGCCAGCGCGTACCGTTCCGGGTTCTCCGGCGGGCCCCAGAACAGCGGCTGGTGCGAATGTTCGATATCGATGATCGACAACCGGTTGAAGCCGAGGATGATGTGCTCGTCGTGCCAGGTGCCGCGCTCGTCGGGGCCGCGGTGGCGGCCGCACTGCAGCGCGTCGTAGACCTGGGTGACGACGTCGTCGGTCGCGACGTCAGCGGTCAGAAATCCGAGCAGTCCACACACTGCGTCGAGAACCTCGTTTCCGGGATCGGGTGCGGGCAGGACGAGCGAACCCAGCCTCCGAGTATGCCGTACGGGGGTGCGCCATGTTGCCCCGGCCAAAAGCATGCCGGGGATGAGGTGGGGGAGCGTGCTGGGGGTGAGGTGGAGGAGCATGCGGGTGGGTGAGGTGGGGGAGCGTGCTGGGGTGAGGTGGAGGGGCGTGGTGGGTGAGGCGTTTTCCTGAGGAATGGGAGGTCGTCGGTGTGTCGAATGCGACCCGGGCACAACGCGGTAGGCGGTTTGGTCTACGCTGCGTAGTACTCGGGAACTCCCGGGCCGGACCGTGCGTTTGCACCGGTCCGCCCATGATCCCCGAACGTGCTGGATATTGCGTTGCCCGGTCCGCGCCGGGCGGCGGCGAGTCGGTTAGACGACCAGGAAGGCGTTGAGCGTGGCGCACAAGGCGAGCGAAGCGACAGGGGCACGCCCCGGCGGGGGCTCTACCTCCGGCGGACGGGGCCGCACCCTTCGGCGGGCCGGGCTGGCGGTGTCCATGGGGATCACCGTGCTGCTCGTCTCGGGCTGCTCGATCGACAATCCCGTGCTTCGGTTCGGCTGGCCCACGGGTGTCACCCCGCAGGCGACCCGGATGCGGGAGCTGTGGACGTGGTCGGTGGTCGCCGCCCTGGCGATGGGTGTCCTGGTCTGGGGTCTGACCTTCTGGACCGTGGCCTTCCACCGCAAGAAGTCGAACTCGCCGGAGTTCCCGCGCCAGACCGGGTACAACGTGCCGCTGGAGCTGACCTACACGGCGATCCCGTTCGTGATCATCGCGGTGCTGTTCTACTTCACCGTGGTCGTGCAGAACTACGTGCACGAGAAGGTGTCCAACCCGGATGTCGTCGTCGATGTGACCGCGTTCCAGTGGAACTGGAAGTTCGGTTACCAGAAGGCGGTGCTGGCCGGTGGCCAGGTCTACGACGGCGCCGACAAGGAGCGCAACTCCCTCAACCAGGAGATCATCGAGGAGTACAAGGAGCGCAAGGTCGACGGCCACCCGCAGCCGGGTCCGAACAACGGCCTGCCCGCCAACGACACCTCCTACCTGCACTACGACAAGATCGAGACGATCGGCTCCAGCCGGGAGATCCCGGTGCTGGTGCTGCCGACGGGCAAGGTCGTCGAGTTCCAGCTCGCGGCGGCCGACGTCATCCACTCCTTCTGGGTGCCGGAGTTCCTGTTCAAGCGCGACGTGATGCCGAACCCGAAGGAAAACCACTCCGACAACACCTTCCAGATCACCAAGATCGAGCGGGAGGGCGCCTTCGTGGGCCGCTGCGCGGAGATGTGCGGTACCTTCCACTCGATGATGAACTTCGAGGTCCGGGCCGTGAGCCCGGAGAAGTTCGAGCGCTACCTGCAGGTGCGCGAGAGGGGCGCGACCAACGCCGAGGCGCTGGCGAGCATCGGTGAGTCGCCGGTCTCGGTGACCACGCACCCGTTCGACACCGACCGCACCGCGCGCGAAGCCGCCCAGGCCGAGAGCAAGTGAGGACTGAACTGACATGAAGGTCGAAGCACGCATCTTCGAGCTGCTCACGGTGTTCTTCATCATCGTGGGCGTCGTCTACGCATTCTTCACCGCGCAGTCGCGCACGGGCGTCGAGTGGGCCGGTACCACCGCGATCGTGCTGACCGCGGGTCTGACGCTGATCGTCGGCACGTACTTCCGTTTCGTGGCCCGCCGCCTGGACCTGCGGCCGGAGGACTACGAGGACGCCGAGATCGTGGACGGCGCCGGCGATCTGGGCTTCTTCTCGCCCGGCAGCTTCTGGCCCATCCTGATCGCCGCGGCCGCCTCGGTGACCGCGATCGGCTTCGCGTTCTTCCAGATCTGGCTGATCGGCGTCGGCGTGGTGTGCATCCTCATCACGGTCGGCGGCCTGGTGTTCGAGTACCACCTGGGCCCCGAGAAGCACTAGCGCACAGACAGATACGGCCCCCCCGGCGAAAAAAAAACGGGGCCCCGTGGTCGTGATGGCGAAAATAATAAATAAGGGGGGGTGTGGGGCGGAATAAAACAGAGG
>NZ_JARWQD010000176.1 GCF_029869545.1 Nocardia wallacei | reverse complement strand
ACTCCGGACATGCTGCGCACATGACAAACCCCGCCGCTTGCGGACCCAAATGGAGCCGCGGCGGGGCGGTAGCCGGCGCTGTTTGCGGTATTGAAACCGCGAGGGCATGTAAACCAAAACGCGGTGCCGGGTCCTACGCCGGCAGGCCCGTCCGCCACCCGCCCGCCGCGGCACCCTACGGGCCCGGCTGCGGCGGGGTTTGTCATGTGCGCAGCATGTCCGGAGTCGCGACAGCCGGGGTTTGTCGTGCGCGCGGCGTCTCTGTAGCTGCGATGGCGGGGTTGTCGTGTACGCGGCATCTCCGAAGCTGCGATGGGCGGGTTTGTTGTGGGGGGGGTCTCTGGAGTTGCGATGGGCGGGTGTGTGGTTGGGGGGGGGTCTGGAGTAGAGGGGGGCGGGGGCTCGACGACCACGGCTCTGGAGTCGCCGGGATCGGTGGTGCGGTCGGCCAGTCCCGCCGCGATCAGCCTGCCGATCAGCGCCGTTGCCGATGGCTGGGAGCACCCGTCGATCCGGGCGAACTCGCTGACCCGCAGCGGGCCGTGCTCGTCGAGGACCGACAGCGTGCGCACCATGGCCCGCGGCAGCCCGTCCCCGCCGAACGCCCCGGCCAGCCGCGTGAGCCTGCTACCGGCGACGGCGATGTCCACCAGTAACTCTTCGCGGCTCACGGCCCGGACGGGTTTGCTCAACTGCACGAACAATTAGTTTACATTTACTAACTATCTATGTACATAGGCTAACTATCTGAACGGCTGTGAGATGCCGCACGACCGGTAGTGTCGCTGGGGTGCCCGATATTCGCGATGCCCTGCACGCCGTCCTCCCGGCAGTCGGAAAGCACCTCGAGTGGACCCCGGTGACCAGCGGCGAATCCGGCGCCGCGGTCGTTCGGGCCGAGGACGGTTCGCGCTACGCCAAGCTGGTCCCGCCCGATCGGGCAGCGGAACTGCGGCAGGAGCGCGACCGGATCGAATGGCTGTTCGCGCAGGGCATTCCGGGGCCCGAGGTGCTGGATTGGATCGCCGACGATGCGGGCGTCTGCCTGGTGACCAGCGCGGTAGCCGGTGTGCCCGCGGATGCCGTCGCGCCCGCCGAACTCGAGCGGGCGTGGGAAGATATCGCGCGAACGGTGCGGCGCCTGCACGGCCTGCCGGTCGATGCGTGTCCCTTCACCCGGGAACTGGCGGATATGTTCGCCACCGCGCGTGACGTGGTGGCGCGCGGAGCCGTCGTACCGGAGTTCCTACCCGTCGAACAGCAGCGCACGCCGCCCGAGGAACTGCTCGCTCGCCTCACCCCGGAACTCGAGCTGCGGCTGGCCCAGGAATCCACGGAAGCCGTTGTCTGCCACGGTGATCTGTGCCTGCCCAACATCATTCTCGATCCGGCCACCTGGGAGGTGGCGGGCCTGATCGACCTCGGTCGGCTGGGACGGGCCGACCCCTACGCCGATATCGCGCTCCTGCTCGCGAACGCCCGGGAGACGTGGCCGGACGAGGATCGCGCCCGCGCCGCCGACGAGGAATTCGCGCAGTTCTACGGCATCGATCTCGACGGCGACAGGCAGCGCTTCTATCTCCACCTCGACCCCCTGACCTGGGGGTAGTCCCCGCAAGGGGTCGTCGGCTCAGGCCGGGCGGGCCAGAGGCCGGGCGGGCGTGCCGAAGAGCTGGGCGTCGGCGTGGGCCCGTTTGAAGTAGAGGTGGGCGTCGTGTTCCCAGGTGATGGCGATGCCGCCGTGCATCTGGACCGTTTCGCCGACGACCGCGTCGAAGGCATGGGAACAGTGGATGCGGGCGGCGGCGAGGTCCAGCGCCGCGTCGGGGGACACGGCCGCCCCGGAGGGCCGGGTCGTCGCCGTCGGTTCGGGCAGGCCCGCGATGGCGGTGTAGGCGGCCGAGCGGGCCGACTCCACCAGCACGTACATGTCGGCCATCCGGTGCTTGAGTGCCTGGAAGCTGCCGATCGCACGGCCGAACTGCACGCGGGACCTGGTGTAGTCGACCGTCAGCTGCAGGCACTTGTCCGCGGCGCCGACCTGTTCGGCGGCCAGTGCGGCCCAGGCGATATCGCGCAGCCGGGCGGTCACCGTGGCCGGGTCGCCGCCGAGGGCCCGGGCGGGCGCGGCGGCGAAGCCGATCTCGGTGAGGCGCCGGGTCGGGTCCATGGTCGGGGACACCGTCCGCGTGACTTCCGGTGCGTCGGCGTCGATTTCGTACACACCGTCGGCGGTGAGCACGATGAGGGTATCGGCGACGGCACCGTCGAGCACGTAATGCGCGGTGCCGGTGAGCTTTCCGCTCTCCGCACGCACGCCCGGGGTGTCCCAGCCGCGCGGCCCCGCCCAGCACAGCGCCAGGGTGCGGGCGCCCTCGGCCACCTCGGGCAGCAGCCGGGCGCAGGCATCGGTGTTGCCGGACAACAGCAATGCCTGCGTACCGAGCACCGCCGAGCCGAGCATGGGCGGCGCGTGCAGGGTGCGGCCCAGTTCCTCGACGACGACCAGCGCGGCGCTCAGCCCGGCGCCGATCCCGCCGAATTCCTCCGGAATCGCCAGCGCCGCGACGCCGACCTGCTCGCACAGCAGCGTCCACAGCTGCTCGTCGTATCCCCGCTCACCGTCGATCGCCCGCCGCAGCACGGAACTGTCCCCATGCTTGGCCAGGACGGCGCGGACGGTGGTGGCGAGCTCCTGCAGCTCCGAGATGTCGGTCATACCCGGCCTCCGAGTTCGTTTCGAACCGTGCCGAGGCGCATCGCTCCGGCTGGTCGCCCAGACGATCCTGCTCGTCGAGCCGAGTGGCGATCGCCTTTGATGATCATGCGGGGGCTCCCTCGCGCAGGGCGGCGGCGATGCGCGCCCGGTGGAAATCGGCTGTACCCCAGGCGGACCGGAGCGCGGTGACCTTGGTCAGCCACAGCGAGATATCGCATTCGGCGGTGTAGCCGATGGCGCCGTGCACCTGCAGCGCGATGCGGGCGGTGCGGTAGGCGGCCTCGCCGCAGGCCAGCTTGGCCGCCGACACGTCGCGGGCGCGATCGGGCGAATTCAGGCTCAGCGCGGCGCGATGCAGCAGCGGCTCGGCCATCTCCAGTCCGATGAGCGCGTCGGCCAGGTGGTGCTTGACCGCCTGGTACTGCCCGATCGGCTTGCCGAACTGGTGTCTCTGCTTGGCGTAGGCGACGCTGGTGTCCAGCAGCGCCCGGCCTGCGCCGAGCAGCTGTGCCGCGACCGCCAGCGCACCGGCGTCGAAGGCGGCGTCGACGGCCGGGCGCACCGCATCGCCCTCGGCGACAACATCATCGGTCTCGACGGTGAACAGGCGCCGCGCCCCGTCGACCGACCGGATGTGCTCGGTGCGGTGGCCGGTGTAGAGGCGATCGCCGTCGGCCACCAGCACCACCTCGGCGGTGTCGGCATCCACCGCGGGCGTCTGCGGCGACAGCGCGATCGTGCCCAGCGCCTGGCCGTCGGCGAAGCCCGCCAGCCACCGCCGCGCCAGCGCCGAGTCCGGAAGTGCCTGTAGCAGTGTGGGAATCACCGCGGCCGTTTCGGCCAGCGGCCCCGGCACGGCCGCGCGGCCGATCTCCCGCAGGGCGACCACCAGGTCGATCGCCTCGGCGCCCATGCCGCCGTGGTCCTCGTCGATCGCCAGGCCCAGCGCGCCCGCACCGGCCAGCTGGCGGATCAGCCCGCGGCCGGCGCGGTGGTCGCCACCGGCCCAGGCGCGAATGATCCCGGGGGTTCCGGCGGCATCGCACATCTTGCGCAGGCTGTCGGCGAAATCGCGCTGTTCGGGCGCAAGTGCAAATCTCATCGAGCGGTCCAATCGGGGCTAAGAGCGTGGAAGTGATACTGCGCGAGCATGATTCGCCTCCGATCCGTCACCGCGGCAGGCCGAGCAGCCGCTCGGCGATGATGTTGCGCTGAATCTCGTTGGTACCGGCGTAGATCGGGCCCGCCAGGGAGAACAGGTACCCGTCGGTCCAGCCGCTGCTCTGCTCGGCGGCCGGGCCCAGCAGATCCAGGGCGGTCTCGTGCATGGCGATGTCCAGCTCGGACCAGAACACCTTGTTGACCGACGATTCCGCGCCCAGCTTGCCGCCCTCGGACAGCCGGGTCACGGTGGCCAGCGTGTTGAGCCGGTAGGCCTCGGCGCCGATCCACGCGTCCACCACGCGATTTCGCGCCTCGGTATCGGCAGGGTCGGCCGTGGTGCGCCACAGGTCGAGCAGCCGCCGCGCGGTCGCGTTGAACCGTCCCGGGCTACGCAGCGACAGGCCGCGCTCGTTGCTCGAGGTGCTCATCGCGACCCGCCAGCCGTCGTTCGGGGTGCCGATCACGTCGCGATCGGGAACGAAGACGTTGTCCAGGAAGATTTCCGCGAATCCGGGCTCGCCGTCGAGCTGCGGGATGGGCCGCACGGTCACCCCGTCCGCCGACAGCGGGAACATCACATAGGTCAGCCCGCGATGCCGCTCGGCCTCCGGATCGCTGCGGAACAGCCCGAAGCCCCAGTCGGCGTACGACGCCCGCGAGCTCCAGGTCTTCTGCCCGTTGAGAATCCAGCCGCCGTTGGCCCGGCGCGCGCTGGACCGGATGCCCGCCAGGTCGCTGCCCGCCTCCGGCTCGGACCACGCCTGCGCCCAGATGTCGTCACCGCGGGCCATCCGGGGCAGGATGCGCTCGAGCTGCTCGGGCGTGCCGTGCTCGAAAAGCGTCGGCGCCAGCAGGAAGATGCCGTTCTGGCTGACCCGACCGGGGGCCGCCGCGGCGTAGTACTCCTCCTCGAACAACACCCATTCCAGCAGCGACGCGTCGCGGCCGCCGTACTCGGTCGGCCAGGACACCACCGACAGCCGCGCCTCGGCCAGGGTGCGTTCCCATTCCCGATGAGCCTCGAATCCGGCCCGAGTGTCCATAGACGGCAGCGGGGTCGCCGGAACGTTGGCGCGCAGGAACTCCCGGACCTCGAGCCGGAACTGCTCGGTGGCCGCGTCGTAGTCCAGGTTCATCTACTTCGCTCCGTTCTGGTTCTGTGCCGCACTGACTTTCATGGATTTCGCGTTCATGCCGCCGAGCGAGTCCGCGCCGACCTCGGCATTGTGGGCGTGTGCGAAGTGGTGCAGCCCGAACACCGAGTCCATCCCCGCGCGCATGCCCATCAGGTCCTCGCACTGATTGACGGCCTTCTTGGTCAGCGCCAGCCCGAATTGCGGCATGGCGGAGATCTTTTCGGCCAGCTCCAGGGCCTGCGTCGCGAGCTCCTCGCGCGGCACCACCCGGTTGACCATCCCCCACTCGTAAGCCTGCGCCGCGGAGAAGCGGTCACCGGTGAACAGGATCTCCTTGGCGCGCCGCGGTCCCAGCATCCACGGGTGCGCGAAGTACTCGACGCCCGGGATGCCCATGCGCACAACGGGATCGGAGAAGAAGGCGTCCTCGGAGGCGACGATGAGATCGCACGACCACGCCAGCATGAGCGCCCCCGCGATGCAGGCGCCCTGCACCGCGGCGATCGTCGGCTTGGGGATCTCCCGCCAGCGGCGGCACATACCCAGATAGACCTCGGACTCCCGGGCGAAGCGCTGATCGCCGCCGGGGCGGTCGACGTGGTCCCACCACAGCGCCGCCTTGTTCTCGTAGTGCACGTGGTGGTCGCGTCCCGGTGTGCCGATGTCGTGACCGGCGGAGAAGTGTTTCCCGTTGCCCGCCAACACGATGACCTTGACCTCGGCGTCCTGCACCGCGCGTGTGAAGGCCGCGTCGAGCGCGTAGGTCATCACCGAGTTCTGCGCGTTGCGGTACTGCGGCCGGTTCATCGTGACGATCGCTACCGGGCCGCGGCGCTCGTAGGTCACGACCTCGCCTTCGTCGGGGATCTGCCCGTCGGGGTTGTCGGTCACGAAATCTCCTCACGTAGTTGCCGCTTGAGTACCTTTCCGGCGGCGCTGTAGGGCAGCCGGTCGCGGAACTCGATGTAGCGGGGCACCTTGAAGTTCGCCAAAGTCTGCTTGGCGTAGGCGATCACGTCGTCCTCGGTCAGCGTGGCGCCGGACCTGCGCACGATGTATGCCTTGCCCACCTCGCCCATGCGCTCGTCCGGCACGCCGATCACCGCGGATTCGGCGACCCCGTCGAGCCGGGCCAGCGCCTGTTCGATCTCCGCCGGGTAGACGTTGAAACCGCCCGCGATATACATGTCCTTGAGCCGGTCGGTGATCTTCAGATAGCCGCGCTCGTCGAGCACGCCGACGTCGCCGGTGTGCAGCCAGCCGTCGGGATCGATGGTCTTGGCGGTGTTCTCGGGATCGTCGAGGTAGCCGAGCATGACGTTCGGGCCGCGCATGAGCAGCTCGCCGTTGTCGTCGATGCGCAGCTCGAATCCGGCGATCGGCCCGCCGGAGGTCCCGGCGACGACCTCGGCCGGATCGTCGGGGCGGCACATGGTGCCGAATCCGGCGGATTCCGACAGCCCGTAGGCGGTCACCACCACATCGAATTTCAGCTCGCCGCGCATTCTTTCGATCAGCACCACGGGCACGGTCGCGGCGCCGGTGACGGCCACCCGCAGGCTGCTCAGGTCGAAATCGGCGCGGGCGGGGTGCTCGAGGATGGTCTGGTAGATCGTCGGCGGCCCGGTCAGCACGGTAATGCGTTGCTGCTGCACCATCCGCATCGTCTCCGGCACGTCGAACGTCGCCTGCGGCACGATGGTGGCGCCGGTGACCACGCAGGCCAGCATGGCCGCCTTGTAGCCGAAGTTGTGGAAGAACGGCGGGATCACCAGATACCGGTCGGAGCTGTTCAGCGTCGAGCATTCACACCAGGCCCGCACCACGTCCAGCGCCTGCCGATGCGCCACCAGCGTGCCTTTGCTACGCCCCGTGGTCCCGGAGGTGAACAAAATATCGGAAATATCCTCGGGCCCAACGGATTCCCCGCGGGCGATCACCTCGTCGTGCGACACCTGCGCGGCGAACCGCCCGAGTTCGTCCCACTCGATCACGTCTGCCGCCGCATCGCCGGTGACCTCGTCCCCCGGAATCACGATCACCGTTCCGATCGCCAGATCCGGTGCCGCATCCCGCAATTCGGCCAGCCGGTCACGCCCGAGGAACGGCCCGGCGACGAACAGTGCCTTGGCATCCACCCGCTGCAAGGTCTCCACCGCCTCCGCGGCGACATAGCGAGTATTCAGCGGGACCAGCGCCGCACCCGCATAGTGCGCGCCCAGCGCGGCCACCACCCAGTGGAAGGTGTTGGGCGCCCAGATGGCGATCCGGTCGCCGCGCTCGACGCCACGGGCGATCAGCGCTCCGGCCGTCTGCCGGACCGCGTCGAGCAACTGCGCCCAACTCAGGTGGACATCGCCGTCGTGCACGGCGGGCGCGTCGCCGAAGGTCCGCGCCGCCTCCTGCAGGGCGAGGGGAGTGGTCTGCACAGGGGTTGTCACGGTCGTCCTCCCGCGGCGAGCCGCGAATCAGAATCTGTCGGTCTACAAAGCAAGTGCTTGGTAGGTTACTCTACCGGAGTGAGTGTGATCCAGACCCACGATCCGGGTACCGCGGCGGAATCTCCCCAGGATGCCGAATTCCGCGCCGACGTGCGCGAATGGCTGGCCGAAAACCTGAACGGACAGTTCCGCGAGCTGGTCGGGCTCGGCGGTCCGGGCCGCGAGCACGAGGCATTCGACGAGCGGCTGGAGTGGGATCGCCACCTCGCCGCGGCCGGGTGGACCTGCCTCGGCTGGCCCGAACGGTACGGCGGGCGCGACGCCACCCTGCGCCAGCAGGTGATCTTCCACGAGGAATACGCCAAGGCCGACGCCCCGAGCCGGGTCTCGCATCTGGGCGAGGAACTGCTCGGGCCCACGCTGCTGGCCTTCGGCACCGAGGAGCAGAAGCAGCGCTTCCTGCCCGGCATCAAGACCGTCACGGAGCTGTGGTGCCAGGGCTACTCCGAACCCGGGGCCGGTTCGGACCTGGCGGCCGTGACCACCACCGCCCGCCGCGACGGCGACGAGTGGGCCATCAACGGGCAGAAGATCTGGACCTCGCTGGCGCACGTGGCCGACTGGTGCTTCGCGATCTGCCGCACCGAGCCGGGCTCGTCCCGCCACAAGGGGCTGTCGTATCTGCTCGTGCCGATGAAGCAGCCGGGGATCGAGGTGCGCCCGATCATCCAGCTCACCGGGACCGCCGAATTCAACGAGGTGTTCTTCGACGACGCCCGCACCGCCGCCGATCTCGTGGTCGGCGAGCCGGGCGACGGCTGGAAGGTCGCCATGGGCACCCTGACCTTCGAGCGTGGCATCTCCACCGTCGGACAGCAGATCCGCTTCGCGCGCGAACTGGGCGACCTGGAAGCGGTGGCGAAAGCCAATGGTGCCCTGGAGAATCCGGTGCTCGCGGAGCGGATCGATCAGGCCTGGGTCGGGCTGCGGGTGCTGCGGGCGCACGCGCTGCGCACCCTCGAGTCCGGGCACGACACGGTGGACGCGCGAACCGCCGCCGGGCAGGCATCGGTGTCGAAACTGTTGTGGGCCAACTGGCATCGCGGACTGGGCGAGCTCGCCATGGATATCCTGGGCGCCCCCGGCCTGATCTCGCTGCCCGACGATCTGAACGAATGGCAGCGGCTGTTCCTGTTCAGCCGTGCCGACACCATCTACGGCGGCTCGAACGAGGTGCAGCGCAACATCATCTCCGAACGCGTGCTCGGTCTGCCGCGTGAGGCTCGGTAGAAAGGACCATCCCGTGACAGACCTTTCCGTTGCGCCCCAGCCGATTTCCGGCCACGGACTGCTCACCGGCCGGAACGCGGTGATCACCGCCGCCGCGGGCACCGGCATCGGCTCGGCGACCGCGCGCCGACTGCTCGACGAGGGCGCCGACGTCGTCGTGTCCGACTGGCACGAGCGGCGCGTGAAGCAGACCGAAGAGGAACTTGCCGCCGCCTATCCCGACCGACGGGTGAGTTCGGTGGTCTGCGACGTCACCAGCACCGAGCAGGTCGACGAGCTGATCCGTGTGGCCGCGGAACGCCTGGGCCGCATCGACATCATGGTCAACAACGCCGGATTGGGCGGGGAGACACCGGTTGTCGACATGACCGACGAACAGTGGGACCGCGTCCTCGACATCACACTCAACGGCACCTTCCGCTGCACCCGCGCGGTCCTGAACTACTTCCGCACCGCGGGGCACGGCGGCGTGATCGTCAACAACGCCAGCGTGCTCGGGTGGCGTGCCCAGCACGGCCAGGCCCACTACGCCGCCGCCAAGGCCGGGGTGATGGCGCTGACCCGATGCAGCGCCGTGGAGGCCGCCGAACTCGGCGTGCGGATCAACGCGGTCGCGCCGAGCATCGCCCGGCACCCCTTCCTGGACAAGGTCACCTCGGCCGACCTGCTGGATCGGCTCGCCGCGGGCGAGGCGTTCGGGCGCGCGGCCGAGCCGTGGGAGGTGGCGGCCACCATCGCCATGCTCGCCAGCGACTACACCTCCTACCTGACCGGTGAGGTGGTTTCGGTGAGCAGTCAGCGGGCCTGACGCGGCGGCGCCCGAGACGGTGAAAATTGGGTGCCCCGAGCACCCCCGGGTGTGCAATCCTGATGAGGGCCGGTTCCTAAATTTGCGAAGGGACCACCCATGGGACTGGACCGTCGTCAGGAAGACAACGAAGAGCTGGAACTCGAGCTGGTACGTGAGGTTGTGCTGGCCCGTCGACGGCTGGACAGCATCGTGCTGGCCGCGCTCACTCTCGGGGCCGAACTACTCGAGCACACCTCCGAATGCGCGACCGCGATGCGCGCCGCCCAGATTCTGGAACAACATTCGGTCGACGAGGCCGGTGTCGCCCGCGATCCGCGCGGTGCGCTGCGCGCCGATCTGGCCCGCGACCGGTTGCGCGCGCAGCGCATCGGGCTCGAGCATGTGCCCGGTGCCGCCGAGTCCGACGAGGACCGGCACCGCCGCAAACAGCACGCGCTGCTGCGCGAGGTGCGGGCCGACCTGCTGGAGGTGGTGCGGCGCTGCCGCCAGTTCAGTTTCGATCGGGTCGCCTTCGCCGACAGCATCGCCGAGGGATTGTGCGCCGCCACCGACAAATTGGTGATCGGCGCCGATATGGAGACCTATCGCGCCTGGCAGCGCGGCATGGTGCTGAAGATCAGCGAACAGCCCATGCCGAGCGGCCCGCCGCGCGCCATGGCCACCGTCGACGCGGGCCCGGGCCGCGGACCGCTGACAGTCGAATGGGACAGCTGCGAGCGGCGGCTCGCGCTGGTGGCGCGGATGGCGCGGGCGGGGGTATCACCGGTCGTCATCTGCGACCGCTTGCTCGCCGACCTCTCGGTGTCCTCACCATTGCGCTACTCGTTCCGCTGACCGACGTAGACCAAGCAAATGCTTGGTTGTACTATGGGCGGGTGACCGCACCCGACGCATCCAAATCCGCACGTCGTAACGAACTGCTCGCCCTGGCGGCCGGTCTGTTCGCCGAGCGCGGGCTGCGTGCGACCACGGTCCGCGACATCGCCGACGCGGCCGGAATTCTATCCGGCAGCCTCTACCACCACTTCGATTCCAAGGAGTCGATGGTGGACGAGATCCTGCGCGGCTTCCTCGACGATCTGTTCGGCCGCTACCGCGAGATCGTCGACTCCGGCCTGTCGCCGCGAGATACGTTGGAGGCGTTGGTGATCGCGTCCTACGAATCGTTCGACCGCTGGCACTCCGCGGTGGCGATCTACCAGGCCGAGGCGAAAAGGCTCAGCGGCACACCGCGTTTCGCCTATATCGACGAGTACAACCGGGAGTTCCGCGAGCTGTGGCACAAGGTGCTCGCCCGCGGCGTCGAGGACGGCAGCTTCCGCCCCGAACTGGATATCGAACTCGCCTACCGCTTCCTGCGCGACACCGTGTGGGTCGCCGTGCGGTGGTATCAGCCCGGCGGCCGCATCACCGTCGACAACCTCGCCAAGCAATACCTGACCATCGTGCTCGATGGCCTCACCAATCCCGAAGCGCAGCACCGCAAGTAGGAGTTTCCGCCAATGTCTGCACCGTCCGCCCGCCCGCAGTACGCACCCGTGCGAGAGGCATACGTCATCGATGCCGTGCGCACCCCGATCGGTAAGCGCGGCGGATCCCTCGCCGGTGTGCATCCGGCCGATCTGGGCGCGGCCGCCCTGCAGGGTCTGCTGGGGCGCAACACGATCGACCCGATCCAGGTCGACGATGTGATCTTCGGTTGCGTGGACGCGATCGGCCCGCAGGCCGGGAATATCGCGCGCACGGCCTGGCTGGCGGCGGGTTATCCGGAGGCCGTGCCGGGCGTCACCGTGGACCGGCAATGCGGATCCAGCCAGCAGGCAATCAATTTCGGCGCGCAGGCCATCATGAGCGGCACCGCCGAGGTGATCGTGGCGGGCGGCGTGCAGAACATGAGCGCCATCCCGATCTCGGCGGCGATGCTGGCCGGTAAGGAGTACGGCTTCGAGTCGCCGTTCGTCGGCGCGCAGGGCTGGGACCACCGCTACGGCACCGGCGAGGTGACGCAGTTCAAAGGCGCCCAGCTGATCGCGGAGAAGTGGGGCATCAGCCGCCGAGACATGGAGCAGTGGGCGCTGCGCAGCCACGAGCGCGCCCGCAAGGCCATCGCCGAGGGCAAGTTCGATCGCGAGATCGTGCCGGTCGGCGACTTCTGGATCGACGAGGGGCCGCGCGAGACCAGCCTGGAGAAGATGGCCGGGCTGAAGCCGCTCAGCGACGGCAGCCCGCTCACCGCGGCGGTGGCCAGCCAGATCTCCGACGGCGCGAGCGCGACGCTGCTCGCCTCCGAGTGGGCGGTCGGCGAGTACGGGCTGCGCCCCCGGGCCCGCATCCACCACGTGAGCGCCCGCGGCGCCGACCCGGTCCTCATGCTCACCGCGCCGATCCCGGCCACCCGGTGGGCGCTGGAGAAGACCGGCCTGACCATCGACGATATCGACGTCATCGAGATCAACGAGGCATTCGCCTCGGTCGTGCTGGCCTGGCTGAAGGAGACCGGCGCCGACCCCGACAAGGTCAACGTCAACGGCGGCGCCATCGCCCTCGGCCACCCCCTCGGCGCCACCGGCGCCAAACTCTTCGCCACACTCCTCAACGAACTGGAACGAGTGAACGGCCGCTACGGCCTGCTCACCATCTGCGAGGGCGGCGGCACCGCCAACGCCACCATCATCGAACGCCTGAGCTGACCCACGCCCTGCACCGGCGTCTCGTCCTCGCCCTCTTGTCCCCGGCGTGCTTTTGGCCGGGGTTACGATCGGTGGGGTGAAGGTGCTGGGGGCTTGCCCGCTGGATTGTCCTGATGCGTGCTCGTGGGTGGTGACCGTCGAGGACGGGCGAGCGGTCGGGCTGCGGGGGAACAAGGAGCATCCGGTGACCCGGGGCGCGTTGTGCGTGAAGGTGAACCGGTATCTCGAACAGCTGCATGCCGAGGATCGGATCACGTATCCGATGCGGCGGGTGGGGCGTAAGGGGGAGGGGCGGTTCGAGCGGATCGGCTGGGACGAGGCGCTCGATGAGATCGCCGCGCGGCTCACCGGGATCATCGACGAATACGGCGGCGAGGCGATCTGGCCATTCCACGGCACCGGGAGTCTCGGCTATATCCAAGGGATGGAAGGCTTTTCGGGGCGGCGGTTGTTCAATGTGCTGGGCTCGTCGCTGCACGATCCGACGATCTGCTCGATCTCCGGCACGCTGGGGATGAAGTACACCCTGGGCACCTCCGGTGGCATGGACCCCGAGGATTTCGCCAAATCGAAATTGATCCTGCTGTGGGGCACCAATCCGCTCACCTCCGGGCATCACGTGTGGAAGTTCATCCAGGACAGCGGCGCCTACACGGTGGCGATCGATCCGGTCCGCAGCCGCACCGCCGAACGCTGCGACGAACACATCGCACCGCTGCCGGGCACCGACGCCGCGCTGGCGCTCGGGCTGATGCACGTGATCGTGTCGATGGGCGCCGCGGACCTGGATTTCATCGCCGAGCACACCGTCGGCTGGTCCGAATTCCGTCCGCGCATAGAGGAATTCACCCCGCAGCGCGTCGCGGCGATCACCGGGCTGCGCGAGGAACAGATCATCGATCTGGGCGAGCGCATCGCCACCACCCGGCCGACCGCGATCCGTGCCTCCCAGGGCATCCAGCGCCACGCGGGCGGCGGGATGGCGTTGCGCACCATGGCATGTCTGCCCGGAGTCACCGGCGATTGGGCGATTCCCGGTGGGGGACTGCACTATTCGACCAGCGGTCACTTCAAGCTGGACCTCCCGGGGCTGGTGCGTTTCGATCTGCTGCCGCATCCGGTGCGCACGCTGTCGCAGACCCGGATCGGTGACGGGCTGCTGAACGTGGACGACCCGCCGGTCAAGGCGCTGTTCGTCATCGCCGCCAATCCGGTCGGCTCCAATCCGGATCAGCGCAAGGTGATCGAGGGCCTGTCGCGCGAGGATCTGTTCACCGTTGTGCTGGAACACTTCCCGACCGACACCGTCGACTACGCCGACATCGTGCTACCCGCCACCATGCAGCCCGAGCACCTGGACGTGCTGGCCGCCTACGGCAACATGTACCTGGTCTGGAACGAGCCCGCGGTGGAACCGCCCGGCGAATGCCTGTCCACCACAGAGACTTTCCGGCGCCTGGCCCGCCGCATGGGCGTGACCGAACCGTCGGTCTACGACTCCGACGAGGACCTGGCCCGGCAGCTGCTGAAGGGCTACGACTTCGAGCGGTTGCGCGCCGACGGATTCCTGAAGGTCGAGCCGGGCCCGGTGCCGTCGGACAAGCTGCAGTTCGTCTCCACCCGCGCCGAGAAGGCGGGCCACGACCCGCTTCCGGCCTACACCCCACCGTCCGACCCGGGCGACGGCCTGGTCCTGATCTCCGCCGCCTCGCACTACTTCTTGAACACCGTCTTCGGCAACAACCCCGAACTACGGCGCCGCGCAGGCGATTCCCGCATCACCCTCCACCCCGAGGATGCCGCCGCCCGCGGAATCGCCGACGGCACACCGGTACTCGTCTCCAACGCCCGCGGCGCCTTCGAGGCCACCGCCGAAGTCTCCGACCGAGTCCGCCCCGGCGTAGCCGCCACCACCAAGGGCCGCTGGGCCAAATTCACCGGCGGCGCCACAGTCAACGCCACCATCGCCGAACGCGACTCGGACTTCGGCGGCGGCGCAGTCTTCCACGACAACCGCGTCCAGGTCACCCCCGCCTGAGT
Source organism: Nocardia wallacei (assembly GCF_029869545.1). Lineage (GTDB taxonomy): Bacteria > Actinomycetota > Actinomycetes > Mycobacteriales > Mycobacteriaceae > Nocardia > Nocardia wallacei_A. Next base: position 9,826 of record NZ_JARWQD010000176.1, on the reverse strand, counting down.
CAACGTTCCCGCACCCTCTGTTCGTTCTCGCACCCCTTACAAGGTCCTGCAAGGGGTGCGGGAACCGGCACGGGGTGCGGGAATTGTGGCTCTGCCGACCGGTAGGGGTGGTGAGCTACGGGGTGAGGTCTGTGTTCGTGAGTGCTGTGGTGAAGGTGTCCCATTCGGTGGGGGTGAAGCGCAGGGCGGGGCCGGTTCGGTCTTTCGAGTCGCGGACGCCGATGGAGCCGTCGGGGAGGAAGGCGACTTCGACGCAGTCCTTGCCGCCGGAGCTGCGGGAACTCTTGCGCCACACTGCATTCGATAGATCGATATCAGGGAAGTTGCTCACGCGACGAACTCCTTAGCAATCTGTCGTATGAAGTTCCGGCTTGCGACGTTGTCCAGCGCAGCACGTCGAATCGCCTGGTGAGCATCATGGTAGCGCTGAACGTCGTCCGGAGTCTCCAGATAGAGATCGCCGGTGAAGTTCTCCAGATAGACGACAGGTGGTTCGATCACCTCGCCCTTGTTGTCGGTGCCGAAGTCGAGGATCGTGAACAGGCCGATCGGGTCTCCCAAAGGTATTCCAGCGCGGTGGGGCAGGACGCGCAGGTCGATGTTCGGCTGAGTGCTGAGGTCGGCGAGATGCCGGAGCTGGGCGGCCATGATTCGCGGCGTACCGACCATTCGCCGCAGGGCGCACTCGAGGATGACAACGTTCAGGCGGGTGGGATGCCGCTTGCGAGTGAGCTTCGCCTGGCGCTTCCGTTTCAGCTCCATCCGTCGGTCGATCTCCTCTTCCGAGTCGTTCGGGTAGACACTACGGGCGAGCACACGGGCATACGCGGACGTCTGCAGCAGCCCGAGAATTACATCTGGTGCGTATGAAATAATCTGGCGCGCAGCGCTTTCCAAGCCGACATATACATCGAAGTCGGGAGGAATCAGCCCGCCATACGCGTTCCACCACGATTTCTCCGTCGCCTGCTGCGCCAGGCCGAGCAGCCCTGCCGTTGTCACCTCGTCGGCGTCGTAGAGCCTGCACAGCTCGCGTATATCCACCAGTCGAATACGTGTGGCCTGACCGGTTTCGAGTCGTTGCAGTGAACTGGGACTGAGTTCGATCAGATGAGCTGCCTCCTCCAGCGTTATTCCCGTCTGATGCCGCAAGTCGCGCAGTAGCCGTCCCAGTCGCCGTCGTGGAAGTGTGCTGCCGACACCCTGCATTGCCTTACCCCACTCCCCATCAGCAGTGATGTGATTTCGGCATGACACTGCCACGAGGGCGGAGCAATCTAGGAGCGTTCACCGCATCGGTTGTAAGTCCGACTCGTTTTCCCAGGAAGAAACCCGTGCGGCCGAGCCTTCGCCCCCAACCGGGAATATCCATTTGGCCGTCACCAGCGGAAAGGTCCTCGGCACGCTCCTGTGGCGACGGCCTCGCGGGATATCAGAAGAAGTGGGCGGACAGGGAGGAGCTGCCGGTGCCGTAGCCCATGCTGACGAGCCAATTTCGGAAGGCGATCAGGGCGCCACCCACGGGGCCGGGGTCGCTGCACGAGCCGCCGACGGAGGAGAAGGTGCAGCCGTCATTGGCCACGGGAGTCTGGTCGATCTCGCTGTTCAGGGGCACGCCGTTGGCGGCCGATGCCGTGGCCGCCGGGCCCACCAGCACGCCCGTGACCACCGCGCCAGCCAGCATCAGGCCGCTGATTCCGCGCTTCCACGGGGCATTGCTGTTCGATGTGCGCACGGTGCGAACCTACCGGATCTCGTGGTGCGGGATCCGGCGGTATATCCAGAGCTGGGGGTTATGGAGACGAAAAAGGACCACCCCGGAGCGAGAAGAGGGGCGGGGTGGTCCTTTTCGTTGTGACCGAAGGTTTTTCGGTCACGCCGAGGGGGCCGATTCGGCTTCGTGGCGCAGTGCGGTGAGCGCGTCGATGCGTGCGGCCGCGTCGCCGACGATGCGGTCGATCAGTTCCTGCACGGTCGGCAGGTCGTCGATGATGCCCGTGACCTGGCCCGCGGCGAGCACGCCGGCGCGCGTATTGCCCTCGACCAAACCGGATTTCAGCAGCATCGGGGTATTGGCGGCCATGATGACCTGAGACCAGGTGAGGTCCTTGGTCTTTCGCATGGACAGGCCGTCGCGGACGATCGTGGACCACTTCATCCCGGTCATGCCCTTGAACTTGAGCGCGTTGGACACCGCCGCCGCCAGCCCGCGCCAGCGGCCCGAATGCTCCAGGCGCTCAACGAGATCGGTATTCAGCACCCGGTGTGGCATGCCGTCGACCTTCAGCGACACCACGGTGTCCTGCAGACCGCGGTTCAGGTACTCCTGCTTGACCGCGTCGGGCACGGTGCTCTCCTGGGTGAGCAGGAAACGCGTACCCATCGCGACACCCGCGGCGCCATAGGACAATGCGGCCGCCAGGCCGCGCCCGTCGAAGAAGCCGCCCGCCGCCACGACCGGGATATCGACGGCATCGAGGACCGACGGCAGCAGCAGGGTGGTGGCGACCGGGCCGGTATGCCCGCCGCCCTCGCCGCCCTGCACGATGACCGCGTCGGCGCCCCACGAGGCCACCTTCACCGCGTGCTTGGCCGCGCCGATCGACGGAACCACCACGACCCCGGCATCTTTCAGCCGCGCGATGAGTTCCTTCTTCGGCGCCAGCGCGAACGAGGCGACGCGCACCTTCTCCCGGATCAGCAGCTCGATCCGCTCCGGTGCATCGGTGGCGTCGGCGCGAATGTTCACCCCGAACGGTTTGTCGGTGTGGGCCTTGGTCTTGGCGACGGCCGCCTCGAGCTCGGCATAGGTCATCGTCGCCGAGGCCAGAATGCCCAGCCCGCCCGCGTTGGCAGTAGCGGCGACCAGGCGCGGCCCGGCAACCCAGCCCATACCTGTCTGCACGACAGGATGCTCGATCCCGACCAGTTCGGTCAGCGGGGTACGCAGCCGTGCCGTCATTGCTGCGCCTCACAGATATCGGCTTCGGCGGCGACGAATACCGTCGCGTGCCCGATGTGACCGCTCATCCCGCGACCTCCTTGTCCCGAATTCCCCTGGGGTCCAGTACGGTTCGGATGATCTGCAGTTCCTCCTCGGTGGGCCACCGGGTCGTCCCGGCGGTGTCCAGTCCCGCCACCTCGAACGAGGTGTTGTCGGCGACCTCGTCCGCCGTTACCCCGGGATGCAGGGAGAGCGCCTGCAGCGTGTGGCCGGGGCCGCCGAAGTCGAAGACGCCCAGATTGCTCACCACCCGGTGCAGGTGGTGGAACCGGTACGCCGGGTTCTCGGGATCGACCTTGTCGTAACCGATTCCGGAGACGATATCGACCCGCTCGCAGAACACCCGCTTGCTGTGCCGGGGCACGAAATAGCTGGTGGCGTGGTTGATCGTGTTACCGGGAGCGCCGCGCACGCCGAACATCTGCCGGGTCGGCTGCTGCAGCGGCCCGAACGCCGACAGATTCTGATTGCCGAACCGGTCGAGCTGGTTGGCGCCCATGACGACGTGCCGCCGCCCGGAGGCGACCACGTCGAAGACCCGGCCGAACGGAATCCAGCCCTCCACAGGCGCTTTGGCGCCCAGCGCGGGCGTCTCGGCGAGCAGCTGCGATTCCCCGTCGGAGATCAGCAGATCGGGTTCGAAGGTCAGCCGCGCCAGCCGCGCCCCGATGGTCGGGGTCGGCGACATCGGGCTGGCCATGATTTCGCCAGCGCCGCGGAAGATTTCGGCGCAGGCGACCGCGCACACCTCGGCGCGCGTCGCGGTGGTGGTGTCGGTCATCGGCGCTCCTCGTTCTCGACAGGTGCCTGGTCGAAGGTGACCGTCATGGCGCCGGGGCGGGCGAAGGTCACCCGCATCCGGGTGGTGGGCGGCGCGCTCTCGGGGCGCGGGGCCGGGGTGGTGGTCTCACTCATTTCGACTGCTCCGCGGCGAATTCGCGGACGGCGGCCTGGTATTCGTCCTCGGACACATCCAGGTACCGGGCCTTGAACGCGGCCCAGGTATCGGCCTCCTTGGCCGCCTCCACGTAGTGCCGCTGGAACTTCTCGTCCCGGCCGTAGCTGCCGGAGAAGGTGAAGTGCGCACCGCCCGGCGCCTCCACCACGCCGTCGACCATCATGCGGTTGAGCAGAAGCGCCTGCTGCGGAACGGCTTTCACCAGTTCCTCGGTCTCCACCAGTCGATCCACCGACAGGTAGCGGCGCTCGGCGGCCAGGCAGAACAGATCGTCCATGTACGGGTCGACCCCGGTGTAGGCGGCATTGCCGTGCTTATCACCGAGGTCCATGTGGACGAACGCCGCGTCGAGGGTCAGCGCGGGCATGGCGACGAGAGTTTCGGTGCGGCCGTCGGCATTCGGATACGGCGACCGCACCGTCTGCAGCTCGCCCTCCCAGAAGTTCGGCACGTCCGAACCGAGCCCCGCCCGGATCGGCAGGAACGGCAACCGTGCCGCCGCGGCCTGCAGCCCGCACTTCACCATGCCCTCGTCCATCTCGCGGACGACGATCTCGCCGCCCGTGCGGGCCTTGGCGAACCACGGATCGTAGAACGGCGCCGAATCCAGTGACACGAAGCCGTAATACGCCTTGCGCACCTTGCCCGCCGAGCACAGCAGGCCGAGGTCCGGGCCGCCGTAGGACACCACGGTCAGGTCGGTCACGTCGGACCGCAGCAGCGCGCGCACGAAGGCCAGCGGCTTGCGGCGCGAACCCCAGCCGCCGATTCCCACGGTCATGCCGCTGCGCAGCTGCCCGACCGCCTCCTCGAGGCTCATTCGCTTGTCGCGCATCACTTCTCACCCCGCTTCGCGGCCAGATCCGCGTCGAACCGCTCGCGGATCTCATCGGACACCCCCGCCAGATTCAGCTCGAAGGTGAAGCCCTGCTCGTACCGGTAACTGCGGTGCACGTCCTGGGTGTCGATCCCGTTCAGCGCGCGCTTGGCGGCGCGGATGACCCGGCCGTCCTTGTCGGCGATGTTCTTGGCGACTTCCATTGCGGCCGAATCCAGTTCGGCGCGCGGAACCACCTTGTACACCGACCCGAAGTGATGCAGCTGCTGCGCGGTCACCGTGCTCGCGGTGTAGAACAGCGTCCGCATCATGTGCTGCGGCACCAGCCGTGCGAGATGGGTGGCCGCGCCCAGCGCACCGCGCTCCACCTCGGGCAGGCCGAAGGTCGCATCGTCGGAGGCCACGATCACGTCCGCATTGCCCACCAGGCCGATACCGCCACCCAGGCAGAACCCGTTCACCGCGACGATCACCGGCACCTGGCATTCGTACACGGCCGAAAATGCCTCGTAGCACCCGTGATTGGCGTCGATCAGGGTCTGGTGGCCCGGATTGCGCTGGATCTCCTTGATATCCACGCCCGCGTTGAATCCGCGGCCCTCCGCGCGCAGCACCACGACCTTGGTCTCCGGGTCGCGCCCCGCCGCCCGCACGGCGTCGGCCACTCCGAACCAGCCGGCCGTGGGCAGCGCATTGACCGGCGGGTAGTCGATCGTGACGACCTCGATCCCCGAGGTCTCGGTGTGACGGTTGATCCCCATCGCATGTCCATTCGTTGGCAAAACAAGCAAGTGCTTGGTAGGTTATCACGGTGGCAATCGAAGTGGACCTCTCCGGAGCCGTCGTTCTGGTCACCGGCGGCGTGCGGGGAGTGGGCGCCGGTATCAGCCGGACCTTCCTGGACGCCGGGGCGACCGTGGTGACCTGCGCGCGCCGTCCGGCGGATGGTCCGATCGAGAGTTCGGGCCGCCGCGCCGACTTCCTGCCCTGCGATGTGCGCGACGGCGATGCGGTGCCCGCGCTGATCGACGGGATCGTCGAGCGGCACGGCCGGATCGACCACGTGGTGAACAACGCGGGCGGCGCCCCGTTCGCCCTCGCGGCCGCGGCCAGCCGCAACTTCCACGCCAAGATCGTGGAGCTGAATCTGCTTGCCCCGCTGCTCGTTTCGCAGGCCGCCAATGCCGTGATGCAGAACCAGCCCGGCGGCGGTTCGATCGTGATGATCTCCAGCGTGAGCGGCCACCGGCCCTCGCCCGGCACCGCCGCCTACGGCGCGGCCAAGGCCGGGCTCGACAACCTCGTCACCTCCCTGGCGGTGGAATGGGCGCCGAAGGTCCGGGTCAATTCGGTGGTCGTCGGCATGGTGAACACGGAATCCAGTCATCTGCACTACGGCGACGAGGCGGGCATCGCCGCCGTCGGCGCCACCGTCCCGCTGCAGCGCATGGCCGCGCCCGAGGACATCGGCCGGGTCGCGGCCTTCCTGGCCTCCCCGCTGGCGGGCTACGTCAACGGCGCCTCGCTGCTGGTGCACGGCGGCGGTGAGCGCCCGGCGTTCCTGGACGCCGCCACCGTCAACGACTCCCGACCAGCAGCACAATCGAAATGAGAGCGACGAATATGGCAGACAACACCGATCGGATCTGTGCCGGGCGCACCGTCATCGTGACCGGGGCGGGCGGCGGAATCGGCCGCGCGCACGCGCTGGCGTTCGCCGCCGCCGGCGCCAATGTGGTGGTCAACGATCTGGGCGCGGAACTCGACGGCAGTCCCCGCACCGACTCCCCGGCCGCCCAGGTCGCCGAGGAGATCCTCGAGCTGGGCGGCAAGGCCGTGGTCAACGGCGACGACGTCGCCGACTGGGCCGGTGCCGAGCGCCTGGTCAACCAGGCCGTCGAGACCTTCGGCGGGCTGGATGTGCTGGTCAACAACGCCGGAATCGTCCGCGATCGGATGCTGGTGAATCTGTCCGAGCAGGAGTGGGACGCGGTCGTCCGAGTGCACCTCAAGGGCCACTTCGCCACCATGCGTCACGCCGCCGCGTACTGGCGCGGGGAGTCGAAGGCCGGGCGGCCGGTCGACGCCCGCATCATCAACACCAGCTCCGGCGCCGGGCTGCAGGGCAGCGTCGGCCAGGGCAACTACGGCGCGGCCAAGGCGGGGATCGCGGCCCTGACCATCACCGCCGCGGCGGAGTTCGGGCGCTACGGCGTGACCGTGAACGCCATCGCGCCGAGCGCCCGCACCCGGATGACCGAGACGGTCTTCGCCGACATGATGGCCGCGCCGGAGTCGGGCTTCGACGCCATGGCCCCGGAGAACATCTCCCCGCTGGTGGTCTGGCTGGGCAGCCCGGACTCGGCCGATGTGACCGGGCGGATGTTCGAGGTGGAGGGCGGCAAGGTGGCGCTGGCCGACGGCTGGCGGCACGGCGTGCCGGTGGATCGCGGCGCCCGCTGGGAGCCCGCGGAGCTGGGTCCCGCGGTGCGCGAGCTGATTGCCAAGGCGACCCCGCCGGAACCGGTCTACGGCGCCTGATCGCCGGGCTGTCGCCGCAGGTCCGACACGCCAAGGCCGAATCGCGCGACGCGCCGCAACCTTCCCCGCGGCAGCGATCCGGCCGGTCGTCGGCATCGAATCAGCTTGTGCGAGTAGCAAGGACCTGGATGCCAGCCGGTGTCTCGTGACACCGGTCGGTGGAAGCAGGGGTGTAGCCGGATTTCCGTCCGCCGCCCGGTCGCCGCGGCCTTCGGGTGATTCGGCTGCTCACAGCGTCGTGGGGCAGGTCACACCATCCCACTGCGCGAGCAAACACTCGGCAGTTATGATGATCGACATCCGTTGTATTCCCGGATGTGATCGCGACCGGGTGCAGATCTGCGCTGAAAGATGAGGGGAAGGCAAGCGCATGACCGTGGGTCGCATAGCGCGCGTAGTGGCAGTGGCCGGGATCGTCGCCGGTTGCGGCCTACTGGGCCCGCTGGCCGCCCAGGCTCAGCCCAATCCCTGTCCGCAGTGCGGTCCCGGTGGTCCGGGGTCGGGCGCGAGCGGCAAGGACGACGGCGTTCCCCTCTCCATCCCCGGCCGCTCGACCGACCCGGTGACTCCGCCGAGCGAGGTCTCGGCATCCACCCCCGATCAGGCCCCGGCGGTGCAGGACACCGCGGCCGTCGAGGTCGGGCTGCTCGATTTGCCGACTCTCCTCGGTACCGGCTCCGCCAGCGTGCTCGGCACCGGGTCCGCCGCCCTCGGCGCCGCAGCGGGCACGGGCTCGGCGGCGGTGGGTTCCGCGGGTGCGGGCGCCGGGTCGGCCGTGCTCGGCACGGGCTCCGCGGCGGGCACCACCGGGTCGGCGGTGACCGGATCCGCCGCTGCGGGAACGGGTTCGGCGCTCGCGGGCGCGGGTTCGGTAGTGGGCCCGACCGTCGCGGGCACGGGTTCCGCGGCCGGAGGAGCCCTCCTGGCCACCGGTTCGGCCACTGGCGCCTCATTGGCCGCTCTCCTCGGAACCGGTTCCGCCGCAACGGGTTCCGCTGCTGTGGGCACGGGTTCAGCGTTGGCTGCGCTGTTGGGTACGGGCTCGGCCGCGACCGGTTCGGCTGCTGTTGGGGCCGGTTCCGGATTGGCGGCGTTGCTCGGGACAGGTTCTGCGGCAACAGGTTCCGCTGCTGTGGGTACGGGTTCGGCATTGGCCGCGCTGCTCGGGACGGGTTCTGCGGCAACGGGTTCGGCTGCTGTGGGTACGGGTTCGGCGTTGGCTGCGCTGTTGGGTACCGGCTCGGCGGCTACCGGGTCGGCCGCGGTGGGCTCAGCGGCGGTCATGTCGCCCCTGCTTCTGTTGCTTCTGCTGCAGCCGGTTCCGGTGCCGCCACCACCGGCCGTGCCCGCGCCGCCGCTGGCGATCCCGCCCGTTCCGGTGCCTCCGGTTCCCGCGCTTCCGGCGGTCGTGCCGCCGGTGCCCGTGGCCGCCCCGCCCGCGGCGCCTGCGCCTGCGCCTCCACCACCCCCGCCGCCCGCCGTGCCGCCGCCGCCCGCGCAGGCACAGGCGCAGCCGAACGTGCGCCCCACCGCCGACACCGGCGCGCTGCCGCCCATCAAGGTGCTGAGCGTCGTGGGCGGCCTGGCCGCAATGGCGTTGGCCGCGGCCGGATCCGGCGCGGTGAGCTTCCAGAGCGCCTCGGCCGCGCAGGCGCGCATCGACGCCGCCCGCGCGGAGTTCTTCGGGCCGAGGGCATGAGGGGGTGACCGATGACGGACAGTCGCACACAAAGTAACCGCTCCTATCGCCGGGTCGCGGCCGCCGTCGACGCGGTCTGCGCGGTGGCCGCCGACTTCGACGCCACCACCCTCGACGAGGTGGTCCTGGCCATCTCGGCCGAGCGCCGCCGCCCGATCGAAATCGCCAGCGGCGAACTGGGTCCCGGCGTCTGCGGACAGCGGCGCAGCTATCCGGACAAGGACGTCATCGTGCTGGCGTCGGCGCTGCCCACCCGCGAGCACACGCTCGCCCACGAGCTCGGGCACATCATCTTCGACCACCCCGGCGAACCCGCCCCCGCGGTGACGCTCGAGGCCGACGACGACCTGATCGCCTACATGCTCAGCCAGCGCGCACACCAGCAGGTCGTCGAGGACGGCGACGACGACCAATGCGAGTGGGAGGCAGAGACCTTCGCCAGCATGCTGATGACCCGGCTGCGCGTATTCCACAACCGGGGCGCCGGGGTCTCGGTCCTGCGATTCGACGAGGCACTCGGATGAGGGAGGCCACACCATGACGTTCTGGCTGACTGCCCTGCTGGTCTGGATGGCCGCCGGTGCCCGCGTCGGACGCGTCCTGGTGAAGCCCGCGACGACGGCGCGGGTCGCGATCGTGGTGGCGGTGGCCGCGGTGGCCCCGGCCCCCCCCCGATAGATTACCGAGGTGGCGGGGGCCCCGGGTAACAAAAGGCCCAAAGGAATTAGCGGTCAGATTCAAGCCGCCCGGGTACAGACCGCGGCCGGGCTGCTGTTAGCCCTGGCG
>NZ_JARWQD010000175.1 GCF_029869545.1 Nocardia wallacei | reverse complement strand
GCGCTCTCTTTAATTCACACCACCCCCCCCCCCCCCCCCCCCCAATTCTCACCCCAACCCCCCCCCCCCCCCGCCGGCCCCCCCCCCCCCCCCCCCCCCCCCGCGTTCGGTTTCCGGGCTCGACGCCGGGACGTCGGGAGCGCCGCACACCGACCTGAGACAATGTGCGGGCCGTCGCAGGCGGCCGAGCACATCACGAGAAACGGAGTTTCGCTTGAGCACGCCCGAGACGACCGTGCTGATCACCGTCACGGGGCCCGACAAGCCGGGCGTGACCTCGGTGCTGCTGACGGCCCTGTCGCGCAACGGAGTGAGCCTGCTCGATGTCGAACAGGTCGTGATCCGCGGCCGGCTCACCCTCGGCGTGCTGGTGACCTGCCCGGACGATCCGGAGGATCTGCAGGATCAGCTCGAGGACGCGATGGCCACCGTCGGCATGCAGGTCGACGTCGAGATCGGCGCGAACTCGGTGGCGGGGGCGCGGTTGTCGACGCATGCGATCGTGGTGCTGGGCAGCCCCGTGACGGCGCGGGCGTTCAGCACGATCGCGCGCAAGCTGGCCGAGCAGAACGTCAATATCGACGCCATCCGCGGCATCGCCGACTATCCGGTGACCGGTCTGGAGCTGATGGTGACCGCGCCGGTCGATCAGGACGGCGAGACCCGGTTGCGCACCGCGCTGTCCGTGGTGGCGGCCAAGGAGAACGTCGATGTCGCGGTCGAGCGCGCGGGCCTGGCGCGGCGGGCCAAGCGGCTGATCGTCTTCGACGTCGACTCCACGCTCATCCAGGGCGAGGTGATCGAGATGCTGGCCGCGCACGCGGGCGTCGAGGACGAGGTGCGCAAGGTCACCGAATCCGCCATGCGCGGCGAGATCGACTTCGCCGAATCGCTGCGGAAGCGGGTCGCGACCCTGGCCGGGCTGGACGAGACGGTGATCGACGAGGTCGCCGAGCGCATCGAACTGACCCCCGGTGCCCGCACCACCATCCGCACGCTGCGGCGGCTGGGTTTCCGGTGCGGTGTGGTGTCCGGCGGCTTCCGGCAGGTGATCGAGCCGCTGGCCCACGATCTGGAACTGGATTTCGTGCAGGCGAACACGCTCGAGGTGGTGGGCGGCAAGCTGACCGGGAAGGTGATCGGGGAGATCGTCGACCGGCCCGCGAAGGCCGTGGCGCTGCGGCGGTTCGCGGCCGAGGCCGGGGTGCCGATGGAGCAGACCGTCGCGGTCGGCGACGGCGCCAACGACATCGACATGCTGAACGCGGCGGGCCTGGGCATCGCCTTCAACGCCAAGCCCGCCCTGCGCGAGATCGCCGACGCCGCCCTCTCCCACCCCTTCCTCGACGCGGTCCTGTTCATCCTCGGCGTCACCCGCGACGAGGTAGAAGCCGCCGACGCCCGCGACGGCCTCCTCCGCCGAGTCCCCCTGACCTGACGAACATCAATGCCCATGTTCGCCGCCTGCCGGGTTAAGCAACCGTTCCGCGGGTGATGCCCCCATTTCCCGCATCCGGTGGTGCCTCTATTTCCCGCATCCGGTGGTGCCTCTATTCCCCGCATCCGGTGGTGCCTCTATTCCCCGTATCCGGTGGTGCCTCTATTCCCCGTATCCGGTGGTGCCTCTATTCCCCGTATCCGGTGGTGCCTCTATTCCCCGTATCCGGTGGTGCCCCTATTCCCCGC
>NZ_JARWQD010000174.1 GCF_029869545.1 Nocardia wallacei | reverse complement strand
GGGGGGGCGCTCGCGCCTCCCCCCCCCCCGCCCGCCCCGCCCCCGCCGGCTCCCCCCTCCGTTGCGTCCGCCCCCCCCCACCCGGTGGCGCGGGCCCCCCCCTCGGCGGCGCCCCCCCCCCCGATCCGGCTCGTGCTCAGTCGAGGTAGTCGCGCAGGACCTGGGAGCGGCTGGGGTGGCGCAGCTTGCTCATGGTCTTGGACTCGATCTGGCGGATGCGCTCGCGGGTGACCCCGTAGACCTGGCCGATCTCGTCGAGGGTGCGGGGCTGGCCGTCGGTGAGACCGAAGCGCAGCCGGACCACGCCGGCCTCGCGCTCGGACAGCGTCTCCAGCACCGACTGCAGCTGATCCTGCAGCAGCGTGAAGCTCACCGCGTCGACCGCGACGACCGCCTCGGAATCCTCGATGAAATCGCCCAGCTGCGAATCGCCCTCGTCGCCGATGGTCTGGTCCAGCGAGATGGGCTCACGCGCGTACTGCTGGATCTCCAGCACCTTCTCCGGCGTGATGTCCATTTCCTTGGCGAGTTCCTCGGGCGTGGGCTCGCGGCCCAGGTCCTGCAGCAGCTCGCGCTGGATGCGGCCCAGCTTGTTGATGACCTCGACCATGTGCACCGGAATGCGGATGGTGCGGGCCTGGTCGGCCATGGCGCGCGTGATGGCCTGCCGGATCCACCAGGTGGCGTACGTGGAGAACTTGTAGCCCTTGGTGTAGTCGAACTTCTCGACCGCGCGGATCAGGCCCAGGTTGCCCTCCTGGATCAGGTCCAGGAAGGCCATGCCGCGGCCGGTGTAGCGCTTGGCCAGCGAGACCACCAGGCGCAGGTTCGCCTCGAGCAGGTGGTTCTTGGCGCGGTTGCCGTCGCGCATGATCCAGTTCAGGTCGCGGCGCTGCTGGACCGGCGGCTTGTCGCCCTTCTCGGTCAGCTCGCGGTACTTCTCCGTGGCGTAGAGGCCCGCCTCGATCCGCTTGGCGAGTTCGACCTCCTCCTCGGCGTTGAGCAGCGCGACCTTGCCGATCTGCTTGAGGTAGGCGCGCACCGAGTCGGCGGAGGCGGTGAGCTCGGCGTCCTTGCGGGCCTGCCGCAGCGCCTCGGACTCCTCCTCGTCCCAGACGAAGTCGCCGGAGGCCTTGTCCTTCTCCGAGGGCTCGTCGGCCTCCTCGTCGTCGGCGACGGTGACCTCCTCGACGATCTCGCCGTCCTCGGCCAGATCGTCCTCGGAGACCTCGAGGTCGTCGAGGTCGCCCTCGAGCTCGATCGACTCGTCGTCGAGGTTCTCCTCGCCCTCGGTCTCGGCGCCGGGTGCGGCTTTCTTGGCGGCCTTCTTGGCGGGCGCCTTCTTGACCGCGGCCTTGGCACCGGCCTTCTTGGCGGGTGCCTTCTTCGCGGCGGCCTTCTTGGCGGGAGCCTTTTTGGCGGCAGCCTTCTTGACCGGCCGTGCTGCGGTGCTGTCGGTGGAGTCGGCGGCATCGGCCGATTCGGCGGTCTCTCGGGTATTCGTGGCTACCACGTACGCCCTTTCGTGACGGTCTCGTGCGGCGTCACGCCAGATTGATCTTCCGGCGGAGCGGTTCTGTCGGGGTTAACCCGGCTCTCCGGCCGGGGTCGGTTTCCGGCTCACCGCCGGTCATGCGTTCCATTGTAACGATCCGGACGGAGTGCTATGCCCCAGCCTCGCAGGTTGTCGGCTCGGTCATGGTGCGATACCGCCGTCGACCGCCATGGCGGCGCCGACGATCCCCGCGGTATTCCGCAAATGCGCGGCCACCACGGGAGTCCGGTTGCCCAGCAACGGGATCCACTGCTCGGCGTCGCGGCTGATGCCGCCGCCGGCGACGAAGACGTCGGGCCAGAGCAGATTCTCGAGCGTGACCAGCACCTTGGTCACCTGGTGGGACCAGTCCCTGTAGGACAGCTTCTTTCGTTCCTTCACCGAGGAGGCCGCGCGGTGCTCGGCCTCCTTGCCGTCGACCAGGATGTGGCCGAATTCCGTATTCGGCACCAGCGTGCCGTGGTACAGCAGCGCCGAGCCGATCCCGGTGCCGAAGGTCAGCAGCATGACCAGCCCGGCCGTGTCGCGGGCCGCGCCGTAGCGGTCCTCGGCCAGCCCGGCGGCGTCGGCGTCGTTGAGCACCACCACCTCGCGCCCGCCGAGCGCCAGGGAGAACAGTTGCCGGGCATCGGTGTCGATCCAGGACTTGTCGATATTGGCGGCGGTGCGGGCGATGCCGTTGACCACGACGCTGGGCAGCGTGAGCCCGACCGGGCCGTCCCAGTCGGCCTGGGCGACCAGCTTGGCCACCGTCTCGGCGACCGCGTTCGGGGTCGACGGCTGCGGCGTGGCGATCTTGATGCGTTCGTGCGCGAGCTCGCCGGTGGCCAGGTCCACCACCGCGCCCTTGACGCCGCTACCCCCGATATCGATACCGAATGCTTGCCCCCGAGCGGACATTGACAGTCTCCTCGTTTCCCTGTGGTGCCGACCTGATCACAGTGCGCGCGGCACGATACACGGCATTGTGTGACGGGTTGCCCGACAACCGATGTGTGTCGTGCCCGACAAGCCTAATGCGCCCCGCGGGCGATCTGTGTTGCGATGGGAATCGTGCGCGAATCGAACTCATCAGTCACCGCCGCCGCAACCGACCCGCATCCGGCCGGTCAGGATCCGGTCGATCCCGGCGAGATCGCCGAATTGCGCCGTGTCGCAGTGCATCTCGCCCAGGCCGCGGCGGCGCACGTGCGTGCCCGGCGGCCCGAGGTGTTCGGCGGAGGCGAACGCGCCCGCGACGCCGTGCAGGCCAAGAGCTCGCCCACCGACCCGGTCACGGTGGTCGATACCGAAGCCGAGCAGCTGATCCGGCGGCTGCTCGGCGAGCTGCGCCCGGGCGAGCAGGTGCTGGGCGAGGAGGGCGGCGGCAGCCTGGGCGACGATACGCAGGTCGTGTGGGTGGTCGACCCCATCGACGGCACCGTGAACTTCATGTACGGCATCCCCGCCTACGGGGTGTCGGTGGCCGCCATGCGCGGCGGCCGGTCGCTCGCCGGCGCGGTCGCCGACGTCGCGGGCGGGCACACCTACAGCGCGGGCCTCGGCGCGGGAGCCACCCGCACCGACCGGGACGGGACCGCAATCGCCTTGCGCTGCAACGCGGCCGGATCGGTCGGGATGGCACTGCTGGCCACCGGCTTCGGCTACGGCGCCGCCCGGCGCGCCCGGCAGGGACAGCTGATCGCCGAATTGCTGCCGCACGTGCGCGATATCCGCCGGATCGGTTCGGCCGCGCTGGATCTGTGCATGGTCGCCGCCGGTCTCGTCGATGCCCACTACGAGCACGGGCTCAACACCTGGGACTGGGCCGCGGGCGCACTGATCGCGGCCGAGGCGGGCGCGCGGGTGGTGCTGCCCCGGGCGGGCACGGTCAGCCAGACGGGTGAACTGGTCGTCGCGTCCGCCCCGGACATCGCGGACGAATTGATCGAATTGTTCGATCGCCTCGGCGTGTCGGCCGCTGTTCCGGAGAGTTAGGAGCGCTCAGCACTTCCCCTGGCGGGCGGCGTCGAGCAGTGTCGAGTCGATCTCGGGACCACCCGGCGCGGGATTCTTCAACGCCCGCAGGACCTCCTCGGCGTCGGTGGACGGGCGCAGCTCGTTGCCGAACAGCGAGCCCAGCGCCAGGTCCACCGTGTCGTCGCCGCGCTTGTCCTCGATCAGCTCCGCGCACGGCGCCACCAGCTGCACCGCCGCCGCGGCGGGCCGGCCGTTGACGCCGAAGCGGACCTGGCCCGTGCACTCCAGATCGCCGTTGACGTAGACCGGATCGTTGGCGAATTGTGGCGCGGGCGGGCTGGCGAAGCCGAGATCGCTCAGCCGCGAGGCGATGTGCTCGCCCATGCCGCGCTGGCCGGAGGCGTTGTAGACGCGCACCTTGGACTGCGCCAGCGGCGCCGGTTCCACGTCCTGCAGCCGCGACGAGGACACCCGCTCGCCCAGTGGCGCCGGCTGCGGCGCGTTCGGGTCGGCGGCGGGCGTCGGCGAATTGCAGGCCATCGCCGTGCGGCTGCTGTCCTCGGTGGTCAGCGCCTTGATCCACACGATCGCGCAGATCAGTGCCAGGATCGCGACCAGCGCGACCCAGGGCTGGTACCGGCGGCGCAGGAACGGCCTGCCCTTGTCGTCGACGGGGCTGCCTTCGGTGAGCAGTGAAACCACACGCACACCTTACGAGTTCGCGGCGGACAATCGCGCATGCGGACACCGGCGAGTGGCGGCGGATCGCTTCCGAGACTTCGCGGTGCGACAGATATCGCCGGGGTAACGATTCGCTCGACGGCCGGACACGGAATCAGGGGTGTGTACCCGGCCGCGATGACGATTGCCGGTCAGTTTCGACTCGCTCGGGTTTTGATTGCGACTTTTGCCCCGGTGTCCGCTATTGTCTGGCGGCCGATTCGAATCGACCGATGTGAATCAGGGCCGAGATTTCGGGAACAACCAGGGCATGTCCTGCGTTGACCGAGCGCGATCCGGTACAGATCTGCCAGGTCTGGCCCGGTCGGCGACAGGTGTACACGTGACGTACACCACCGGCGGGACGGATCTCGCCGAGCCGATTCCGCAGGGTATCGGCGGCGGTGGGGCCGGTCCGGGATATACGGAGTAAGGACGAGGGGAAGACGACATGGCAACCGACTATGACGCACCGAGGCGTAGTGAAACCGACGAACCGTCGGAAGACTCGCTGGAGGAGCTGAAGGCTCGTCGCAACGAAGCCGCGTCCGCCGTCGTGGATGTCGACGACAGCGATACCGCGGAATCGTTCGAACTTCCCGGCGCGGACCTGTCCGAGGAAGTGCTGTCGGTTCGGGTGATCCCGAAACAGGCCGACGAGTTCACCTGCTCGAGCTGTTTTCTGGTTCATCACCGCAGCCGGCTCGCCACCGAATCCGGTGGCCAGCTGATCTGCATGGATTGTGCAGCCTGATCGTCAGGTACCGGGGTAATTTCATCGGACCGGGCGCGGCGCGCCGCCGGCGGGCCCTAACCCGTAGGCCCCCCAAAACAGGCATACCCGTAGGGGTCGCGGCGGCGGCCGCGGGCTTCGGCGAGGTGGATCAGCTCGGCATGGTCAACGTCGCGGTGCAGCTCGAGGTGCTGTCGCGGCATCCGGTGGTGCGGCGCATCGTCGACAGCACCGGTCGCGGCGTGCTCGAGATCATCGGCAACAGCGGCGTGCTGAAGTCGTTGCGCCCGGCCGATTTCACCGACGAGACGTTCGGCGTGCCCACCGTCACCGACATCAT
>NZ_JARWQD010000173.1 GCF_029869545.1 Nocardia wallacei | reverse complement strand
CGGGGGGGGTTCAGCTGCCAGCCGTTCTCCTCGCTGCCGCTCCACCCGCCCGGGGTGGGCCTGTGCCCCGCGCGCACGCCCACCTCGTGCCCGCGCACCCGCGCGGCCGGGCGGTTCTGCGTGAACATTCTCGCCCACGATCAGGAGGATGTGTGCCGTCGATTGGCCCGCAGCGGCACCGACAAGTTCGCCGGAATCGACTGGGTCCCTTCGCCGAACGGGTCGCCGCGGCTGTCCGGCGCGCTGGCCAGCATCGACTGCGAGCTCGAGCGCGAGATCGACGGCGGCGACCACACGGTCGTGATCGCCCGGGTCACCGCCCTCGACGAGCATTCGGACGCGGCGCCACTGCTGTTCTACCGCTCGGGATTTCAGCGGCTGGAGGCGCCGTGAGGGAAGTCCGGTCGCTGCGAACGGATCCGGGGCACCTCCCGACCAGTGGGACTGCGCGTGCCCGCGCCCGGAGGCCGCGGCGAGCATCGACATCAGGACAGCCCTCGCCGCGTGAGCGGGCGTGCCGGGCGGTAATCGGATCGGAGGAACAATGACTGGCGACAGCGACGTGCGAGTGATCGATGCGGGCGGCCCGTCCACGCGGTACGCGCGCGGCTGGCACTGCCTCGGGCTGGCGGACAGCTTCCGGGACGGAAAACCGCACACCGTAGCGGCTTTCGGCACCGAGCTGGTGGTGTTCGCGGGCGAGGACGGCACGCTCAATGTGCTCAACGCCTACTGCCCGCACATGGGCGGCAACCTGGCCGACGGCACCATCAAGGGCAACTCCCTGGCCTGCCCCTTCCACGACTGGCGCTGGGCCGGCAACGGCCGCTGCACCGGCATCCCGTACGCGCGCCGGGTGCCGCCGCTGGCGCGCACCAAGGCGTGGCGGACCCTGGAGGAGAACCGGCAGCTGTTCGTGTGGAACGACCCGGAGGGCAAGGCGCCCCCGGCCGACATCACCATCCCGCGCATCGAGGGCGCGTTCAGCGACGAATGGACCGACTGGACGTGGAAATCGCTTGTCGTGGACACCAATTGCCGCGAGGTGGTCGACAATGTGGTGGATATGGCGCACTTCTTCTATGTGCACCTGGGCTTCCCGACGTTCTTCAAGAACGTCTTCGAGGGCCACATCGCCAGCCAGTACATGACCTCGGTCTCGCGCGAGGACACCATGGGCGAGACCGCGAAGGCGCTGGGCGGCAAGAACACCCTGCACTCCGACGCCTCCTACTACGGACCCTCCTACATGATCGACCACCTGCGCAGCGAGAGCGAGGGGCTGGAGGTGGAGGGCATTCTGATCAACTGCCACTACCCGGTCACGCCGGATCGTTTCGTCCTGCAGTACGGCATGATCGTGAAGCTGCCCACCGACCGGCCCCGGGCGGAGGCCGAGGAGATCGCCGCCAAGTTCGCCGGCGGCATGGGGACCGGATTCGAGCAGGACATCGCGATCTGGCAGCGCAAGACCCGCATCAACAATCCGCTGCTGTGCGAGGAGGACGGCCCGGTGTATCAGCTGCGGCGGTGGTACCAGCAGTTCTACACCGATGTCGCCGACATCTCCGAGGAGATGACCGCGCGGTTCGAATTCGAGGTGGACACCACGCGCGCGGTCACGGTGTGGGAGGCCGAGGTCGCCGAGAACCTCGCCAAGCGCGCCGCGGCGCAGGTCTGAAAGCGGCTGTCATGAACCCGATTTCGTGCCGGAGCTGCGGAACCTGCGTGCTCGTCGAGAAGTACAGCCCGCAGCACACCAGCGTGCAGTGGAGCGCGGCCGCGCGGGCGGCGTGCACCGGCCTGGCGGAGGTGAGCGAGCGCGAGCACACGTGCCCGGCGCTGCGCGACAGCATCGATGCCGCGGTGCGGGCGGGGGAGCTGAGTGTCAGCACGCGTGAGCAGGATGTGCGGACCCGGGGTCGCACAATGGCCCACACCTGATACGGATTGCCTGCGCTGGGCGAATGTGGCGATCGCTCCGGAAACGAATGCAGTGGAATGGAACTGGTGAATCGAATGGAAACGGTGGCGCAACGGGTGCGAGCGGACGTAGGTGCCGCCACCATGCGGATCGAGCGCGTGGTCCGCGAGACCGAAGACGCGATATCGCTGATCTTGGCCCCCGGCCCGGAGCATGCGGATCGATTCGCCTACCGGCCCGGCCAGTTCCTGACACTGCGCATCCCCAGCGACCGGACCGGGTCGGTGAGCCGCTGCTACTCGTTGTCGAGCGCGCCGCACGAGCGCGGGCCGCTGCAGGTCACCGTCAAGCGAACCGCCTCCGGATACGCGTCGAACTGGTTGTGTGACAACGCCTCCGAGGGCATGAGCCTGAAGGCGCTGCCGCCCGCGGGCCTGTTCGTCCCGGCCTCGCTGGATACCGATCTGCTGCTGTTCGCCGCCGGTTCCGGGATCACGCCGATGCTGTCGATCCTGAAATCGGTGCTGGCGCAGGGGTCGGGGCACTGCACCCTGGTCTACGCCAACCGCGACGAGCGGTCGGTCATCTTCGCCCGCGAGCTGGCCCGGCTCTCGGCCGCCCATCCCGATCGGCTGCGCGTGGTGCACTGGCTGGAGAGTGTGCAGGGGCTGCCGTCGGCCGCGCAGATCGCGGAACTGACCCGGCCCTGGTGCGGGCGTGAGGTTTTCGTCTGTGGCCCGGGCCCGTTCATGGATGTCGTCGGTGCGGCGATGGCCGCACTCGGGGTCGATCGGCGGCGCGTGCACATCGAGAAATTCGTGTCGCTGCGGGGGAACCCGTTCGACCCGGACGATCCGGTGGCCGTGGATCCGGCGGATCCGGAGGAAAACGCCACTGTCGCTGTCGAACTCGACGGAGCGCGGCATCGGTTCGACTGGCCCAGGAAGCAGGTTCTGCTGGATGTGCTGCTGTCGGAGGGGCTGGCGGCGCCGTACTCCTGCCGCGAGGGTGCCTGCAGCGCGTGCGTATGCCGGGTCGTCTCCGGCGAGGTGCGCATGCGGCGCAACGAAGTGCTGGAGGAAGAGGACATCGCCGAGGGCTATGTGCTTGCCTGCCAGTCGATTCCGGTGAGCGACGACATCTCGGTCACCTATTCCTGACCCACTAGTCCTAGGAGACGATCACCATGCCCGCCTTCAGTTCCCTCGGCTACGTCCGCGCCGGTATCGCCGACGCCGACGCCTGGCGCACCTTCGCCTTCGACACCATCGGATTCGCCGAGGGCACGGGTCCCAACCCCGACTCTCTCTACCTGCGCACCGACGAGCACACCTACCGGCTGGAGCTGGTGCCGGGCGAGCGCGACGAGGTGCTGGCGGTCGGCTGGCAGGTCGCCGACGCGGCCTCGCTGGCGCTGGTGCGCGAAACGCTCGAGAAGGCCGGAATCGCGGTCACCGCACTGTCTCTCGCGGAGGCGGGGCGGCGGCACGTCGAGGAGGCGATCAGCTTCACCGACCCGTCAGGGTTCACCGTCGAGGTGTTCCACGGGCCCTTGCTGGACCACAGCCCGGTGCTGACGACGTTCGGTGCCCGGTTCGTCACCGGCAAGCTGGGCCTGGGCCACGTGGTGCTGCCGGTGCCGGACCTCGAGGCGGCCCGCCGGTTCTACGCCGACGTGCTGGACTTCCACGCCCGCGGGTCCTTCCGGGTCGGCCCGCCCGACCACCCGATCTGGATCCGGTTCCTCGGTGTCAATGCGCGCCATCACAGCCTGGCCCTGATCCCCGGCAGCCGGGCGGACGGCCCCGGCATCGTGCACATCATGGTCGAGGTGGACCGGCTCGACGATGTGGGCCGGGCGCTCGATCGGGTGACCAAGGCGGGCTATCACCTCTCGTCCACTCTGGGACGGCACACCAACGACAAGATGATCTCCTTCTACGTCCGCACGCCCGGCGGCTGGGACCTCGAATTCGGTTGCGAGGGAATGCTTGTCGGCGACAACTACGCGGCCGAGGAGATGACGGCCGACAGCTACTGGGGCCACGAGTGGAACCGCGCATGAGCCCCCGGCCCAGCGTCCCCGGACCCACCGGGTTCGGATTCTCATCGCGCCGTACCACCCGCTGGACGGCAACCTGACCCTGCCGTCCCTTCATTCCCGGCGTGCTGTCCCCTTCGTTCCTGGCGTGCTGTCCCCTTCGTTCCCGGCGTGCCGTCCCTTCATTCCCGGCATGCTTTTGGCCGGGATCTCTACCGTACGAGCGGATTCCGGCCAAGAGCATGCCGGAAATGAAGGATCGTCAGTTCGCGGCCGCGGAACCGTTGTCGGTGAAGGTGATTCGTACCGAGATCGGGGTGGTTTGGAGGGCGGCGAAACCGGCTGCGGTGAGGGGCGCGAGGGACGGGTGCGGGGCGAAGGCGCGGGCGCGGGCGACGACATCGTCGTCGGGGCGCAGCTCCGCGGTGCCGGTTCGCCACCGATCACCCTGGCGCAGCCGCACTTCCGGGGTGGCGCGCACGTTGTTACCCCAGCCCGAACGCATGCCGTGCTGGCAGATGATCCAGGCGCCGTGGTCGTCGAACAGGACGGACACCGGCACCCGGCGCGGCTGTCCGGACTTGCGGCCGATGGTCTCCAGTTCGGTGGCGAAGGTGGACCGCACGCCCAGCCGGTCCAGGGTGCGGAAGGTGGGGTTGACCACGTAGCGGCCGACCGCCCGCTCGACGCGGAACTTGCGCGCCAACGCGGCAGCATCGCCCTGCCCGGCAGTCCTGCCGTATTTCCCGCCCGCATCGCCCTGCCCGGCCGTGCCGCCGCCCTTAGCGCCCGCATCGCCCTGCCCGGCCGTGCCGCCGCCCTTCCCGCCCGCGGCGCCTCGCTTGGGCCGGAACGCGTCGATCCCGTTGCGCCGCACCATGGTCACCGCGGTCAGCCACGGCGAGCGGGCCGGGTCCGGATCCAGTCCGGCGCCGAGCCGATGCAGCTGGTCGGTGTGCCACTGCAGATCCAGGGCACCGTCGAAGGCCTTGAGGCCGCGGTTCGCCGCGAGGCGCCCGCGCAGTCCTAGGGAGATCACCGGAGGCCGCAGGGCATCGGTGCGGCCCGCGATCAGATCGCTTGCGGCGGAGGGGATGACGGCGGCAGGCCGTCCGATCCCCACCAGCTCGCACGCCCCCGACCCGACCGCGTCGTCCATCGCGGATCGGGACCGGAACCCGCCGGTCACCGCCAGTGGCACCGATCCCGCGGACCGCCGGGCGGTCTCGGCGTACTCCAGGAAGTAGGCCTCGCGGGCCCGCGTGCTCGAGGACACCGTCTGCGGCCGCCCCATCATCGCGGGGGATTCGTAACTGCCACCGCTGATTTCGATCAGGTCCAGCTGTTCGGCTGACAGCGCCTCGATGACGGCCCGCGACTCGTCCTCGGTGAATCCGCCGCGCTGGAAGTCGGCGGAATTGAGCTTGATGCCCACCGCGAAGCCGGGACTCACCGCGGCGCGGATCGCCCGCGCGACCTCGACCACGAAGCGCCTGCGCCGCTGCGGATCTCCGCCCCAGCCGTCGGTGCGCTGGTTCGACAGCGGCGAGAGGAACTGCGAGACCAGATAGCCGTGCGCGCCGTGGATCTGCACGCCGTCGAACCCGGCCGCCTCCGCGACCCGGGCGGCGGTGGCGAAACGCGCGACGAGGTCGGCGATCTCGGCCTCGGTCAGCGCGCGCGGCGCGGGCAGGCCCGGAATATCGGACGCGATCGCGGACGGTGCCACCGGCCGCCGCCGCGTGGCCAGCGGATTGGCTTGGCGCCCCGGATGATTCAGCTGCATCCACACCGGTGTGCCACCGTCCTTGGCGGCCTTGGCCCATCGGGTCAGCGCATCCAGGTGCCGCTCGTCCTCGAGGGCGACATTGCCGGGCTCGCCGAGCTGGGTGCGGTCGACCATCACATTGCCCGTGACGATCAGGCCGAAGCCGCCCGCACCCCACCGCCGATACAGGCGCTGCAGCCGCTCGTCCGGGCCGAGGTCCCGGGCGCCCAGCCCCTCGCTCAGCGCCGACTTCACGATCCGGTTCGGCAGCACCTGACCGCAGGGGAGGGACAGTGGGTCGTGCAGGCTCGCCATCGTGATGCTCCTCCATCGTAGTAAACCGATCGGTTTAGCTGGAGGGTAGTACACCGATCGGTATACGGCAAGGTAGGCTGGTTCCGACCGGATGGAGGAGGTGCAGCATGGGCGCTCGGGATCGGCTGATCGACAGCACCGTCGATCTGATGCGCCGCAACGGCGTCGCGGGGACGGGCATCGCGCAACTGCTCGCGCACAGCGGCATCTCGCGCCGCTCGATCTACCTGAATTTCCCCGACGGCAAGGCCGAGTTGGTCGCCGCGGCCACCCGCAGCGCGGGACAGGCGGCCAGCGCCCTGATCGGTACCCTCACCGCCGGGGCCGACCTGGCCGCGTGCGTGGCCGCATTCCCGTCGATGTGGCGTGAGGCCCTGCTGTCCAGCGACTTCACCGCCGGCTGTCCGATCGTGGCGGCCGCGCTGGGCCGCACGGAGGCACCGGAGGCCGCGGACGTGGCCGGGGAGACCTTCACCGACTGGGAGCAGATCCTCGCCGAGAGGCTGCGGGCCGAGCGGGTCGCCCCCGACCGCGCGCTGTCGCTGGCGACCACCATCGTCGCCGCGATCGAGGGCGGCGTGGTGATGTCGCTGGCCACCCGCTCGGTCGCCCCGCTGGAGCGGGTCGGCGAGCAGATGTCGGCGCTGGTGACGCAGTACACGGACAAGTAGGCGGGCGACACCGGGCCGGGCGCGTGACGTCCGGCCCGGCACTCACGCCGGGCGCGTGGCGCGGTAGTAGGTGACGCGGCCGATGCGGCGGTGCGGATGGGAATCGACCACGGCGCAGTCGAATCCGGCGTCGCGCAGCAGCCGGGGGATGCCGTCACCGAGATTGTCGGCGACGTGGCCGGTGCGCAGCATCATCCGCGCCGACAGACCGTCGGCCGGTGTCATCGGCCCGCCGATGTCGACCAGATGCAACCGGCCGCCGGGTCGCAGCACCCGCAGTATCTCGGCGGCCATGGCGATCTTGGTCTCGGTCTCGAGATGGTGCAGCATCAGCGACGACAGCACCCGATCGAATTCACCGTCCGCATAGGGAAGTTCCTGCGCGTAGGCGTGATCGAAGCGAATTCCCCGCAGCCCCTTGGCCTTCCGCTCGGCACGGGCCAGGGCACGGAGGTCGGGATCCGAGCCGATCACCTCCGCCGCGGGCCGCGCGCGTTTGGCCCGGAGCGTGAGATTGCCGGTGCCGCAACCGACTTCGAGGATACGGTGGTCGTCGCGCAGTTCGGCATGCCCGATCAGCCGCTTGTGCAGCCGGGGCGCGCCGAACAGCAGCGACATCAGATCGTAGGTCGGGAGCAGCGCGTCGCGCCCGGCGGCGGGCAGGTAGTCGTGCCGGTTTCCCATGGCGTGAGTGACGGAATGTGGACGATGTTCGGTCATACCTCACATGATGATTTGGGATGGTTCGGCGAAGTGGGGCGATAGTCGGTAGAAATAGGACTATCTTCGGTTCTATGGCAGAGGGCGGTGACACGGCCGGGGCGGGTTTCGTGACCGGGCCGACTCGGATGGTGCGCCACCGGCGCGGCGTGCCCGTGTTCGACTATCGATACGACGGGGTGACGCCACCCGTCTCGACGCTGCGCCTGGATATGCGCACCCGCAGGGACATCCCGCCGCACATCCACGATTTTCCCGGGCTCTGGTACGTGGCCGATGCCGCCGTGGTGTATGTGATCGGCGCCGGGCAGGTCGTCGATGGTAACGCGATCGAGTTGGTCGAGGGTGGTGTCGCCGTGTTCTTCGATCCCGCGGCGCTCGGCGGCGGGGGACGTATCCCGTGGCCCGCGTGGCGATCGCATCCCCTGCTGTTCCCGTTCCTGCACGAGCGGCGCGGCGGCGTGCTGCGGCTGACGGTGCCAGCGAGCCACCGGGCGCTGTGGGACGGCACCATCGCGGCCATCGAGACCGAACTCGCCGACCGGCGCGAGGGGTATCGGCAGGCGGCGTCGGCGCATCTGACGCTGCTGCTCATCGACCTGGCCCGCCTGGCCGCCGATGTGGTAGGCGATCTGCGCCGCAGCGGCGAACCCCTGCTCGCCGAGGTGTTCGACGTGATCGACAAGCGGCACGGACAACCGCTGTCGCTGCGTCAGGTGGCGGAGGCGGTCGGGATGTCACCCGGCCATCTGACCACCGTGGTCCGTCGCCGGACCGGACGCACGGTCCAGGACTGGATCATCGAGCGCCGCATGGCCCAGGCGCGACGCCTGCTGTCCGACACCGAGTTGCCGATCTCCGAAGTCGCACGGCGCGTGGGGATTTCCGATCCCGGATACTTCACCCGCCTGTTCCGCCGCGAACACGGTGTGCCGCCCCGTCGCTGGCGTGCCCCGTCGTCGGCGAGCCGAGATCTCCCCACCGGCTGACGCCGAAAATTGCCATATGCTTCGCGGGGTCGTGGGCAACTACTCTGTGCCCCATGAAGATTCTGGTCACCGGAGCCACCGGGAACATCGGTCGGAAAGTGGTCGATCACCTGCTCGCGCTGGGCGCGGACGATATTCGCGCCCTGTCGAATCACCCGGAGCGGGCGGAACTACCCGAGGGCGTGGAGGTGGTGCGCGGCTACCTACGCCGGCTGTCGTCGCTGCCCGCGGCGTTCGAGGGCGTGGAACGAATGTATCTGGCGCCCGTCCTGGAAACCGTGACCGAGGTCGTCGACCTGGCCCGGCAGGCCGGGATCCGCCGCATCGTCGACCTGTCCGGCGACGAGAGCACCGACTGGCAGCCGATCGCCCGGGCGGTGGAGAAGTCGGGCGTGGGCTGGACACATCTGTACGCGGGCGAATTCATGGAGAACACCGCGATGTGGGCGGATCAGGTGCGGGCCACCGGCGCGGTGCGCGAACCGTACCCGGAAGCGGCGAACGCGCCGATCGCGATGGACGATATCGCCCGCGTCGCCGCGACGGTGCTGACCCAGGACGGCCACGACGGCGTCACCTACGACCTCACGGGGCCCGAAACCCTCACTCGGGCAGAGCGTGTCCGCCAGCTGGGCGCGGCGCTGGGGCGTGACCTGTCGTTCCTGACCGTGTCCCGCGCGGAGGCGATCGGCATGCTGCAGCCGGCGATGGGGGAGTACGCCGAATGGTACGTCGACGGTATGGCCGCGATGGTGGACCACCCGCAGGTCGCCACGACCGCCGTCGCCGACCTCACCGGCCGCCCCGCGACCACCTTCGCCGAATGGGCCGCCGCGAACGCCGCTCAATTCCGTTGAACCACAACGAGCGGTGAGTCGCTCTTGATCGCCTCTGCCGGGCGGCCTACCCTCCGGATCGTCGTGCCGGGAGCGCGGCCTCGATCTCGGTTCGGCTCGGAATGGACGCGCTGGCACCGAGTTTCGTCGTGGCGAGGGCTCCCGCGGTGCACGCCCAGGCGAGGGCGGTGGCCGGTCCCTCGTGCCAGTGCGCGGCGAGGGCTCCGGTGAAAGTGTCTCCGGCGCCCGTGGTGTCGACCGCGCGGACCGGAACACCGGGATGGCCGAACTCGCCCTCGGGCCCGCGGTAGACCGCACCGTCCGCGCCGCGAGTGACGACCACGTGCGCGACGTGGTCCAGCGCCGAGCCCAGCCGTGCCCGCTCGCCCTCGTTCACCACCGCGATATCGACCTCGGACCAGAATTCCGGTGGGAGTTCTTGTGCGGGTGAGGGATTGAGCAGCACCGTCGTGCCGGAGGTCCGCGCGTGCCGGGTGGCCGCGAGCACGGTGGGAACCGGTATCTCCAATTGGCACAGCAGCACGTCCGCGTCGGCGATCGCCGCGAGATCCCCGTCCGCGAGCTCGGTCATCGCCGCATTCGCGCCGCCGACCACGATGATGCTGTTCTCGCCCTCCGAATCCACCACGATCGAGGCGGCCCCGCTGGGCCCGGCGACGGACCGCAGCCGCCGCGTTCCCACTTCGGCGTCATCCAGCACCGCGCGCAGTTCGGCGGCGAACAGGTCGTCCCCGACGGCCCCCACGAAGTCGACCTCCGCCCCGGCCCGCCGCGCCGCGATCGCCTGATTGGACCCCTTCCCGCCGGGCACCATCTCGAACCCGCGCCCCAGCACCGTCTCCCCGGGCTCCGGCCGCCGCCCGGTCGTCGTCACCAGATCCATGTTGATGCTGCCCACCACCACGATGCGTGCCATACCCGCACCGTAGCGCCCCGCCCATCCCACGAACTCGCCCGACGCGGTTCTCGGCGAGCCACCACCGAGAACCTGCTCTCAAACCTTGCCCACGGGGGTATGCGCTCCGTCATCGGTTGCAACGCTACGGACGTCCTCTCCAGCATTGGTTGCGCGCTGGTGGTGTCGTCTCCGGCGTTGGTTGTGGCGCTGTTGGTGTCGTCTCCGGCATTGGTTGCGGCGTTGCGGACTTTCACCCGGAATCGGTTGTGGCGTCGCGAAATTCGCCGCCGAGTGCGGTGTTGGCGCCGCTGAGGACCACCGCTACCTGCTCGTCCGGGGCGGGCCCATAGCGGCCGGACAGCAGTGCGGCGAGCGCGGTGGCGGCCGCCGGTTCGACGGGTAGCCGAGCGGCGCGCCACAGCGCTCGCTGGGCCTCGCGAATGTCGTCGTCCTCGACCAGGAGGACTCGGTCGACATACTCGCGGGCGAGGGGAAAGACCAACTCCCCGACGCGTTTCGGGGCCAGGGCGTCGGCGGCGATGCTCCCGGCGGGTGCGTCGGCCGGACCGCCCGCCGCCAGTGCCGTCGTCAGCGTGGGCGCCCCGGCCGGTTCCACGCCGACGACCCGGGCAGCCCCGGCGAAGTAGGCCGCGATCCCGCCGATGAGCCCGCCCCCGCCGACCGGCACGAGCACGGTGTCCACCGGGGTCTGCTCGGCCAGCTCCAGGGCGAGGGTGCCCTGGCCGAGCAGGGTTTCGCGCTGATCGAAGGCATGCATGCTCAACGCGCCGCTGCCGGCCACCCATGCCTCGGCAGCGGCGAGCGCATCGGCGTACCGATCGCCGACGACCACGAGATCGGCGCCGCGTGAACGGATTCCGTCGATCTTCACCGGGGCGGAGATGGCCGGGACGAAGATGCGGGCCGGAATATCGAGGTGCTGTGCGGCATCCGCGACAGCGAGACCATGGTTGCCACCGGAGGCGGCGACCACCCCGGCCGCCGGTACGTCGCGCAGCAGCAGGTTGGCGAAGGCGCCCCTGGCCTTGAACGATCCCGCGCGCTGCACGTGCTCGAGCTTCAGGGTGACCTCGCCCGGCGGACCGCCGAGATCCGCGAGCGGGATCCGGAGCACCGGCGTGCGCCGGATATACGGACGGATCGTCTCGTAGGTGCTGCCGATCTCGGTGGGCGAAATACCCTGTGCGACGGTCATTCTCACCACTCCCCGCCGAGCATGGCCTTGGCCTGCCCGATCCGTTGTTCGTCACGCCGATAGAACACCCACTGCTTGATCCGGGTGCCCCGGACCAGTCCCGCCTGGCCGAGCACCTTGAGATGCTGCGCGCACGTCGGGGCGCTCACCCCGAGCTTGTCGGCGATGAACAGCGAGCACACGCCGTCGTGCACCAGGTCGCCGTCGGTCTGCGGCGGAAAATGCGCCTCGGGATCTCGCAGCCACTCCAGAATCAGCAGCCGCTTGTCGTTCGCCAGCGCCTTGATCAGGTCCACATCCATCACTGAGTCATTATGCTAATTAGCTAATTGACTGTCCACCGATGTGAGCCGGACTCGTGCCGTGGGAACGTCCTTGTCATCGCGATTCGGCCGGTCAGTAGGCTGTTGCCCATGACTGCTCCCACTGCCACCGACCAGGACGCCGTCCGCGCGGTGGTGCACGACGCGGCGCGCCGGGCCCGGGTGGCGTCGCGGACGCTCGCCCAGCTCACCACCGAACAGAAGAACTCCGCGCTGCACGCCGCCGCCGATGCGCTGCTCGCCGCCAAGGATCGGGTGCTCGACGCCAACGTCGAGGACATCGAGACGGCCCGCGCCGCGGGCACCGCGGACTCGCTGCTGGACCGGCTGCGCCTGACCGCGGCCCGCATCGACGGCATCGCCTCCGGGCTGCGCCAGGTCGCGGGCCTGCCGGACCCGGTCGGCGTGGTGGTGCGGGGCTCCACGCTGCCGAACGGCCTGGAGATCCGTCAGGTGCGGGTGCCGCTGGGCGTGGTCGGCATGGTGTACGAGGCCCGGCCGAACGTCACCGTCGACGCGTTCGGGCTGGCGCTCAAGTCCGGCAATGCGGCGCTGCTGCGCGGCTCGTCGTCGGCCGCCCATTCCAATGCGGCGCTCGTCGCCGTGCTGCGCGAAGCGCTTGCCGCACAGGGACTTCCCGAGGATGCGGTGCAGCTGCTGCCCAGCGAGGACCGCTCCAGCGTCACGCATCTGATCCGGGCGCGCGGCCTGGTGGACGTGGTGATCCCGCGCGGCGGCGCCGGTCTGATCAACGCCGTGGTCCGCGACGCCCAGGTGCCGACCATCGAGACCGGGACCGGCAACTGCCACGTCTACGTGCACGCCGCCGCCGACCTGGACATGGCCGAGTCGATCCTGCTCAACGCCAAGACCCGGCGCCCCAGCGTGTGCAATGCGGCCGAGACCGTGCTGATCGACGATGCCGTCGCCGCCACCGCGGTGCCGCGGCTGATCGAGGCGCTGGAGCGGCACGGCGTCACGGTGCACGGTGACCTGCCCGGGCTGATCCCGGCGAACGACACCGACTGGGGCGAGGAGTACCTGACCCTGGACATCGCGCTGAAGGTGGTCGCCGACCTGGACGCGGCCGTCGAGCACATCAACACCTGGGGGACCGGGCACACCGAGGCCATCGTCACCGCCGACTTGAAGGCGGCACGCGAATTCACCGCCCGGGTGGATGCGGCCGCGGTCATGGTCAACGCGTCCACCGCCTTCACCGACGGCGAGCAGTTCGGCTTCGGCGCCGAGATCGGCATCTCCACCCAGAAGCTGCACGCCCGCGGGCCCATGGGCCTCCCGGAACTCACCTCCACCAAGTGGGTCGTCTGGGGCGACGGCCAAACCCGCCCCGCCTGATCCACGCACCCTCTCCGTGTTCTCGCACCCCGTTCAGGGCCATGCAACGGGTGCGGGAACGTGCAAGTAGTGCGTCGAGGGCTGGTGTCGACGGTGGTGGTGGGGGCTGTGTACCGTCGATTGCGGCCGTTCTATACGGTGCATAGGCGCGCGCGGCCCCTGGGCCGGTAGAGCTGTACGGGAGCGGCCGCACGCTCCGGAGGAGGACCGCAACGGTGCAGACCGCAACGCACGAGCCCATCTTCACATCGGTCGATGACGTGATCGCGCGGCTGGCGCAGACCGGCTACCTGGCCGATAAGGGCACCGCCACCTCGGTATTTCTGGCCGACAGGCTCGGCAAACCGCTGCTCATCGAGGGTCCGGCCGGGGTCGGCAAGACCGAGCTGGCGCGCGCGGTGTCCCAGGTCGCCGGGGCCGAGCTGGTGCGGCTGCAGTGCTACGAGGGCATCGACGAGGCGCGGGCGCTCTACGAGTGGAACCACGCCAAGCAGATCCTGCGCATCCAGGCCTCCAGCGAACACGGCTGGGAGGATACGAAGGCCGACGTGTTCAGCGAGGAATTCCTGCTGTCGCGGCCGCTGCTCACCGCGATCCGGCGCACCGATCCCACGGTGCTGCTGATCGACGAGGCCGACAAGGCCGACGTCGAGATCGAGGGCCTGATGCTCGAGGTGCTCAGTGACTTCGCCGTCACCGTGCCCGAACTCGGCACCATCGCCGCCGCCCGCCGCCCGTTCACGGTGCTCACCTCCAACGCCACCCGCGAACTGTCCGAGGCGCTCAAGCGGCGCTGCCTCTACCTGCACATCGACTTTCCGGGCGAGGAACTCGAGCGCAAGATCCTGGCCAGCCGGGTGCCGGAGCTGAAGCCCGCGGTGGCGGCGCAGCTGGTGCGGGTCGTGCACGTGCTGCGCGGGATGCAGCTGAAGAAGCTGCCGTCGGTCGCGGAGTCGATCGACTGGGGCCGCACGCTGCTGGCGCTGGGATTGAAGGATCTCGACGACAAGACCGTGCGCGCCACCCTCGGCGTCGTCCTCAAGCACCAGAGCGACCACCAACGCGCGCTGTCCGAGTTGAAACTGGCCTGACCGATGCCCGGCAAGCGCACTAACGCCCGCTCCCTGATCTCGCGGGGCACGCCGGGAGTGCCGAATCGAGAGCCGGAACTCCTTGCACCGCATGGTCTCTCGGGACACCTCGTCGGCTTCGTAGAAGCCCTGCGCGCCCGCGGTATCCCGGTGGGTCCCTCCGAAACCGTCGATGCGGGACAGGTTCTCACGGTCCTGGACCTGATGGACCGCGAGATGCTGCGCGAGGGCCTGGCCTGCGCGCTGCTGCGCCGCACCTCCCAGCGCGCCACCTTCGACGGGCTGTTCGACCTGTGGTTCCCGGCGGCGCAGGGCGAGCGCGCGGGCGCCGCGGATGTCGAGATCCCGCGCAAGCCCGACGGTGAGGTCGACATCATCGAACTGCGGAAGATGTTGGCGGAGTTGCTCGTTGCCGATCCCTCCGGGGAGCGCACGCGGCAGTTGCAGGAGCTGGCCGCGCAGATGGTCGAGCAGATGGGTCAGTACCGGTCCGCGAACGGACCCTCGTTCTCGGCGTATCAGACCCTCAAGGAGGTGCAGCCGGAGCTGCTGGTGAGCAAGTTGCTCGCGGGATTGGCCGCGGGACTGGACGATTCGGACTCCGGTCCGTCGGAATTCGACTCCGAGATCGCCCGTCGCGCCGCGCGCCGCCGCGTCAAGGACTTCCGCGCCACCGTCGAGGCCGAGACCCGCCGCCGCGTCGCCGAACGCATCGGCCGCGACCGCGTGGCCACCTACGGCGTGCAGCGCCAGGCCGAGGACGCCGACTTCCTGCGCATCTCGGAGAACGAGCTGGCCGAGCTGCGCCGCTCCAGCCACCGGCTGGCCCGGGTGCTGGCATCGCGGCTGGCCGCGCGCCGCCGCCGCGCCCGCCGCGGGGAGATCGATCTGCGCAAGACGCTGCGCAAATCCATGTCGACCGGCGGCGTGCCGATCAAGCTCGCGGCCCGCAAACCCCGGCCCGGCCGCCCCGATCTCGTGCTGCTGTGCGATATCTCGGGCTCGGTGGCCGGTTTCTCCAGTTTCACCATGCTGCTGGTCGACGCGCTGCGCGAGCAGTTCTCCCGGGTGCGCATCTTCGCGTTCGTCGACCGCGTCGACGAGGTCACCCACCTGTTCGACCAGGTGACGCCGCTGGACCAGGTGACGCGGCGGATCTTCACCGAGGCGAAGGTGGTCGGCATCGAGGGGCATTCGGATTACGGCGCGGCCCTGGAGGGTTTCGCCGAGAACTGGCCCGACGCGGTCACCAGCCGCACCTCGCTGCTGATCCTCGGCGACGCCCGCACCAACTACCGCGATCCGGCCCTGGACAGCCTGGGTCGGCTCGTTCAGGTCGCCAAGCACGCCTACTGGCTGAACCCGGAGGCGGAGAAGATGTGGGGCACAGGCGATTCCGCCGCCAAGCGCTACGCGGAGATCATCGAGATGCACGAATGCCGCTCGGCCAAGCAGCTGACCACGGTCGTCGGTCGCCTGCTGCCGGTGTGACGCTCGACGGCATTAGCGCTTGTTAAGCGGGCCCCAAGCATGTGGGGCGATGATTCGCGCGTGCCGAGCCGACCGCGGGATGCCGCCAACCGTACAGCCGATCCGCAGCGGGTTGCGGCGGTACCGGGGGAGGATCCGGCGGATCGCCGCACCGAGATCGCGACGCTGCTCGAGTTCGCCACCTCCCGGCTGTCCAGCGACCCGGCCAGCGCCGAATCCGCACTGCGCCGCGCGGCGGTCCTCGGATCGGATGTGCTGCCGACGGACCGGCTGGCCCGGCTGCACTCGCTGATCGTCACCGCCGTCGCCGCCCAGCCCGGCCGCGACCTCGACCTCGCCGCGGCCGCCGTGCGCGCCGCCGACAGCTGGCAGGGCCTGTCCGTGGCCGACGCCGCCCACCACGCCCTCGTCGCCGCCCGCACCCATTATCGCGCGGGCCGTCACCGCGAGGCCGCCGTCCTCTACCGGCGGGCACTCGCGCACCCCGATATCCCCTATCCCGTCGCCGAGATCGCCATCCTGCACGAGCAGTTCGGCGGCTGTCTGCAGGCGATGCACCGATACCGCGCCGCCGCAAGGGAATTCACCACCGGTGCCCGCCTGGTCGCCGCCGACGCCGACTGCGGTGAACTGCACGCCGATCTGCTCGCCTCGGCCGCCGCCGCGCGGGCCGGTGCCACGCCGGGCGCGGCGTTGCGGCGCATGACCGCGGGCGTGCGGCGGCGGGTCCGAGGGTGGTGGTCCGTTGCCCACGGTGGTTCCCGGCCGCGCACACCCTGACCAGTAAGCTCGGGATTCGTGCAAGAAACAGGCCGGCGCAAACTGGGTGTGATGGGCGGGACGTTCGACCCCGTC
The DNA here is from genome assembly GCF_029869545.1 of Nocardia wallacei. Lineage (GTDB taxonomy): Bacteria > Actinomycetota > Actinomycetes > Mycobacteriales > Mycobacteriaceae > Nocardia > Nocardia wallacei_A. Next base: position 15,050 of record NZ_JARWQD010000173.1, on the reverse strand, counting down.
CATCACGGGCACCTGGTGGCAGCCAGCGAGGTCGCGCACCGTTTCGACCTCGATGAAGTCATATTCGTCCCGACCGGGCAGCCGTGGCAGAAGTCCACCAAGAAGGTCAGCCCGGCCGAGGACCGGTATCTGATGACCGTCATCGCGACCGCATCCAATCCGCGGTTCTCGGTGAGCCGGGCCGACATCGACCGCGGCAAGGTCACCTACACCGTCGACACCCTGCGTGACCTGCAATCCCAGCATCCCGACGCCGACCTGTACTTCATCACGGGTGCGGACGCGCTGTCGAGCATCCTGACGTGGCAGGATTGGGCGGAACTGTTCGAGCTGGCGAAGTTCGTCGGGGTGAGCCGTCCGGGGTACGAGTTGAACATCGACCACCTCGCCGAACACCTGCGGGACATGCCGGCCGATGCGGTCACCGTCATCGAGATCCCGGCCCTGGCGATCTCGTCGAGCGAATGCCGCCGTCGCGCCGCCGAGGGGCGGCCGGTGTGGTACCTCGTTCCGGACGGGGTCGTGCAGTACATATCGAAGCGGCACCTGTACGTGCCGGGAGGGAACGGGAAGGTAGCTGGGTGACTGCAACTGCTGAAGCTGTGGCGATGGCGCAGATCGCCGCGCGCGCGGCCGACGAGAAGCTGGCTTCCGACGTGGTGGTGCTCGACGTCTCCGAGCAGCTGGTGATCACCGACTGCTTCGTGATCGCGTCCGCGCCGAACGAGCGGCAGGTCAACGCGATCGTCGACAACGTCGAGGAGAAGCTGCGGCTGGCCGGGCACAAGCCGGTGCGGCGTGAGGGAACCCGCGAGGGGCGCTGGGTGCTGCTCGACTACGTCGAGCTCGTGGTGCACATCCAGCACAGCGACGAGCGCGATTTCTATGGGCTGGAACGACTGTGGAAGGACTGCCCGCAGGTTCCGGTCGAGGGGATCGGAGGCCCGCGCGGCGACGACGCCGAGGCCGCCGAGTGAGCCTGGAGCCGGGTGACGGCGCGCTGGACCCCGACGAGTCGACCGCCCGGACGGGCAAGCACGCCGGTGTGCGCCGGTTGATCCTGCTGCGGCACGGTCAGACCGAGTGGAATGCCGCCGACCGGATGCAGGGGCAGATCGATACCGAGCTGAGCGAGCTGGGCCGGCGCCAGGCCAAGGACGCCGCCCGCGAACTGGCCGGTCGCGACGCGATCGCCATCGTCTCCTCGGATCTGCGGCGCGCCTACGACACCGCGGTGGCCCTCGCCGACCACTGCGGGCTCGAGGTGGTGCGCGATCCCCGGCTGCGGGAAACCAGCCTCGGGGAATGGGAGGGGCTGACGCACATCCAGGTGGACGAGCGACATCCGGGCGCGCGGCAGACCTGGCGGCTGAACGCCGATTTCACCCCGCCGGGCGGCGAGAGCAAACTCGAGGTCGGCGCCCGCGCGCTGCCGGTGGTCCGTGAGCTGTTCGCCGCGCGCGGCGACTGGCCCGGCCGTACCATCATCCTGGTCGCGCACGGCGGGTTGATCGCGGCACTGACCGCTGCGCTGCTGGAGTTGCCTCAGCGGAATTGGCCCGTGCTCGGCGGGCTGGCCAATACCAGCTGGGTGCAGCTGAGCAGCCACGGTCCGAGCATCGAACAGCCCGGGTGGCGGCTGGATGTGTGGAACGCGGCGGCAAAGGTAGCACCTGATGTCCTCTGAAAAGTCCTCCGACGACCGGGACGAACCGGTCCGGCAGGTATCCGACGAACTGCTCCGCAAGGCGTCCGAGGGGCCCGTGCGGCACCTACCGGACGCCCTGTTCGGTGGTCCGGCCCCGGAACCGCCCGCGCCGAAACCGGCTGAGCCGGAACCGGAGCCGGAGTTCGAACGCGGCGGAGCCGTCCCCGACGAGCTGTTCCGCAAGGCCTCCGACATGCCCGTCCGACACCTACCGGACGTCCTGTTCGGCGGCCCGCTGACCCCGGTGGAACCGGTCGAGCAGGACAGCACCGGCGACGACGAAGCGGCCGCCGAACCCGATGGCGCTGCCGCGGTGGCGGCGGATACGCCGGTTGCGCAGGACGATTCGCCCCCTGCCGAGCAGGCGGAATCGGCCGATCCGGAGATCGTTGCCGAACAAGCTGCCGCCGCTGCGCCCGCCGATAGCGCGGCCCCCGGACAGGTGGCGGCCTCCGACGCGGCAGAGTCTCCCGAAGCCGCTGCGATCGGGGAAGCGGTTGCGACCTCCTCGGCCGTTGGGGCGGCGGCCGACACCGAAACCGGAGATACCGCCGCAGCCTTCGATGGCGCAGACGCGGACCCGACCGCGGAATCGCTTGCGCAGCAGGAGTCCACCGCCTCCGATGCCCGTGGCGCTGATGCCGCGGCCGGTGCGGCACCCGGGCAGGTGGCAGCCCCTGATGCGGCGGAGTCTCCCGAAGCCGCTGCGATCGGGGAAGCGGTTGCGACCTCCTCGGCCGCTGAGGAGGCTGCCGACACCCAGCCCAGTGGCGCTGCCGGGTCAGGCGAGGGCACAGCGTCCGTCGAGGCGGTGGCGGAATCGGCTGCGCGGCAGGAGATCGCCGACACTGGATCCGGAGAGGCAGCGAGCGCAGGCACCGCAGCCGACCAGCCAGCCGCGCAGTCGGAAGCGGTCGAGCAGTCTCCGGAAGCGAAAGACGGAGCGGCCGAGGGCGCAACGCCCGACCCCGCGGTGCAACCCGAGCGGCAGGCCGGTGCGGATTCGGCTGCGGCGGACAGCGATACCGAATCGGCCGCTCAGACGGGCACCAGCCAGGCCGAGTCGGCACTGCCGGAGGCGGCACCCCCAGCCTCCGACAGCGGCTCGGCACAGGCCGAGGCGGCGGTGGAACCTGAGCAGCAGACTGATTCGGCTGCGGCAGGTGCTGAGGGCGGTATGCCTGCGGCAGGTGCTGAGGGCGGTGCGGGTGTGGCGGGTGCCGAGCGGAAGGACGAACCGGCGACCCCTGTGGGTTCCGGTGCGGCAGTGGGGGAGAGCGGTGGGGGGCGGTTGAAGCGCGCTATGAAACGTCTGTTCGGAGGAAAGTCGACGTGACCCCATCCGGCCCAGCCGATTCCGGCGCCGACGATCGGGCGGCATCGCCCGATCCGCAGCCACGCGACGACCTCGCGACCGCACCGGGCTCCCATCGCCCGGTGCTGGTCGTGATCGCGGACTCGCTGGCGTACTTCGGCCCGAAGGGCGGGCTGCCCGCCGACGACCCGCGGATCTGGCCGAATCTCGTTGCGGCCGAACTGGACTGGGACGTCGAGCTGGTCGCCCGGATCGGCTGGACCTGCCGCGACGGCTACTGGGCGCTGATCGGCGACCCCCGGGTATGGGCGGCGGTCCCGCGCGCGGGCGCGGTCGTCTTCGCCACCGGCGGCATGGATTCGCTGCCGTCGCCGCTGCCGACCGCCCTGCGCGAACAGATCCGCTACCTGCGACCGCCCGCCCTGCGCCGCGTCGTGCGCAGCGGTTACCAATGGCTGCAACCGCGGCTGGCGAAGCTGGGCCGTCCCGTCGCGCTGCCGCCGCATGTCAGCATCGACTACCTGGAGCAGGCGCGGAATGCGGTGGCGCAGTTGCGTCCCGACCTGCCCTTCGTCGGTGTCCTGCCGTCGGTCCACGACTGCGAGGCGTACGGTCGCGTGCACACCGGTCGTGAGCCCGCGGTGCGTGCCCTGCGTGAATGGTCGGCGAAATCCGGTGTCCCACTGGTGGATCTGGCGGAAGCCGTGCGCGACAACATCTTCTCCGGCGAATCCAACCCCGACGGCATCCACTGGGGCTGGGAGGGCCACACCGCCGTAGCCCGGGCCATGGTCAAGGTGCTGGCGGAAGTCCGCGCCCCCGAGGGCGGTGCATGAACCGCGCCCGCGCACCACGCGGCGTCCCCACCGAGCCGTCGCGCGCCGAGACCCCGAGCCCCGCGCCCCTCCCTACGGTCGACGCCCACCCGCGACCTGATGTCGCGGCGCCCCCTTGTGCCTGCCCACCTCGCCGTGCGTGGCGCGGCCAGCTTCATGCCAATGTCTTGGTCGCCCAATCCGCCAGGCCGCGTTGCGATGCTGGTGGCGGATCGGCGCAAGCCGAACGGATGCGTCCGCTCCCCAAACCATGGCGCGGTGCGGATAGCGGGTGGTTGCGAGCCGAAGTGGTGCGCCCGCTTGCCGGGCCGGGCCGTGGTGCGGATGGCGGGTGGTTGCGAGCCGAGGTGGTGCGTGGGCTTGCCGGGCTGTGCCGTGGTGTGGGTGGCGGGTCGTTGCGAGCCGAACTGATGCGGCCGCTCCCCGAGCCATGGCGTGGTGTGGGGGACGGGTGGTTGCGAGCCGAAGCTGTGCGCCCGCTTGCCGGGCCGGGCCGTGGTGTGGGGGACGGGTGGTTGCGAGCCGAAGCTTTGCGTGTGGTTGGCGGGGCGCGGCTGGGTGCGGGCCGCGATCGGTTGCGTGGTGGGGTGGGCTCGGTGGCGCGAAGGCGTGCTCGGGCGGACGGGCCGCCGCGGGTGTTGTGTAGGGCGGTCGCGGGTGCGTGGGAGGCCGGGTAGCCGATGGCCGTCGTGGTGGTGACCGATTCCTCCGCCAGCCTGCCCGCGGAGCTCGTCGCGGATCTGGGCATCGTGGTGGTACCGCTGCATGTGCTGGTCGATGACCGCGCGCTCGGCGAGGGCGTCGATGACGAGCCCATCGACTACACGTCCTCGACGGTGACCACCTCCGCTCCGTCACCGGGTGAACTGTGCGCCGCCTACGAGCGCGCGCTCGCCCGCAGCGGCGGCGACGGCGTTGTCGCCGTGCACATTTCGCGCCAGCTCTCGGCCACCTGGGAGGCGGGCAGGCAGGCGATCCGGGATATGGACGCCGCGGATCGCGTGCGCCTGGTGGATTCGCTGAGCGCGGGACTCGGCACCGGCCTGCCGGTGCGGGCGGCCGCGCGCCGCGCCCATGCGGGCGCCACATTGGATATCGTCTACGACGCCGCCACCTCGGCCGCCGCGCGGGGCCGGGCGTTCATCGTGGTCAACCGCACCGAGCAGCTGCGCCGCGGCGGCCGCCTCAGCTCGGCGGCGGCCTTCTTCGGCACCGAACTGGTCACCAAACCCATCCTGCAGATGGTCGACGGCCGTCTCGAGCTGCGGGAGAAGGCGCGAACCCGGTCCAAGGCCTATGCGAAACTCGTGGCCGCCGCGGTGGACGCGGCGGGCGAGGACGGCGCGACCGTGGCCGTGCAGCACCTCGGCGCCCCCGAGGCCGCCGACACCGTCACCGCCCAGCTGTCGGCCCTCATTCCCGGTATTCGCGAGCTGGTCACCGCGGAATTCGGGCCCACTCTCGGCGTGCATCTGGGGCCGGGCGCGGTGGGCGTGCTCGTCGTGCCGGGCGGCTGCGGCTGAACCATTTGCCGAATCGGCAACAATGTTTGCCTGATCGAGCTGTCCGGCGGCATGGTCGAACCATGAACCACGACGACGACTTCGACTGGGCCGCCATGGCCGACATGCTGGTGGACGAGGGCGAGGCGTACAGCCCCTACCTGCACGGCGCCTTCGATCGGCTCGCGCACCTGGATCCGCAACGGATCCTGGACATCGGTTCCGGGCCCGGCGTCGCGGCGTGCCTGCTGGCGCAGCGCTTCCCCGCGGCCGAGGTGATCGCGGTGGACGGGACGAAGGAATTGCTGACACGCGCCGAACAGCGGGCCGCGGACCTCGGCGTGGGCTTGCGCACGCAGGTGGCCGAGTTCCCGGCCGGGCTGGCCGACCTGCCCGAGGCCGACCTGGTGTGGTCGGCGAACGTCGTGCACCACGTCGGCGATCAACTGGATGCGCTCACGCGGATGGCCGCGCTCCTGCGTCCGGGCGGCGTGCTGGCCATCGCCGAAGGCGGGCTCCCGGCGCGCTGGCTGCCCCGCGACCTCGGGTTCGGCCGCCCGGGTCTGCAGGTCCGGCTGGATGCGGCGATGGCGCAGCGCTTCGACCGGATGCGTACCGAACTGCCCGATTCGGTTGCGGTGGCCGAGGATTGGCCCGCCCTGCTGCGCGCCGCCGGACTGGTCGACGCCCACAGCCGCAGCTTCCTGGTGGACCATCCCGCGCCCCTGGACCCCGGCCCCCGCCGCTCGGTCCGGCAGTGGCTGGAACGCAGCCGCCACATGCACGCCGAGACCCTCGCCGCCGACGACCTGGCAACCCTGAACCGCCTACTGGACCCCGCGGACCCCGAATTCATCGACAACCGCTCCGACACCTTCCTCCTGACCGCCAAGACGGTCCACTACGCCCACCGCCCGTCCGCCTGAGCCTTGCTTCCAGAGCGTTCCGTTGACGCGTGCGACGCACCGCTGGTGAGATAACCGGCACCCCAGTCTGTTTCGTGCCCTCAGGGGTCGGGTTCTCCACAGGTGTGCGGTTGTCCACAGGGTTGTCGAAAGCCCTTGTCGGCCGGGCAGTCTCGGTGGGCGTGGCGCTTACTGTGACCGGCATGGCGGGAGACGAGGAGCGGCGGCGGGTGCGGGAGCGGCTCGGGGCTATCGCATCGGAACCGCGCGGTACGCGGTCGGTTCCCGGCGGGCGCTGGGATCTCGACGAACTGGATGGCGAGGATCCCGAGTTCGATGACGATGCGGACCGTCTGGAGGGCGAGGGGCCGTGTCGCGCTGGATCGGCGGGCGGCGGTGGGAGGGACGAGGCCGAGGGGCCGCGTATGCCGCACTGGCTGCGGGAGCCGGGCGGCGAGGCGCGGTGGCATGAGCGAGTGATTCCCGAGCGCTGGCGTGGCATGCGGCTCGATCCGGGGCGGCGGGGCGTGCTCGTGCTGATCGCGGCCGGGGTGGCCGCCGTGATCCTCGCGGCCGCGGCGGTGCAGCGGGAAAGCCCTGTCGCACAGCCGGTTCCGCCGCTTCCCGCGGTACGCACCTCGGCGGCGGGCACGAGCACCGCCACCGCGCCGGAACCGACGGGGAGGGCGGCGGAATCGAGTACAGCGCCGCCGAGTGGACGATCGGAACTGGTCGTCAGCGTGATCGGCTTGGTCGAGCATCCCGGATTGCTGCATCTACCGTCCGGCTCTCGCGTCGCCGATGCCCTCGCGGTGGCGGTCGCGCAGGACGGCGCGGACCTCGGGAGCCTCAATCTGGCCCAGCGTCTGGCCGATGGTGACCAGGTCGTCGTGGGTGCCGTCGCGCCGCAGCCGGGCCCGCCACGAGTGGGGAGCGTCGTCATCCCGGGCGGGCAGCGGCCCGCCGCACCGGGCGGAACCTCCGGCGCCGCAGCACCTTCCGGCCCGGCGGCGAGGGTCGACCTGAACACCGCCACCGAAGCCGAACTGGACGCGCTGCCCGGCGTCGGCCCGGCCACCGCCCTCGCCATCCTCGCCTGGCGCACCGAACACGGCCGCTTCACCAGCGTGGACCAGCTGGCCGAGGTCACCGGAATAGGCCCCACCCGCCTCAACCGCCTGCGCAACCTGGTGACGGTATGACCACCGGACGGGGCGCTCGGCGTATTCGGTGCCGATTTCCGGCGGCGACCGTGTGTGATTTCTCGAAGGCGACGAATGGGGGAGGCTGTGGACGGGGAGGACTCGGGTGGGCGGGCGCCGGTCGTCGAGCCGGAGTTGCTGGATACGCGGCTGGTGCCTGCGGCCGTGGTGTGCTGGGGCGCGACGATTGTGGCGGTTGTCGCCGGGTGGCGGGTGGGGGTCGTGGTGGCCGTGGGGCTGGTTGTCGCGGGAATCGGGTTGGGCGCGTGGCTGATTCGCGGGGCTCGGGGCGAACTGTGCCGGATGCTCGCCGCGGTGGCGTTGGCGGCGGTGCTGGCGGGGGCGGGCTTCGCGGCGGCCGCGGCCTGGCGCGAAGGGCGGGTGGCGGCGCATCCGTTGCGAGTCGCGGCCCCCGGCACCTATGTGACTGTCGTCGTCACGCCGGTCGACGATCCGAAACCCCTGCCCAGCAAGGCATTCGGAGGTCGGCAATGGCTGCTGCAGGCAAACCTGCGGGAATACCGGCACGCGCAGACGGTTGTCCGGGCGGGCGGTTCGGTCCTCGTGCTGGTCCCGGAGGCGGGGTGGCAGACGGTGCTGCCGGGCCAGCGGGTGGAGTTCCGTGCGCGACTGGATCGGCCGTGGCGGCGGGATCTCACGGTCGCCGTGCTGCGCGCGCAAGGGCCGCCGACGGGCGTGGCGTCGCCGCCGTGGTGGCAGCACGCCGCGGGCGAGGTGCGGTCGCGGTTCGCCGCCGCGGCCGACCGCGCGCTCTCCGACGACGCCGCCGGACTGCTGCCGGGCCTCGTCGTCGGCGACGTCTCCCGCCTACCCGGCCACGTCCGCGAGAATTTCGTGCAGACCGACCTGGCGCATCTGACGGCGGTCTCGGGCATGAACGTATCGATACTCCTTGCCGCCGTGCTGTTTTCGGTGCGGGCGCTGACTCTGGACGCCAGAGCCGGAATGGCTCTCGCGGCGCTGGTCCTGGTGCTTTTCGTGATCCTCGCGCGGCCGTCGCCGTCGGTGCTGCGGGCCGCGGTGATGGGGGCGATCGGCCTGCTGGCCCTGGCCACCGGGCGTCGAAAACACGCGCTGTCCGCTCTGTGTGCGGCGGTCCTCGGTCTGCTCGCGTACCTGCCCGCGCTCGCCGTCGACGCCGGATTCGCGCTGTCGGTCCTGGCAACGGCCGCCCTGATCCTGCTGGCGCCCAACTGGTCTCAGTGGCTGCAGCGGCGAGGCTGGCCCCGATTCCTGGCCGAGGCGTGCGCCGTCGCGACGGCCGCCTTCCTGGTGACGACGCCGATCATCGCCGCCCTGACCGGTCACGCCGGTCTTCTGGGCATCCTCGCGAACGTGCTGGTCGAACCGGTGATCGTCCCGATCACCATCCTCGGGACCGTCGGCGCGGTGCTGGCGCTGCTCTGGATGCCCGCGGCCGTCCTGGTGCTCACGCTGACCGCCCCGCTCCTGTGGTGGCTGCTGTTCGTCGCGGAACGCGGTGCGGCAGCGGGCCTTTCCGTCACCGTGCCGAGCGGAGTCCCGGGCGCCCTGCTCGTAGCGACGGCCGCGCTCCTGATCATCGCGGCCCTGCGCCGCATCACCCGCACCGCCACCCCCGAACCACCCGGCACCGACCACCGCTGAGCCACCGCCTCCCCCGGGGCACGATTTCCGTCCTCGCATCACTCCCGGCATGCCGAGTATCTGCACGAGGTCATCCACCGCTGGCAGTCACGGCACCCGTACAAGGTCGCCTGGGCGAACCGCGAGGCCCTGGCATAGGCGGTGTTCCCCGCAGGGTCCCGCCTTCCGTGCGAGAGGTGTGGGACGAGGCCGTAGTGGTGGTGGGGCTGTCGGTGGGCACCCGTAGGATCGTCGCCGTGACCGAACGCCTCGCACCCGTCCATCTCGTGCTCGGTGAGGAAGAATTGCTGATCGATCGCGCGGTCGCCGCGATCGTCGCCCGGGTACGCGCCGTCGCCCCGGACCCGGAATCGCTACCCGTGGACCGGATGCGCGCCGGTGATGCCAGCACGTCCGAGCTGGCGGAGCTGCTCAGCCCGTCGTTGTTCGCCGAGGATCGGGTGATCATCCTGGAGTCGGCGGCCGAGGCGGGCAAGGAGGCGGTCGCCGTGATCACCGACGCGGCCTCGTCGCCGCCCGAGGGCGTGGTGCTCGTGATTCTGCATACCGGCGGCGGCCGCGCCAAGGCGCTGGCCCCCGCGCTGCAGAAGGCGGGCGCCGAGGTGCACCAGTGCGCCAAGATCACCAAGACCGGCGAGCGAATCGAGTTCGTACGCAACGAATTCCGTGCCGCCGGGGTCCGGGTGCCCGCCGAGGTGGTGCAGACGGTGCTGGAGGCCGTCGGCTCGGATCTGCGAGAACTTGCCGCCGCCTGCTCACAGCTGGTCGCCGATACCGGCGGCCGGGTCGATGTCGGCGCCGTCCGCCGCTACTACTCCGGCCGCGCCGAGGTGACCGGTTTCGACGTCGCCGAACTCGCCGTCTCCGGCGACCGCCCGGGTGCCATGGAGGCCCTGCGCTGGGCCACCGACCGCGGCGTCCCGGCCGTCCTGCTCGCCGACGCCCTCGCCGATTCGGTGCACACCATCGCCCGCGTCGGCTCGGCCGGGCGCGGCGACCCCTTCAAGCTCGCCTCGACGCTGGGCATGCCCCCGTGGAAGGTCAAGAAGGCCCAGGGCCAGGCCCGCGGCTGGACCCCCGCCACCATCGGCACCGCCCTGCAGGTCGTCGCCACCCTGAACGCCGATGTCAAGGGCGGCGCCGCCGACACCGACTTCGCCCTCGAACACGCCCTCACCAAGATCCTCGACCTGCACGGCAGCGCCTGAGGCGAGTCAGCCCGGTGCGACGATCTCCAAGGCAGGGAAGTAGCTCCGGAAGTCCTCGCGATTGCGCGTCAGCAACCGATAACCGTCGAGGAGCGCGTGCGCCCCGATATAGAAGTCGGGAAGGGGGGAAGTCTTGGCGCCACCCTTCTGCCGATACTGCAGGAATGCCCGCCCGGCGAGGAACCCCGCCTCCCACGGTAAGCCCTCGCGGCAGAAATCCTCCGCGGGCAGTGCCGCCTCGAGATCTTCGATGTTCGCGAAGTGGATGGATACCTCCGCGTACACGATCGGGTTGATCACGATACCCTCGTCGTCGATCGCCGCACGGATCCGTTCGGTGGACCAGTTCCCCCACACCGGATCGTCGCCGAGCATGTCGAGAAGCACGCAGGTGTCGACGAGGGTTCTAGGCACCGCGCAGCAGTTCCATGAGCTGATCGGTGGACAGCCCACGTGTCTGCGGGTTGTTCGCTGTGCCGCGGGCACGGCGAACCGCGCGTTCACCACGTGTCTCGCCGACAGGGATCAGCGGATTCGCCTGCGCGGCATCGTGTTCGAGAAGCGCGAGCATATATGCCTGGAGCGATCGGCCCACCTGTGCGGCGTGGATCTTCACGGTTCTCAGAACGTCGTCCGGGACGTCTCGGATCGTAAGTGCCGTCATGAGTCCAGTATAGCTGCAATGCATGCATTGCAGCTATTGCAGCTACGTAGATCTCGCTATGCGACGTTGTGGCGGACTATCTCGCTGACCAGGGCCGGGCCGGGGAAGTCCGTCATGAGTATGCCTGCGGGTGCCCCGGGCCTGCTGCGCAGATGGTCGAGGGTGTGCTGGTTTTCGTAGGAGGCGTAGCGGGTGGGGAGTTTGGTGGGGTCGGGGGCGCCGTTGGCGGACAGGTAGTTGACGGTGAGGGTGGAGGGCGGGGCGGTGGCCGCCTTGTCCAGGTGGGCGGCGATCGCGGCCCATTTGGTCTCCCGGTCCGGGCCGTCCCACAGGTCTTGCTCGTCGAGGGGGAGGCCGCGCGTCTCGCCGCGGTCGACACCGGCGAACTGCGTGATGACGATTCTGCCGCGCACCTCCCGCAGCGGCGGAATCTCGGCGCGGCCGGTGGCGGAGGGGAGCCAGATCCGCGGGGACGAGGCCAGCGCCCGGTCGATGCGGGCCAGGTCGGGCTTCACGCCACCGGCGTCCACACAGCCGAAGGGGATGCCCTCGGCCCCGCATTCGGCCTTCACCCGCATCAGCACGGTCTCGCCCGGATGCCGGGTCAGGAAGTCGTCGACCACGCCCAGCACGTCGTCGAGGTTCGCCTGCTGGTAGAACGACCCGTGGTGGACGGCCAGCGCATCGGCCTCGTCGCGGCGCACCCGGATGTCGAGGGCCCGGATACCGGCCTCCAGCTGAACGCGCAGGCTCTGCCTCGAAATGCAGTTGGCGTCAGCGCAACCGGTGTCGAACCCCTCCTGGGTGACCACCGCGGGCCCGGCCCGACCGCCGTGGATCGACAGGGTGTCGTGGGTGCCGGGAATCGACATCCGGCTCAGCGGCCGATCGTCGGGCAGGGCGCCCATCCAGTCGGGATTGCGCGCGGTGTCGAGCTGTCCGTGCGCGCCCGGCGGCCGCGCGCCCGGCAACTCCATCGCCACCGGCTCGGGCGGAGGCTCGGAAGGGGGTGGGGGAGAAGATGATTCGCCGCATCCGGCCAGTACCACCCCCGCCGCGACCGCCACCGCGATCCTGCGCCATGCCCCCCCGTCATCCGCCCACGGTAGCCGACCCGCCCGCGCCGGGCGAATCATGCTGCCGGACACGACAAAAGCCGCCGTGGTCGTCTGTGCTTACAGACCCTCTGCCACGGCGGCGTTGCGAAAGTATGTGCGGTAGCGACTACCGCGCGGGCTCAGCCCAGCTTGTTGAAGGCCAGCGACAGCGCCGACTTCTTGTTGGCGGCCTGGTTGGCGTGGATGACGCCCTTCGAGGCGGCCTTGTCGAGGTCGCGGCTGGCGGACAGCAGCAGCGCCTGCGCCTTCTCCTTCTCACCGGCCGCGGCGGCCTCGCGGAACTTGCGGATCGAGGTGCGCAGCGCGGACTTCACCGACTGGTTGCGCTGCCGCGCCGCCTCGTTGGTGCGGATCCGCTTCATCTGGGACTTGATATTGGCCACGCTTGTTCCTCTGATTCCTGTCGTCAGTTCGGTGTCATGCTTCGGGAAGTCTGTGGGCGCACTACACCGGCTGGGTAGCGCCGCGCCGACGATCGAGGTTACCAGCTGTCACGGTTCGGGGTGAAATCGCCCCGGTCGGAAGCATGCCGATGCAGGAAATCTACCTGCTTTCATGCCTCTTCTCCGGCGACGGTGCCGGACGTCGGCCACTTACGTTTTGATGCCCGCGGATTCCGGTGCCGGGCAGGAGATCCCGCGACGGCTGTCGCCGCCTGCGCTGGGGGTTCACACTCCTGGACGTCGGCCGCAAACCACTGGGGAGACACCATGACCGAATCAGTCATCCAGCTGCCAACCGCTGGGGAATCCATCCATGCGACCTATGCCCGGATTCGGGCGGGCGGCGAAGTCGTCCCGATCGAACTGCCCGGGGGTGTCCCGGCCTATGTCGCGGTCAGCTACCGGGCGGTGAGCACGGTCCTCGACGACAAACTGTTCAGCAAGAACGCGGCGAACTGCCCGGCGCTGCGCGACGGCACCATCCCGGCGGACTGGCCGCTGCGCGCCCTGACCGATATCGACCACATGCTCAACCTGGACGGCCTCGAGCATCGGCGGCTGCGCAAGACGATCGGCCAAGCCTTCACGCCCGCCCGGATCGCGGGTCTGGAACCGGACATCGGGAAGATCGCCGAGGATCTCATCGCGGACTTCCCCGAGGATGACGAGGTCGACCTGGTCTCGCACTTCACGACACCGCTGCCGGTCCGGGTGATCTGCGCGCTGTTCGGGGTGCCGCCGAGCGAGCAGCCGCAGATCAAGGACTGGACCGCCGCGATCGTGTCGGCCACCGCCACCGCCGAGGAGGCCCAGGGCGCGATGCTCGGCATGATCGGCTATTTCACCGAGTTGCTCGAGCGCAAGGGCCGCGAGCCGGGCGACGACCTCACCTCCGCGCTGCTGCAGGCCAACGCGGACAACGACCTCACCACCGAGGAACTGATCAACATGCTCTGGCTGGTGATCGTGGCGGGGCACGAGACGACCGTGCACCTGCTGAGCAACGCCATCGTGGTGCTGTGCACCCATCCCGAGCAGCGGGCCCGGGCGGTCGCGGAGGCGCGGTGGGCGGATGTGGTGGAGGAGGTGCTGCGCTACGACTCGTCGGTCGTCGGCGCGCTGATGCGCTACGCCCGTTCCGACGTCACGGTCGCCGACGTCGACATCCCGGCGGGCAGCATGGTGCTGTGGACCGGCGGCGTGGGCAGGGACGCACGGCACTATCCGGACGCGGACACCTTCGATATCGATCACGACCACCGCGATCAGCTGGCCTTCGGCCGCGGCCCGCACTTCTGTCTCGGCGCGCCGCTGGCCCGGCTGGAGAGCCGCATCGCCCTGTCGGCGCTGTTCACGCACTTCCCGCGCCTGGAACTCGCCCGCGATCCGGCGGATCTGCCGTACGCGATGCAGATCAGCACCACCGGCCCGCTCGCCCTCCCGGTCCGCCTCGAGCCTCGCTGAGCGCGGCGCGGCCGCGCGGGATCGTTGTGGAGCGGGCCCGGCTCGCGTAGCGTCCGACGGGAGCGACCCCTACCGGTCGTACGTTCACGAATTCTCCGCGTAGTACCTGCTCTCGATGGTCGGCACGAAAGGGGAAGGTGGCAGATGTCTCCGACTGCTCAGGAAGTTGTCGAGGAGGACGTCGAGCGGCGGCCGGTTCCGCTGATCCGCAAATTGCTCGCCGAGGCGATCGGCACCTTCGTGCTGGTGCTGGGCGGTGTCGGTACCGCGGTGATCGCGGGGGAGCGGGTCGGCGCGCTCGGGGTGGCGCTGGCGTTCGGGTTCACGCTGCTGTTCCTGGTGTATTCGATCGGCCCCGTGTCCGGCTGCCATGTGAATCCGGCGGTGACGGTGGGGCAGCTGCTGCTCGGCCGGATCGGCGCGGTGACGGCGATCAATTACGTTGTGGCACAGCTGATCGGCGGGTTCGCCTCCGGTGCCGTGGTCTACGCGCTGGCGCAGAACCTGCCGTCCTACAACCGGATTCGGGACGGTCTCGGCGCCAACGGCTGGGGTGCGCACAGCCCGTCGAAGGTGGAACTCGACGGGCCGATCGGCACGCTCACGCAGAACGGGTACGGGTTGGCCGCCGCGATCACCGTGGAGGTGGTACTGACCGCGCTGCTGGTGTTCGTCGTGCTGGCGTCCACCGATCAGCTGTCCGACGTTCCGCTGGCCGGGGTGTCCATCGGCATCACGCTCGCGGTCATCCACCTGATCTCGATCCCGATCGACAACACCTCGGTCAACCCGGCGCGCAGCCTGGCCGTCGCGCCCTATCAGGACGGTGCGCTGGCGCAGGTCTGGGTGTTCGTGGTGTTCCCGCTCGTGGGTGGTGCGCTCGGCGCGCTCGTCTACGGGCTGCTGTTCGGCCGCTCCCGCAACATGGCTTCGTAGCGGTGCCGGGGGGGCGGCCGCCGGTGGGGGCCGCCCCCGAAATTTTGAAGGGGGTTTTGGGCCCCCCCCCGGGGGGGCCCCGGGGAGAGTGGTTGGCGGGCC